>JAPOQV010000499.1 GCA_026710565.1 Spirochaetaceae bacterium | reverse complement strand
TCGTGCGGCTGGGCGTTGCCGCCGGGGCGGGCGGGTAGGGAAAGAAGAAACCCCCAGCCGCCCTGCGGCCGGATCCCTGAGCCGATATAGAGCGGCCGAAACCAGCCCGGTTCGTTGAAGAAGCGGACGCCCTCGATCCCGACGGCGCCGATGATGCGGTTCACCAGTCCGTCGGTGGAGAACAGTTCCAGCACCAGCCCTGCCATCACCACCGTGGGCAGGAAGTGCGGCAGGTAGCTGATCGACTGGCTGACGCGGCGAAAGCGGTCGAACCGCAGCTCATGGAACAGCAGCGCCAGCAGGATCGGCGGCCAGAAGCCCCAGACCAGGCTGAAGAACGCGAGCAGGAACGTGTTCCGGATCAGCCGGACAAAGAACGGATCACGGAAGAACTTGAGGAACCACTTCAGCCCGACCCAGTCGCTGCCCCAAACGCCGTCCAGAAGATCGAAGTTCTGGAAGGCGATGACCATGTTGTACGCGGGCAGATAGCGGAACAGGACGATCCCGACGACCGCCGGCAGCACCATGAGGTAGAGCAGCGGCCGGCGGCGGACATCGCTGATCAGCGGATGGCGTTTCTTCCAGGTGCCGGTGAGCTGCGCGCCGTGTTCGACCGAGCCCATCGGCGGACCGCTACCCCGCGGCTGCGGGACCGGGGCGGCCGCCGGTGCCGGGGTGCAGGATGTCGCGCACGTCCAGCGGCTGCTGCAGTTCCTGGTTGGCCTGCTCCAGCTTCTGGCGGCTGGATACCACGCAGACCGAGGCCTGCCCGGATGGCGCCAGCAGCTCGCCGAGCGCTTCCTTCACCGTCCGCGGAGTGACCTTGCGCAGTGACTCGTAGCGCTGCTGGCGCAGCTCATCGGTGGTGCCGCTGAGGTGGCGCTGCAGCGCCGCGCCGGTCGCCTGCCCGGGACGGACGGGTCGGAAGTCGCCCTTGGCGGTGGCGATGATGGCGCGGTCGATGTCGAGCTGGCTCCACTCGGAGTCGGCGACGTAGCGGTCCGTGGCGTCGAACACGCCCAGCGTGCGCGCCACGTGCGGGTCGCGGAACGAACCGAAGGCGGCCCGCGCGGACCGCGAATCGTAGGAGAAGCTCGCGCCGTAGGCGTTGCCCTTGAAGCGCACCTCCGGCAGCAGGTAGTCCATGCGGATCAGGTGGGCTCCCACCCGCAGCGGCGCCTCGGCCGGGTCGGAGGCGTGCGGCGCCGGGATCATCTTGGCGCAGTGGGCCACCTGGATCGGCCCGGCCAGGCCGGCATGGGCCGGCGGAAGCGAAGCGAACCCGGTGGGCTCGGCAACGACCGAAACAGCCGGCATCGACGCGGTCCAGGAGGCGAGGGCGGTGGAAGCCAGGCCGAACGCGGCGTCGCTGCCGGTGAAGCTCACCGCCAGCCGGTCGCGGTTCAGCAGGAAGTCGCGGATCGACTCGATCCGCCCGATCAGCGCGTCGGCGTGATCGTCGAACGCGCCCGCGACCGCTTCGCACTGGTCGAGTTGCGGGAGCCCGCCCATCAGGTCGTGCAGGTAGCCGTCCTCGCTCATGCCGCGCGCGGCGTAGGTCTGGGCGGTGCCGAGTCCCTGGTGCACGAGTTGGGTGCGGAAGCGGGAGCGCGTCTGCACCATGACCTCGCGCAGCCGCTCCCGATCGCCGGGGTCGACCTCGAACAGCAGGTCGCGCAGCAGTTCCAGGGCGGACTCCATCTGGCCGTCGAGCGCCTTGAGCCGCACGGTCAGCCGCCAGACCGGCCGCTGCGGCACCTCGGCGTGGCAGCCGATGCCGGTCGATGCGGCGATGCCACCGGTGGTGGCCGCGCTGCGCCGCGCGATCGCGGCGTAGTCCTGTCCCGCGGCGCCGAGCTTGCGCAGCGCGGACGTGTAGCGCGGCACGAAGGGCCAGAGCTCCGCCGGCAGCCCGACCAGGTCGAACGACAGCGCCAGGTAGTTGACGCCGTTGGCAAACACGTCGTTGCGCAGCAGGTCCACCCCGCCCACGTCGTGCACGGTGGTATCGAGGTGCGTGATCTCCCCCGGCAGGTCGCCCACGGCAAGCTGCGGAAGCCGCGCGAGCGCTTCCGGGCTGTTCGGCTGGCTGTTGCTCCGCTGCAGCGCGGCCGCCTGCTCGGCGATCCGTTCCGTATCGGCGTCGGAGAGGCCGCCGCGCAGCGTGCGCATCCGCTCCGTGAAGGCCGTGTCGGTGCGTTCCTGCATGCCCGGATCGGGGCGCAGGCAGATGCGCAGGCGGTGCGGGTTGGCAAGCAGCCGCTCGCGGATCATCCGCTCGAAGAGCTTCGGATCGTCGCGGTAGCGCTGCCGGAATGAGTCCAGGTGCTCGCCCAGGCGCAGAAACGTCAGCGGGTCCATGCCGTAGATCCACGCGTCCAGGACCCGGTCCAGCATGTGCAGCGGGTACATGGGCTGGATCTCCTGGTAGTGGTAGGTGGCCTGCTGCAGGGCGGTGTCGACCTGCTCGGCGGTCACCCCGCGCTCTGCGATGTCGCTCAGGGTGGATACGACCAGGTCGGTGAAGCGCTCGGTGCGGCCGGCCTCGCTGTCCTTGATACCCACGGCGAAGGCGATCTCCCGCCCCAGCGGGAACGCGCCCGAGGAGACCAGGTCGGCGCCGATGCCGCTGTCGATGATCGCCTTGCGCAGCGGTGCCGCCTCGTGGCCGAGCAGGATCGTGTCGAGCAGGTACCACTCGATCCCGGCGTCGACGTCGGTGGCGTCGGCGGTCAGCCAGCCCAGAAACAGGTAGGTCTTGCCGTCAGTGGCCTCGCCCGGACCGATCGGGTAGGTGTCGTCGAAGTGGCGCGGCTCGGACCAGCGCGGCTGCAGGCCCAGGTCGATCACCGGCGCGGTGCTGGTCAGGCCGGTGAGCCGTGGCCGGAGGAACTCCAGGTAGTCCCGCGTCGGGATGTCCCCGTACAGGAAGAAGTAGGCGTTGCCGGGCTGATAGTGGTCGGCGTGGTAGCGGCGAAAGGCGTCGTAGGTGAGATCCGGAATCGCTTCCGGCTCGCCGCCGGAGGAGCGGCCGTAGATGGTGTCCGGCAGCAGCTTGCGCGTGGCGCCGCGGTACAGCCGTGCCAGCGGACTGGAGTAGGCGCCCTTCATCTCGTTGTAGACGATGCCGGTCACCGACAGCGCCCCGGTCGGGTCGTCCGCGTCGGCGGGGGCCAGGTGGTGCCCCTCACGCTTGAAGGAGTCCTCGGTGAGCAGGGGATGGAATACCGCGTCGAAGTACACCTCGGCCAGGTTGAACAGGTCCTTGCGGGTATTGCTGGCCACCGGGTAGTAGGTGCAGTCCGGCGCGGTCATGGCGTTGATGAAGGTCGCCATGCTCATCTTCAGCATCTCGAAGAACGGTTCGCGCACCGGAAAGCGGCGGGAGCCGGCGAGCACCACGTGCTCGAGGATGTGCGGCAGCCCGGTGTCGTCCGGCGGCGGCGTGGGGAAGTTGATCGAGAACAGGTTCTCCGGGTCGTCGCAGTGCACGTGCAGGATGCGGGCTCCGCTCGCCCGGTGGTCGATCCGGTAGGCGCGTCCGCGCACCTCCGGTACGGGATCGACCGAGCGGACGGTGAATCCGTCGATCGCCTCGCCGGCGGCGTGCAGGGCGTGGGGAATGACAGGCATGACGGACGCAATCATACCCGACGAGGGGTGCCGGCGAGCGGCCGCCGGATCAGTCTTCGCCGTGCGGCGCGATGCTGCGGTAGGAGCCGCCGAAGAACAGCAGCGGATCGCCGTCTTCGGCGTTCCCGGCGACGATCCGGCCGATGAAGATCTCGTGATCGCCGCCCGGCAGCCGATCGGTGAGCCGGCAGTCCACCCACCCCAGCGCGTCGCGAAACACCGGGGCGCCGGTCTCGGCCGTGCGCAGCGGGACGCCTTCCAGGCTCTTGGGGCCGGGGGTGGCGAAGCGCTGGGAGAGGTCTTCCTGGTCGCGGCGCAGGATACTGACCGCGAAGGCCGCCGACTCGGTCAGCCGCTCGCGCATGGCGTTGCGCAGGTCGACGGCGAACAGGATCAGCGGAGGGGAGAGGGACAGCGACAGGAGCGAGTTGGCGGTCATCGCCCAGCCGGCGGCTCCCTGCCCGGTCGTCACCACGGACACGCCCGTGGCGAACATGCCCATGATTCGGCGCTGCTCGCGGGGGTCGAAGTCCGGCATCGGCTGCTCCTTCACGGTATGGCCGAGACGAGCGTGTCCAGTCCAGCGGGCGGATCGGAACCCAGGTCGACGCGGAGCACGCGCCGGCCGGCGTCGAGCAGCGCCTGCCGGTCGCCGAGCGCCTGCGCCTCGATCAGGACCCCGAACGACAGCGAGCTCGCCTCGGCGCCGGCCCGGTCCGGAATCGGCAGGTCGTCCGTGCAGCCGGCCGTGAGCTGAATGAACGCGCCGGTCCCGGCGTCGCCCTTGTGCAGTTGGCCGGTGGAGTGCAGGAACCGCGGGCCGTAGCCGCAGGTCGTGGCAACGCCGGTGATCTCCAGGATGCGCCGCCGCAGCCGGTCCAGCGCCGCGTCGGTGGCGGGCGTGGGCGCAAGGTAGGCGTGCAGCGCCACGTACCCGCGCGGTCCATTCGACTCCGGCGGCCGCAGGAACGCCGCGAGTGCGCCGGGCACGTCTGTCGCGTCACCGCCGTACACGGCCAGGCCGCCGAGGGCCGCCGTCGGGGTCAGCGCCGGCAGGGAGCCGGTGTCGCGGTAGGCGTCGACCATGCTTCGCGCCCTCACCTTGGCCGATTCCACGTTCGGCTGATCGAAGGGGTTGATGCCCATCACGGCGCCGGCCACGGCGGTGGCGATCTCCCACCGGTACATGACCGCGCCCAGCTCGCCGGGCGAATCGAGGACGCACTCGGCCACCGGGTGGCCGGCCTCGGCCAGCGCATCCAGGCCGCCCGCCGGCTCGGTTCCCAGGCGATGGCCGACGAACACCCGGTCGGCCGGATAGCGGCCGGCATCGAGCTCCATCTCGCCGTCCACGGGCAGGATGCCGCGGCCGTTCTTGCCGGTGCTCTCCGCGATGAGCTGCTCGATCCAGGCGCCGAGCGGCGCCAGGCTCTTCGAGGAACGCAGCATCAGCTTGTCGCGCCCGGACCGCTCGGCGGCGCCCAGCAGGGCGCCCAGCGCGACCCCGGCGCTGTCCTCGACCGGCTGCGCCGCCTCGGCCGCGGCAGCCTCCAGCAGCCGCGCGACGTCCACGCCCATGAGTGCTGCCGGAAGCAGGCCGAAGTTGGACAGCGCCGAGTAGCGGCCGCCCACCTCCGGGTCGCCGTACATCACGTGCGCCGCCCCGAGCTCGCGGGCCTCGCGTTCCAGGCCGGAGCCGGGATCGGTAATCGCCACCACGCGCGCCTGCGCCGCCGCGCGGCCCAGCTTCCGGTCCAGCCACGTGAACAGGTGCCGGAACAGGCTGATCGTCTCCACCGTGCCGCCCGACTTGGTGGCGACCATCACCAGCGTGCGCTCGGGCGGCGCCTCGGCCACCGCGGCACGCACGGCGTCGGGATGGGTGCTGTCCAGCACGCGCAGGCGCAGGTAGCCGGGGCGGATGCCCAGCACGCGGCCGAACACCTCGGGGGCCAGGCTGGAGCCGCCCATGCCCAGCAGCAGCGCCCGGGTCAGACCGCCTGCCCGTGCGTCGGCGACCACCTGCTCGATCGCGGGCAGCTCGGCGCTCATCGCCGTGGGCAGCGTCAGCCAGCCCAGGCGGTCGGCGACCTCGGTCGGGTCGGGACCCCAGACCGTGTGGTCGCGCGCCCGCAGCCGATCGCCGATCCGTTCGGCTCGCAGGCGCTCCTCGCAGGCGCGGAGCTCCTCCGCGATGGAGGAGCCGGTGCAATGGAACGTCAAGCGGCCAGCTCGGACCGCTTGTGCTCGACCGACGCGAGCAGCGCGTCGAAGGACTCCGCGAACGAGGCGACGCCGGCCTGCTGCAGGTCCGCCGTCACCCGGTCCAGGTCGACGCCGGCGCCGGCAAGTCCGTCGATGTGACGCCGCGCCTCGTCCAGGCCGGCGGTCAGCGTGACCGCGGCCGTGCCGCCGGCGCGGAAGGCGTCCAGCGTCTCCGGAGGCATCGTGTTGACGGTGTCGGGACCGATCAGCTCGTCCACGTACTTGGTAGCGTGATAGGCCGGGTTCTTGGTGCTGGTGCTTGCCCAGAGCAGGCGCTGCACGCGGGCACCGGCCGCGGCCAGATTCTCCCAGCGCTCTCCGGAGAAGATCGACTGGTAGGCCGCGTAGGCGACCCTGGCGTTGGCGACCGCCGCCGTGCCCAGCAGCGGCGATCCGCCCGGCAGGGCGTCGTCGACGGCAGTATCGACGCGGCTCACGAAGAACGACGCCACCGAGCCGATGCGGTTCACGGCGTGGCCGCCGGGCACGGTGGGTCCGCGTGCGGCGAGCGTGGTCAGGCCTTCCAGGTAGGCGGCTGCCACCGCGCGGTAGCCGCGCACGGAGAACAGCAGCGTGACGTTGATGTTGACCCCGGAGCCGATCAGCTCGGCGATGGCGGGCACTCCGGCCGGGGTGCCCGGCACCTTTATCATCAGGTTCGGGCGGCCGACCGCGGCGGCCAGGCGCTTGGCAGCCGCCACCGTTGCCCGCGTGTCGTGGGCGAGCGCCGGGCTCACCTCCAGGCTCACGAATCCGTCGCGTCCATCGAGGCGGTCGTAGGTGGGCCGCAACTCGTCGCATGCGCGCGCGATGTCCGCGATCGCCAGCGCCTCGTACGCCTCCTCGGTGGAGGCATCGCGCGGCACCTCGCGGAGTTGCTGGTCGTAGTCGTCGCTTTCGCCGATCGCCTTCTGGAAAATGGTCGGGTTCGAGGTGACCCCGCGCACGCCGTCGGCTACCAGCCGGGAGAGGCCGGCGTCGCGCAGGAAGCTGCGCTGGATGAAGTCGAGCCAGACCGCCTGGCCCAGTCGCGTCAGATCGTGTGGTGTCGGCACCGCGGTACTCCTTGGTTCATTACCTCCGCATGGTACCGCGCGCGTCTGTGGCAGTCATGCACGGGAGAGCCGACAGGGCGGGATTCGAGGCTCCGTTTCGCAAACGTTCATTCTTGCGTGGCAGGCCGGTCACGGGTAGGCTCGATCGACAATGCCGCAGTCTTCACGCCCCCGCCACCTCGACGCCATCACGGCCCTGTTCGTGACCACGCTGGTAGTCTCGAACATCATCGCCGGCAAGCAGGTCGCCTTCACCGCGACCATAGTGCTGCCCGCGGCGGTGATCCTGTTCCCCCTGACCTACATCCTCGGGGACGTGCTCACGGAGGTGTACGGCTACCAGCGCTGCCGCCGGGTGATCTGGATCGGCTTCCTCTGCAACGCCGTCGCGGTCCTCGCCATCGCGATCGGCGGGTGGCTGCGGCCGGCCGGCTTCTGGGACGGCCAGGATGCTTACGTGCGTACCCTGGGCGCGGTCCCGCGCATCGTGGCCGCATCGTTCCTGGCCTACCTCGCCGGAGAGTTCATCAACTCGTTCGTGCTCGCCAAGCTCAAGGTGGCCACCTCGGGCAGGATGCTGTGGCTGCGCACCATCGGCAGCACCGTGGTCGGCCAACTGGTCGACTCCGGCGTGTTCATCACGGTCGCCTTCATCGGCGTGTTCCCTTCCGGCCAGGTGCTCCAGCTCGTGGTGGCGCAGTGGCTGTTCAAGGTGGCGTACGAGACGGTCGCGACGCCGCTGACCTACGCGGTCGTGAGATGGCTGAAACGGAGCGAAGGAGTCGACCACTTCGACACCGGGACGGACTTCACGCCGCTCCGCCTCGGCGTGCGGTCGGGTGGCTGACGATCCCGCGGTCGGCGGCGAGCTGACCCTGCTCGGCTCGGAAGGCGTCGCCGAGCCGTCCAGAAAACTGGAGACGTTCCCGAACCGCAATCCGGACCGTCCCTACCTGGTCGTCCTGGAGTGCCCGGAGTTCACCTGCGTCTGCCCCATGACCGCGCAGCCGGACTTCGCCACCATCTCCATCCGCTACATCCCCGACCAGCGGGTCGTCGAGTCCAAGTCACTGAAGCTGTACCTGTGGTCCTACCGCAACGAGGGGACCTTCCACGAGCACGTGACCAACCGCATCCTCGACGACCTGGTCGCGGCGCTGCAGCCCGTCGCCTGCGAGGTGACCGGCGCCTTCAGCGTGCGCGGCGGCATCTCCATCACCGTCCGGGCCTCGTTCGAGCAGCCCGTCTCCGGCGGCTGGTCGGCGCTTCCACCGCCCGCTCCTTGACGCCGCCCGACCTCATCGTCCGCGGCGGTCTGGTGTTCGATGGCACCGGCGCTCCGCCGGTGAAGGCGGATGTCGCGGTCAGCGGCGGGCGAGTGGCGGAGGTCGGGCACATTCGCGCATCGGCGGCGTTGGAGATCGATGCGCGTGGCCTGAACGTGACGCCGGGGTTCATCGACATCCACAGCCACTCCGACTACACCCTGCTGGTCGATCCGCGGGCGGTGAGCGCCGTGCACCAGGGTGTGACGACCGAGGTGGTCGGCAACTGCGGGCACGGCTGCTTCCCGATCAGGGACCGCGCGCTGTCCACCCGCATCATCTACGGCTATGACGGCCAGGTGCCCATCGACTGGTCGACACCGGCCGCCTACCTGGAGCGTCTGCAGCGGGCGCGTCCGGCGGTCAACGTGATGACCCTGGTGCCCAACGGCCAGTTGCGCCTGGCGACCGTGGGGCTGGACGACCGGCCGGCGGACGATGGCGAGGTGGCCGGCATGAAGCACCTCCTGGAAGAGGGCCTGGACGCCGGAGCCTGGGGCTATTCGACCGGCCTGGAGTACGCCACCGAACAGGGTGCCCGCGAGCCGGAGATCACGGCGCTGGCGGCGGCCGCGGCACGGCGCGGAGGCATCTACGCGACCCACACCCGCGACCGGGACGACGGTGCCGTCGGCGCGGTGGAGGAGGCGATCCGCACCGCCCGCGCCGCCGGCGCGCGTCTGCAGGTCTCCCACCTTGCGCCGCGCAGCGGCCCGGAGCACACCGCGCGCTGTGTCGATGCGGTCGACGACGCACGCGCCGCCGGCGACGACGTCGCCTTCGACATGCACACCCGCCTCTACGGCCTGACGTTCCTGTACGCGATGCTGCCGCAGTGGCTGCTCGGCGAAAGCCCGGAGAGCCAGGTACGGCACCTTGGCATGCCCGCGTCGCGGGAACGCATCCGCTCCCATCGCTCCATCATCACCGGTCTCGGCGACTGGGGCCGCGTGTACCTGTTGGACAACGACGTCTGGCCGGACCTGGCGCGAGCGGACTTCGAGGAGATCGGCCGCCGCCGGGGATCGAGCGCGTTCGACGCAGCGTGCGACCTGCTGCGCGACAGTGCGGGCGCCGGCAGGCCGCCGATGGTGATCATGCGCAGCTACACGCCGGAGATGCAGGAGTCGGTGTTCGCCCATGACCTGTGCGTGCCGGGGTCCGACGCGACCGCGCTGGCCCCCGACGGGCCGCTGGCGGGCTCGGCGTTCATGGGCGCCTATGGCTGGGCCGCCTGGTTCTGGCGCTTCATGGTCCGCGAGACCGGGCGCCTGACCCCGGAAGCGGCCGTCCACAAGCTGTCCGGCAGGCCGGCGGCGATCATGGGCCTGTCCGACCGGGGCGTGCTGGCGCCGGGCATGCGGGCCGACCTCGCCGTGTTCGATGCCGGCCGCTTCGCCGACACCGCCACGACGTTCGATCCGAATCGGCTGGCGACCGGCATGCGCCACGTGGTGGTCAACGGCACCATCACCGTGCGGGACGGCACGCTGACCGGCGAGCGGGGCGGCGAGGTCCTGCGCACGGGGTAGAGCCGAGGGCGGCCGCTCAGGACTCCCCGTCCGTCTCCCGGTACAAGAGAGCCTTGCTGGCGGCAAGGACCTCGTCGTAGGCGGCCATCGCGGCGGCGTCCAGGTCGGCCTCCGGTGCGGGTTCCAGGTCGAAGTGGCCGTAGCGGTCCTCGCCCCTCACCAGGGTTGCGGTGTCGCGCATGCCGGACGTCTGGCGGATGGAGGTGGGGACGTAGCGTGCCGCGATGCCGATGCGCCGGTCGCCGCGCGCCGCCGGCGCGGAGCCGTGCACGATGAGGACGTGGTGAAGGGACATCTGCCCGGCTTCCAGCACCAGATCGACGGCCTCGCCCTCGTCCACCTCGACTGCGACCTCCTGGCCGCGGGTGAGCAGGTTGCGGGCGTCGAACGTGTCCTTGTGGGGCATCTGCTCGGCGGTGTGGGAGCCGGGGACCACCCGCATGCAGCCGTTGTCGGGAGTGCTGGGCGACAGGGCGATCCAGGCGGTGACCACCTTGTCCGAGGACAGGCCCCAATAGGTCGCGTCCTGGTGCCAGGAAACGAACCCACCGTCGCCGGGCTTCTTGATGAACGCGTTGGAGGTCCAGCACAGCAGGTCCGGCCCCAGGATCTCCGCCACCGGGTCGAGCACCCGGGGGTGGCGGACCAGCTCGGAGAGCCACGCCAGCACGACGTGGCCCTTGTGGCGAAGGATGGCGGGCGCCCGCTCCGGCTCCGCCTCCTCGAAGGCTTCCAGCTTCGACCGGAAGGCGGCCGCCTCCGCGGGCGTCAGCGCGGGGACCGGGCTCAGGTAGCCCTCCTTCGCATACCGTGCCTTTACCGTCATGAACGGCATCATACGGGTATTGTGCGGACTTCGCGCTGTCGCGGGGCGACGACGTGGAGCCGGAGCAGGGAGGATGTATGACCGACGACGAACGCTACGAGTCAGGGCGCACGCTGCTCTCGACGATGATCGGAGAGGCCGCTGCATCGGCTTCTGCCGAGCAGATGCGCGCGCTACATCCCGAGTTCGAACGACTCGTGATGACGCACGTGATGCATGACCTGTACGGAAGGGCCGGGCTGGATCTCAGGACCCGCCTGCTGTGCACGATCGCGGCGTTGACGGTGCTCGGCCGGCCCGAGCAGATCGACGTTCATGTCGACCGGGCGCTGGGCTCCGGATGCACGAAGACGGAGATCGAGGAGGTCATGCTGCAGATGAGCGCGTTCGGAGGATTCCCCGCCGCGTGGGATGCGCTGGCCGTGCTGCGCAACAAGCGGGACGGTTCCGCCGCCAGGGAACCGTGAGGAACCCGGCCTCCGTGGTACGATGCAGTGCCGCCATGCGGTGGCGATACGCGCGATGAGGAGGCTGCGGTGATCAAGCGGATGGAGAAGAGGTCGGAGTTGCCTGCCGACTGTTACATCTACAAGCACTCGACCGTCTGTCCGGTGTCGGCGGCGGCGGCGCAGGTGGTGGAGAGCACGGAGTTCGATCAACCCGTCTACTGGGTGAACGTGATCGAGCAGCGCAAGCTGTCCAACAAGATCGCCGAGCGCTACGGCGTGCGCCACGAGTCGCCGCAGCTCCTGAAGATCGAGCAGGGCAGCGCCACCACCGTGCTGAGCCACCACCAGATCTCGCCCGCGCAGATCGCGCAGACCGTCAGCGGCTGAGTCGCGCTCGTGTACGTAGGAACGCAGTTCGGTTGCCGGCACGACACCGACATCGAGGTTCTGGCCCAGCTCGGCGTCATGCACGTGGACCAGATGCCGACGGAACCGTGGGAGGAGTGGACGGCGGACACGCTGAAGGCGCTGCGCGAACGCTTCGCCCGCTACGGCATCGAGCTGGAGATGATCCACGTCCCGCTCGGATCGCGGAGCGCGTTCGTGAACGCCGCCGGCGCGATCTTCCTGGGACCGAGCGACGCGCGTGACCGTCAGATCGAGCGCATGTGCGAGACGGTGCGGATGGCCGCGGAGGCGGGACTGCGCGGGCTCAACTACAACGTCACGCTGCTCGGCCACCTGCGCACCGAGCCGCGTTACGGGCGGGGCGGCGCGAAGCTGTCGTCGTTCGAGCTCGAAAAGCTGGACCGGTCGCTCGGCACGTTCGAGGGCGGTCCCGCCGACGAGGACACGATGTGGGAGCGCATCGACCACTGGCTGCAGCACATCATGCCGGTGGCCGAGGAGTACAAGATCCAGATGGCCTGCCACCCGTCCGATCCCGGCATCGGCTACGGCGTCGAGTACCGCGGCGTGGCCCGCGTGCTCGGCATGGTGAACGGCTTCAAGAAGCTGATCGAGCTCTACGACAGCCCCTACAACGGCCTCAACTTCTGCATCGGCTGCATGGCCGAGTCGCTGCAGAATCCGCGGGCGGACATCTGCGAGGTGATCCGCTACTTCGGAGAGCGCGACAAGATCTTCAACATCCACTTCCGCAACATCAAGGGTGGACTGGGGAACTTCGTCGAGGTGTTCCCGGACGAGGGCGACGTCGACATGCTCAAGGCGCTCCGGACCCTCAAGGAGGTCGGCTACCGGTACATGATCATGCCCGACCACGTTCCGGGCCTGTCCGGCGCCGAGCCTCACCAGGTCGGCTTCGCCTACACGTACGGCTACATCCACGCCCTCCTGCAGGCGGTGAACGACGAAGACCGGTAGGGTGGACGGCCCGCTGCGCGTCGGCGTCTACGGCGCCGGCAACTTCGCCAACCGCGAGCACCTGCCGAACCTGGCGCGCATCGACGGCGTGCGCGTGGTGGCGGTGTGCGACGTCGACGAACGGGCGGCGCGAGCCACGGCCGCGCGCTTCGGCATCCCCGCCGTGTACACCGACGGCATGCGGATGCTCGACCGGGAGCGGCTCGACGCGCTGTGGTCGATCGTCCCGGCGGCCGTGCGCGGCGACGTGGAAGTGGCCGCCGCCGAGCGCGGCATCCACCTGTTCAGCGAGAAGCCGCAGGCAACGGAGATGCGGACCGCGCGCCGCATCGACGCGGCGATCCGCCGGGGCAGGGTGCTGTCCACCGTCGGCTTCCGCGAGCGCTACCGGCCGATCTTCCAGGAGGCGAAGCGCCTGCTCGCCGACAAGAATGTCGTCCACATCCGCTTCCAGAGCTTCCGCGACCTGCCGGCCCGGGACGCCGCCAACGCCGAGTTCCGCAGCTACGGAGCCGCCTTCTTCGACTGGGGTCCGCACGCCGTGGACTACTGCCGTTTCATGAGTGGGCTGGACATCACGACCGCGCAGGCGTTCTTCACCGAGCGCGCGCCGTACCTGACGCCGCTTTCTGCTTCGTTCAACTTCGTCATGGAAGGCGGCGCGACCATGACCGTTGCGTTCGTCTGCGCCCATCGGGACGGTCCGGCGAACGAGCCCTACTTCCTGATCTGCTTCGAGGGCGGCTACCTCGGCGTGCACGGCTACGAGCGCATCGAGATGAACGGCCGCACGGTGTACGAGGCTGAGGACTTCAATCCCTGGTTCGAGCTGGACCGCCGCTTCTGCGAAGCGGTCAGAAGCGGGGACGGCAGCGGGCTGCTGAACGACTACCGCGACGGTCTGTCCACGCTGGCGCCGCTGCTGGCCGGATGGGAGTCCGCGAAGCGGGGCGGCGTGCCGATCGACGTCCAGGACTACCTCCGCGGCTGATCCGTCTCCGGCTGGACGAGCTCGAACAGGGAGCCCAGTACCCGGTAGGTGAGGCCCCAGATCACCTCGCCGCCGCAGGCGATCCCGGGAAACAGCAGGCGGCGGCTGCCGTCGGCGATCGCCACCGACGTCCGGTGGTCCCGGTCGGTCAGGTGGGTGAGGGGGATCCACAACGCGGCGGCGACCTCGGACGGCTGGGGGTGCAGCTCCGGCATCTCCGGGCAGCAGAGATGGACGATCGGCTGCAGCCAGCCCAGGTGTGGCCGGCCCCGGCGGGTGATCGGCATGGGCGGCAGGGCGCCCAGGTGCCGGTACCGTGTCAGGTCGAGCCCCACCTCCTCGGCGGTCTCGCGCATACCTGCCGCGCTCGGGTTGGCATCGGTCCGGTCGACACGGCCGCCGGGAAGCGCCATCTGTCCCGACCACGGATCGTCCGGACGCTCCGAACGCTTGATCAAGCAGAGCGCCGGGGCGGCGTCCGGCCCACCCAGCACCACGCAGACGGCGGCGGTGATCTCGTGCTCCGCGCACGGGTCGTCGTGACCGCAACGGGTGAAGGCATCGACGAAGCGCTGCGCGGTCACTCCCCCATAGTACGCCGGCTCCCGTATAGTCCGGTCAGCAAGGGGAGGATGAACGATGATCCTGACAACGGCCGCGAGCATCGCCGGCCACCGAATCGTCAAGACGGTCGGCCTGGTCCGCGGCAACACGGTCCGCTCCCGCCACATGGGCCGAGACATCATGGCCGGCTTCAAGACCATGGTCGGAGGCGAGATCGTCTCCTACACCACGATGATGGACGACGCCCGCGGTGAAGCGGTGGACCGCCTGGCCGCCGACGCCCAGAAGCGCGGCGCCAACGCGGTGACCGACATCCGCTTCACCACTTCCGCGATCATGAGCGGCGCGTCCGAGATCCTGTCCTACGGCACCGCGGTGGTCGTGGAGCCCGAGTAGCCCCGCCCGCGGCCGGCGGGCTCGGTCTTCAGCTCGCGGGTTCGCCCGAATCGCGCGGATAGATGGCGACGATCACGGACGCACCGACCCGTGCGATGCTCGCCATCGTTTCCGGCGCCAGCTCGGACCGGAAGCACTCCGAGGAGTCGTCGATTTCGTATCCGAGGTTGAACGTCCTCCGGTAGGCGCCGGTCCAAACCGATCGTGCGTCGTCGCCGAAGTCCAGGATCGTGTCGCAGAATTCCGCGATCTGGATGTCGGGGCCGGTGCTCACGCCTCTGCCGGCATGTTCGAACGCAGCCGCGAAGCCCCGTGCCGATTCCCGGTAGTCCACCGACACGACCTCTGCGCCCGAGAAGGAGTGGAACAGGTGACCGAGCGGCTTGGGGCTCTCGACCTCAAGCTGGACGCCGATGAACCGTGCTGCCATTCCTGGTCTCCTCATCCGGCGGGCTGCCGAACTCGACAGGGGTATCCGACAGAGAATAGATGGTGATGCCCAATGACGCTCCAAGCTCGGCCGCTCGTCGTACGGTATCCGCCTTCAGCTCGAAGCGGGAGCAGCCGGCCGACCCGTCGCTGTCCAAACCCATGTCGAAGGTCCTGCGATGAGCACCGGCCCACGTCGCTTCGGCGTCTTCACGGAAGCCCTCGATCGCGTCGCAGAACTCGGAGACGATGCTGTTCGCATCGGACGGCAGAGCGGTCACCTCGAAGTTCGCGAAGTGGCCCCGCCTGGTCTCGAAGCAGCCCAGGCAGGAAATGCCCGATTCGGAGAACTCCTGAAGGATGTGGCCGAGCGGGCGGGGACCCTCGATCTCCAGGTCGACGTTCAGGTATTGGACTGCCACGGACCTATCCCAGCCGCTGCATGAGATCGGCGATCGCGACTTCGTCGCATCTCCCGGATTCGCGGAGAGCCTCGATCACCCGCTTCCGGCGGGCGGGCGCGTGGTTCTGGTTCAGCTTCCAGGAGGCGTCGATGCGTTCGACATCGATGGTGAACGCCACGATACCGCTCAGCAGGCCGTCCATGTAGTCCCGCTCATCCTCCGGGATGGTCCACGGATGGTGCACTTCGGATTCAAAGTGATCGACGAAATCAGCGACCATCTGACGCGTTTCGTCGATTCCTGAAACCAGCCGCGCCGTGCCGTGCAGGTGCGCGGCGACGTAGTTCCAGGTAGGAACGACTCGCGGCTCGCGATACCAGCCGGCCGAGATGTAGCAATGCGGTCCGCTGAAGACCATGGTCGCAGGCCGATCGTCGAGGCTGCGCCAGTGGTCGTTCGCCTTGGCCACATGAGCACGCAGCAGGCAGAGTCGCCCCCGATCGCGGTCGATCAGCATGGGAAGATGCGTGATCATTGGCCCTGCCGAGCCGGTGCTGATCAGCGCACCGAACGCCTGTTGCTCGACGAAGTCGAGGTTGGCGCCGACATCTGGCTTGCTGAAAGCCTTCGGCGTGTACATGGGAACTTGTACCCTCCCACCGCCGTGGGTGCAACCGGCCTACCTCGTTACTCTCTTCGGGCCAGAACCAGCGGGTGACGCTCCGGTGGCTGCGTCCCTTCCTGATAGCCGTGACCCGTCGCTCCCCGCCTCACCAGGGCGCGGTAATCGACCGACGGATCGTTCGCGGGAGTCACGCTCGAGATTCCATCGTGTCCGGCTCCAACCGCACGGCAGCGCCGGTGCGGGCGGACTCCTGCGCGGCGAGCGCGAAGCGCAGGATCTCGCGGGCGTCGCGGCCGGACAGGCGCGGCTGCTCGCCGCGCCGGAGGGCCTCGATGCCGTGGCGCGTCGCGTGCACGAAGCTGGTCTCCCAGCCGGTCTCCATCGAGCGGTAGTCGCTGGTCACGCCGTCCCGGTAGAGCTGCACCGGGGCGACCTCGCCCAACCGGCCATGGCCGCGGTTGATCCAGATCACCCCCTTGGTGCCAGTAATCTCCACCCGGTCGTCCTGGGCGTAGTAGGGGGCGTCGATCTCCAGTTCGGGCGAGTAGACCACCTCCAGGTTGCCGCACCGGCCGCCGGCGAACAGGAACGAGACCATTGCGGGGGCGTCGAACACGTACCCGTCCGGAGCCGTCGTGCTGCCGATCCAGGCGTGCACCTCCTCGGCCTGACCCATGAAGTGCCGGGCGACGGCGAACTTGTGCTGGCCGTCGTCGAACAGCAGCGGCCCGCCGCCCGACCGCCGCGGATCCTGGCGCCATTCCTGGGCGCCCTTCGGGATCGGCCAGGCGGTTTCGCTGCGTCCGACGTTGCTCTTCAGGCGGATCGTCAGCGGCTCGCCGATCGCGCCCTCGTCGACCAGCGCCTTGGCCGTGACCACGGGCGGATAGAAGATGAAGTTCTCGTACACCCGGAACGGCACGCCCGCCTGCCCGGCGGCGTCGATCACGCGATCGGCATCAGCCAGGTTCAGCGCGATCGGCTTCTGCAGGAAGACGGCCTTGCCGGCGGCGAACGCGGCCAGCGCCGCCTCCGGGTGCAGGTGGTGTGGCAGCAGGATCTCGACCAGGTCGACCGCCTCCAACGCCAGCAACTCGTGGTAGTCGCTGCAGATCACGGGCCGGTCGAGCCCCCACGCCCCGGCGCGGGCGGACGCCAGGCCAGGGTCGCTGTCGCAGAGGGCGACGATCCGCGTGTGCGGGTTGCGCAGGTACTCCAGCGCGTGCAGGTCGGAGATGCGGCCGGTGCCGATGAAGCCGACTCGAATGCTGTCCAACGTCGGTCCTCCGTCGATGGGGAATGGGGCGCGGGCGCCGGCATTGTAGCGCAGGGGCCGACGTCCCCGGACGCGTTGACAGGAACGGGAGATGCGCCCATAAACAGCCGGCAGGAGGTAGCACCATGCACCACAGAGAACAGATAATCTGGAAGCGGGGCAGAACGGCGCTCAGGGCGCTGGGGATTGCGCTCGCCTTCCTTCTGATCGCACCGATGAGCTGGGCCGATGGCGAGGTCACCATCACCCACTACTTCGGCGGCGACTTGGGGCGGGCCGGACTGGAGGAGATCTTCGGCAACTTCAAGGCGGAGACCGGCATCACGGTCGTCGACAGCCCCATCGGGCACGAAGACTTCAAGGCCGGCATCCTGGTGCGGGCCGCGGGCGGCAACCTGCCGGACGTCTTCAGCTACTGGGCGGGGGCGCGGACGCAGTCGTGGTCGACGCGGGCAGCCTGGGCACGATCGACGACATGTGGGCCGAGCGTGGCCTGGATGACGTGGTGGCCAAGTCGGTGGCCGACGGCGCCACGATGTACAACGGCGACCGCTACCTGGTGCCGTTCGGGTACCACTACGCCGGCATGTTCTACAACACCAAGGTGATGGCCGATGCCGGGGTGACCGAGTTCCCGACCGACTGGGACGGGTTCCTGGCGCTGTGCGAGAACCTCAAGTCGCAGGGCATCACGCCGATCGCGCTCGGCTCCATGAACCGCTGGCCGGCGCAGTTCTGGTTCGACTACCTGCTGCTGCGCACTGCCGGTCCGGAGTACCGCGCCAGCCTGATGGCGGGCGCGGCCTCTTACACCGACGACGAGGTGCAGCGGGCCATGCAGCTCTGGAAGGACCTGGTCGACGCCGGGTACTTCGCCGAGAACGCCAACGCCGATGACTGGACCCAGGCGTCGGACAAGGTGTCTCGCGGCGACGCCGCGATGACGCTGATGGGGACGTGGATCACCGGTTACTGGAACGGCAACGGGCTGATGGCCGGCGACGACTACGACTTCTTCGAGTTCCCGATGATCGACGACGGCGTGCCGAACGCCGTGGTCGGACCGGTCGACGGGTGGTTGATCTCGGCCAACTCCGAGAATCGCGCCAACGCGGAGGCGCTCGTCGCCTTCCTGGCCAGCGACCCGGCGTCGCAGGCCACGTGGGCACAGGTGCAAGGAGCGCTGTCGCCGAACGTCAACGTCGACGAAAGCACGTACACGTCGGTGATGTTGCGGGCGCTGGAGGCGGTCGGCAACGCCGACACGTTCGCGTTCAACTACGACCTGGCCACCACGCCGCCGGCGGCGGAGTACGGCCTGGACATGTTCGCGCGCTTCATGGACGACCCGGCCAACTACAGCCAGCACCTGGCCGACACCGAAGCAGGCGTCAGGACCGTATTCGACAGCTAACAGACTCATCGGGAGAGGAGACGGCGTTCACGGGGTTGAACGCCGTCTCCCGCCCACGGTCCGGACGATGAAGCAACGGGAGCTGCTCTGGCGGATAGCGCTGCTGTTCCTGCCGGTGTCGGTGTTCGCCGTCTTCGTCGTGTGGCCGCTGCTCAACACGTTCTACTACAGCTTCACGAACTGGAACGGCTTCAATCCGAACTTCCAGTTCGTGGGGCTGCGCAACTACGCCGGGGTGGTGACCGACCGGCTGTTCACCAACGCCACCCTCAACACGCTGATCTGGACGCTGCTGGCAATTGTCCTGCCGACCCTGGGCGGGCTGGCCCTGGCGTTGATGCTGGACGTCCGCGTCCCCGGCGCCAACGTGTTCAAGTCGATCTTCTACCTGCCGATCTGTCTGGCCGCGGTGGTCGTGGGGCAGATCTGGATCTGGATCTATCAGCCCGACTGGGGGCTCCTGAACGCCGCCATCGGCGTGTTCACCGGAGAGCCTCCCACCTTCGCCTGGCTTGCGGAGCCGGAGACCGCCCTCTTTTCGGTCATCGTCGCCTGGTCATGGCAGCAGATGGGCCTGGCGATGGTGATCTTCCTGGCCGGACTGACGTCGATCCCGCCGTACCTGATCGAGGCGGCAGAGATCGAGGGAGCCACCCGCAGGCAGCGGATCCGCCACGTCGTGCTGGCGCTGCTGCGTCCGGCGACCGTGGTCGCCGTGGCCCTGTCGGTGATCAACTCGCTGAAGGCGTTCGACATCCTGTTCATCATGACCGGAGGCGGGCCGTTCCACTCGTCGGACACGCTGGCCATGTACATGTACAGCGAATCGTTCAAGAAGTACCGGATGGGATACGGCAGCTCGATCTCGGTCGTGCTGTTCGTCATGACGCTGAGCGTGATCGCCGTCTACTTCCGGCAGCTCAAGAAGCTGGACGAGCTGTATGACTGACGCCGTCGCCGCCCCCACGCGGCGCCCGTTCCCGTGGAGCACGGTGTTGTTCGCGTGCCTGGCGGTGCTGGCCGTGCTGTTTCTGGCTCCGACGCTCGGGGTGATCCTGAGCGCGCTGAAGAGCAATCGCGACATCGCCTTCGGGACGTTGTGGGCGATTCCCCGAACCCTGGACCTGTCCAACTTCTCGGTCTCACTGGGGCATCCGTCGGTCAGGATCTACTTCATGAACACGTTCCTGGTCACCGCGCCCGCCACGGCGGGGTCGATCGCCATGGGCATCCTGGGCGGCTACGTGTTCTCCAAGCTGCCGTTCCGCGGCAGCGAGTTGCTGTTCCTGGTGATCGTGTCGGGGATGTTCTTCCCGCCGCAGGTCATCCTCGTTCCCCTGTTCCGCCTGTTCAATCACCTCGGCCTGCTCGACACGCTGTGGCCGATGATCATCGTGCACATCGCCATGGGCATCCCGATCTGCACGCTGCTGATGCGCAACTTCTTCGCCGCCGTCCCCAACGCCCTGCGCGAGTCCGCGATCGTCGAAGGCGCCCACGAGGGGCAGGTGCTGCTCCGGGTGGCGCTGCCGATCAGCCTGCCGGCCCTGGCCGTGCTCGGCACGCTGCAGTTCACGTGGATCTGGAACGACTTCCTGTGGCCGCTGATCTTCGTGAACAGCGACAGCAAGCGCACGATCATGCTCGGGATCGTCTCGCTGCGCGGCCAATACAGCGTGGCGTGGGGCATCCAGGGCGCGCTTTCGCTGCTGGCCAGCCTGCCGACGCTGCTGGTGTTCCTGTTCTTCCAGCGCTTCTTCATCAAGGGCATGGCGATGGGGGCCATCAAGGGGTAGCGGGGCGGCAGGCAGCGAAGCGTGCTGCCGTCAGCGCAGGATGACGTCGAAGGAGCGGTCGAACGGCTCTTCCAGCTTTGCCGGGCTTCGACGAACGTCGTCGAGAAGATGCAGCGCCTGCGGCGAGGTGGCCCGAGCGGTGCCCGGTGTGATCGGCAGCGTGTATGCATCCGCCGCGGAGTAGTCGACGGAGTAGCCGAGATCCTCCAGCGCCCCGACGGTCACGGTGCTCAGCGGTTCATGCACTCCCGGCTCGATGGAAAGGGTGCTCGTGAGCAGCTCGTGGCCGAGCACGGACTCGCGCCAGTGCCCGTCGAGGGCTCCGGGCCCGTAACTTCGCGTGTCGTTCTCTACCGGCACCTTGGCGCCGCCGGTGTACGCGTCGCCGCCCACGGCATCGAAGGCGGCGACGGCCGCCGGCCCGTTGAAGTGCGTGTCCTGGCCATCCACCTTGCCGCGGCCTGGAACGTAGGAAGGTTGCTGGAGGAAGGGAGGCCCCGCGGGCGGCAGGTGATCCCAGATGATGCCGAATCCGAGCGCATGGGCGATCTCGTGCGCGACCACCTTTCCCAGAACGCCGTTGTCCTCCATCGTCGACAGATCCGCCGTGTCGATCGTCACGGTGCCGATGAACGGCAGCCCGCTGGGGTCGCGCATCAGGCATGGACCTGCTTCGGCCAATGCTCCGCGGGGACCGTCCATGGACTTCAGCCTGATGAACAGCAGCAGGTCGTCGATGTGGGCTCCGAAGAGGGAGGGGTCGCCGGCCTCACACATCGCTTTGGACGAGTCGATGAACCGGTCCGGCAGGCCGCGGGTGATGACGCGTTCCCAGACCTCGGCAGCCGTGCGGAAGACGGCCTTCTGCGCGGGGGTCGCTGCGTCTCCCAGGTAGCGCAGCTCGATGTCGAATGACGGCTCGGCGGCGTCACCGTCGAGCCAGGGGTAGTCCTGCTCGTCGAGTACCCAAACGAACAGGTCGTATGGGGTGGGACGGTCACTCGACACTCGGATGTAGATCCTCGCCGCGTCTGCAGCGACCAGTCTGACCCGCCCCGCGTCCCTGTTGTCGTCATTCATGGAGAAGCCATCGCCGCCATCGAGTCTCACGACGGAATTGCCGTACGCGGAGCCCCGCCGGGCGGCCCTGCCGCTGTCGGTGGCGGCGATCACCCACGAGCTGGAGTCGACCTCGACGTAGAAGCTGTCGACATCGGTTGCGGTCTCCAGCCGCCCCTGGATCAGGGTGCCGGGTTCCATTCGAGTCGCCTGCAGGCGCGGATCACCGCTGTCCAGAATGGACCCTCTGGCTGCTCCGTGCCGGCCCACCGTGGCGTTCTCCGCGTCGCTCAACCGGACGGTAAAGACCTCCCGCTCGACTTCGTGCACGTCGTCATTCAGCGTCCGCACCAGGATGAGCTGCTCCCGGACACCGGGCGCGAAGGTCACCGATCCGCTCTCTTGCGTGTAGTCTCCCCCCGGTCCTGCCTCCGCCGTGCCGTCCTCGGTCACGTAGCGCGCGGTCACCGTCTCCTCACTCGCGGTGCTCAGGGTCACGGCGAACTCGGCGACCGCGCCCTCCTCGACGATTCCCGAGTCCGCGATCGAAAGAGTAGGGAGAGGGGGGACGTGCGGGGGTGCCGGCGTGGGCGGGTCAATCAGGTCCAGCACGGCGTCACAGCCGCTGACGGAGAGAAGCAACAAGGCGCTCACGGGGATGAGGAGCACGGCTCGCCACCGGCCGGCACCTGTGCGCGTCGGTCGGTGGCTGCCGCGGGATTGGCATGCGCGTGCCCACGAAGCGGCCACGCACCGCACTTTAACGCACGGATCGCCAGCGTGAAGAGAGCATCGTTCCCTTGGCGCTGCGTCCCGCGGTAGCCCCGCCGCTCGGGTGCGGTGCATTGTCTCCTTATCCGTGAACCGGAGCGAGCACCTGCGCCGCCTGGCCGACGATTCCTACGACGTGCTCGTCATCGGCGGCGGCGCCACCGGTTGCGGATGCGCGCTGGACGCCGCCACGCGAGGGCTGCGGGTGGCGCTGGTCGAGCGCGGAGACTTCGGGGGCGGCACCAGCAGCCGCAGCACCAAGCTCGTGCACGGCGGGGTCCGCTACCTGCAGCAGGCGATCAAGAACATGGACCGGACCCAGTTCCGGCTGGTCCGCGAGGCGCTGCGCGAACGCAAGGCGCTCATGGAGGTCGCGCCGCACCTGGTTCGGGAGCTCGCCATCTTCGTCCCCCTGTACCAGCGCAGCCACCTGCCCTATTACCGCATCGGTCTCACCCTGTACGACCGCCTGGCAGGCGAGTACGCGCTGCGCCGCTCGGAGTACATCCCGCGTGAGGAGGCGATCGCTCGTTTCCCGCATCTTCGAGAGCGGTTCCTGGGCCAGGGGCGGACGCGGCAGATCTCGGGAGGCGTTGTCTACCACGACGGTCAGTTCGACGACGCGCGCATGAACCTGGCGCTGGCCCTGACCGCGGCGGCGCAGGGGGCGGCCGTGGCCAACTACGTGGAGGTCGAGCATCTGTGCAAGAACGGCTCGGGACGGATCGCGGGCGTCGCCGTGCGGGACCGGTTGTCCGGCGCGGCGTGGGAGATCCGCGCCCGCGTGGTAATCAACGCGGCGGGGCCGTTCGTCGACGCGGTTCGCCGGCTGGACACCCACGGAGGAGCGCCGCTGCTGCGGGTGAGCGCCGGCAGCCACCTCGTGCTGGGGCCGCGGTTCCCGGCTGCCGAGACCGGCCTGCTCATCCCGCGCACGGAGGACGGACGGGTGATCTTCGTGCTGCCGTGGCTGGGACGCACCCTTGCCGGTACGACGGAGGTGGCGGCCGCGGTGTCTGCCGATCCCATGCCGGGCGGCGAGGAGCTGGCCTACCTGGTGAGCCACTTGCGCACCTACCTCAACATGCAGGTGCGGCCGGATGACGTGGCGTCCTGTTGGGCGGGGCTGCGGCCGCTGATTGCCGCTCCGACCCGGCGGGTGGCCGCCGGCCGGGGACGCAACCGCGGGACCGCCACGCTTGCCCGCGACTACCTGCTGGAGCTCAGCGACTCGGGCCTGCTGACCGTCGCCGGCGGCAAGTGGACGACGTACCGGGCCATGGCGGTCCAGGCCGTGAACCGCGCGGTGGAGGCGGCTGATCTTGCGCCGGAGCGCGCCTCGCAAACGCGCCACACGCCGCTGGCCGGTGGCGATGGATACCAGCCGGGCGCAGTGCGCCTGCAGCGTGACTACGGGCTGCCGGAGGATGTCGCCGTCCACCTGGACCGTGCCTACGGTACCGGCGCGGAGCGGGTCGCGGCACTCGCCGGCGCCGGGCTCGGCAGCCGCCTGGCGCCGCTGCACCCGTACCTGCAGGCCGAGGTCGTGCACGCCGCCCGCCACGAGGCTGCCTGCACGGTCGAGGACATCATCGCCCGCCGAACGCGGCTGGCGTTCCTGGACGGTGATGCTGCGCTGGCCAGCGTGCCCCGGGTGGCGTCGCTGTTGGCGCGAGAGCTGGAGTGGAGCGAGGCGCAGGAGCACGAGCAGGTGCGGACCGCCGCATCCAGGTTGGACGTGCTGCGGCGGTCGGTCCGGGACGCGCTGGCTACGGTGTAGTCGGGCTGTCGACCCGATCAGATGCGGGCGCCGATGCGATTGCCCGACTCGTAGCGCCGCAACCCAAGGTAGAACAGCGCCCAGGCGGCTGCGATGAGCGCGGCGTCGCCGGCAATGATCGCCGCAAGGAGCGGCCAGTCGAATGTCGCGCCCCCGACTGCCGCCCGGAACAGCTCCGCCGGCAGATGGGCGACCAGCGCGGCGGGTATCAGGGTGTGCAGGACGACCATCATCAGCGGTCCGTCGAAGATCGATCCCGGATAGAGCGAAAAGGTGATGATCTGTTCCGAGCCGACCCCGGCAAGATCCTCGGCGTTGCCGAGCAGGAAGGTCAGGCTGTGGTAGAGCACGCGCACCGCGGTGAACACGCCGGCGGCCAGGACCGTGAACAACAGAAAGAGGCCGATGCTGGGCGCCGTGAGAGGCTGTGTGAAGGCGAACAGCCCGAGCCCGTACAGCAGGTCTCCCCAGCTCGACACCGACATCCGCGACGCCAGCAGGTTGGGCAACACCGGCTTCGGCTGGGTCAGGTACACGTCCAGGTCGCCCTGGTAGACGATTCGTGACAGTTGCGAGGCATTGCCGCAGACGATGGCGCCAAGCCCGAACCCGCCGGCGGCCACCGCCCAGAGGAACATGACGTCCGTGAACTCGTAGCCGCGGATCGGCGCCTTGATCGCCTCGAACAGGATTGCCCAGAACGCAAGGAACATGGCGTCGTTGGCGGCCATGGCCCCCACCTGGATCACGAACGGTCCCGGGTAGGCGAGCTGGTCGCGCCCGGCATACGTGAACGCGCGCGCATAGCGGCGAAGCCGCGGACCGCAGCGGGCGGCCGCGGTGCCGATCACGAAGCCGATCACGAGGGTTCCCCGGCCTGCCGCGTGCCGGCCGACTCGTAGAGCGCGGCGATCACTTCTTCCATGGGAGGATCGGAGATGGTGACGTCCAGCACCGTGTTGCGCTTCAGAATCGCGCGCACCACCGCCTCGAGGCGCGTGCGTGAAGTGTCCACCTCCAGCGTGGCGGTGTAGCGGTCCGCGTGCCGGACGGTGACGTCCGGCTGATCGAATACCAGCGGCGCGTCCAGCTTGAGATCCATGATCTTGGTGGCCAGCAGGGAGCCCCGGAGCTCGCCGACGGCGCCGTCCCAGACGATGCGGCCGTGATTGATCACGACGGCGCGCCGGCAGACCTTCTCGATGTCGCCGGTGTCGTGGGAGGTGAGGAACACGGTGACTCCGCGCTCGCGGTTGATCTCCGTGATCAGGTCGCGGATGCGCTGCCTGATCACGACGTCAAGCCCGATCGTGGGTTCGTCCAGCAACAGGAGCTCCGGGTCGTGAATGAGCGATGCCGCGATCTCGCACCGGATGCGCTCGCCCAGGGACAGTTTGCGCACCGGGGTCGTCAGGTGCCTGCCGATGCCGAAGATCTCGGTCAGCGACGCGATACGTTCCCGCGCGCGGCGCGGCTCCAGGTCGTACACGTCGGCCAGCAGCTTGAACGTGTCGATCGGCGGCAGGTGGAACCAGAGCTGAGACTTCTGGCCGAACACGGTGGCGATGCGGTACGCCAGCCGCCGGCGATGCCGCTGCGGGTCCATGCCGAGCACGGATATGCTTCCGGCGTCACGGTGCAGGATGCCGGTGAGCAGCTTGATGGTGGTCGACTTGCCGGCCCCGTTCGGGCCGATGAAGGCGACCACCTCACCGCGGTCGACCTCCAGCTCGATGTCGTCGACCGCCGTGATCTGGCGGCGGCGCGGCATGACCACGTCGCGGACGGCGCCGCTCCGCCGGTACGGAGTCGCCGATCGCCGGTCAATGAAAAAGAGGCCCTGCACCACTGGCAGGGCCTCCTTCACGTGCCGATGGTCGGCGACGTAAACCCTACCGAATGGACACCTCCGGGATGAGCGCCCACTGCGCCGTCGGATGGACCGTCGGCATGAGAACGCGGGCGCTACCCATCGAAGTTGCCGAATCTTATACACCATGCGGCCGGACCGTGGCAAGTGATCGGGGTATGCTCGCCTCATGCGACTACGGGACAGGGTGGCGCTGGTCACGGGGGCGTCCGGTGGGCTTGGAAGCGCGATTTGCCGCGAATTCGCGGCCGAGGGCGCAGACAGCATCGTCGTCTACCGCAGCGACGCCGAAGGAGCGGAACGGACGGCCGAAGCGGTGCGCGCGGCCGGCCGGCGGGCAGAGGTCGTGCGTGCGGATGTCGCCTGCGAAGCGGAGGTGCTGGCCGCGGTGGCGAAGGCCGAGGAGTGCTTCGGGCGGCTGGACATCGCCGCGGCGGTGGCCGGCGTCGGCGGCGCGCTGAAGCCGCTGCTGGAGTTCGGCGCGGAGGAGTTCGAGCGCGTGACGCGGGTCAACGTGACCGGCACCTACCTCACGGTCCGGCACGCGGCGGCGCTCATGGCCCGCACCGGTGGCGGCAAGATCATCACGATGTCGTCCATCCACGGCGTCTCCGGCACCCACTACGCGGCGCCCTACGCGGCGAGCAAGGCGGCGATCATCGGCTTCACGCGCGGCGCCGCCTTCGATCTTGCCGAGCACGGCATCCAGATCAACGCGATCGCGCCCGGCGCGGTGCCGGTCCCCAACGACCCGCCTCCGGAGGAGGGCTCGGCGCTGCACGAGGCGTGGATGCGCTACACCCCGCTCGGCCGCTGGGGGTTGCCGTCGGACATCGCCCGCGCGGCGGTCTACCTGGCCTCGAGCGACGCCGACTGGGTGACCGGGCAGGTGATGCACGTCGACGGCGGCATCAGCGCAGGCCGGCTGCTGCCGTCATTCAAGCACTACGGCGCCAAGCCCAGGATGGACGACTGAGCCGAGCGCGGGCGGCTACAGTTGGCCTGCCGCCCAGCGGATGCCGCGATGCAGCGTGGTGCGATAGCTCGGGTTCGAGTACGCCTCGTCGTCGTGGCCGGGGGTCAGGCAGAACACCCTGGCGTTGTCCAGGTGGTGGCACCACGCCATCGTCTTGGTCCTGGTCACCTCGTTGTCGGTGGTCATGAGTACCGACGCGTCGGCGCTCGGCGTCCACGCCATGGTCGGCCACCCCTCGTTGACCACGTCCCAGGGCTCGAGTCCGCGTCCGATCGGATGGTCGGGGTCGGTGACCGTCACCCGCATGGTCTGCCCGAACTCGACGGTGAACTCGGAGCCTTCCCGCTGCTCGTGCGGGATGCCGAGCAGCGCCGACCATTTCGGCCATGCCATGTAGGAGCGGATGGCGTGGTGCAGCATCACCACGCCCTGCCTGGCCTGTCCGACCGCCTCGACGGCCGCCGCGGTGCCGGCGCCCCAGGTCGCGTCCATGTCATCGGCCGTGTCGCCGCCGGCGTTGTAGAACAGCAGCACGTCGTAGGCGCCGGGCGGCACGCCCCACGCCCGCGAGAAGTTGCTGATGTCCTGCGGGTAGGCGACGACATCTTCGAACGAGTCGAACAGCCGCTTGAACGCCGGCACGTCGTAGGCGTGGCCGCCGATGATGACGGCGACCGAGGTCTTTCCTGGGTTCAACGGTTCGGGCATGGGGTCCTCCGTGCGGTCAGTGCCGTGCCTCTCCTCAATGCCGGCCACCTGCGTGGAGACCGTGCTGGTAGTCGGCGTGGCGGATGTGGGAGTCGATGAATGCGCGCGCCTGCTGCGGATCGAAGCGGTCCGGCGCGAAGGCGGCGATGTCGATGCTGGTGCGGCCGTCCACCGCCCACTCGGCTGCCAGCAGGCCGGCCACCGGATTGTAGGCGAAGCCGCCGGAGTGGAAGCAGCCGGCGCAGATCAGGCCCTGTACGCCGGGCACCGGGCCCAGAATGGGCTCGCCGTCCGCGGAGTAGGCAAGGAGCCCGACCTTCTCGATCTCCCACGACAGCGGCGCCACGTCGGGCACCACGTGCTGCAGGCGGTTGAGCTCCCGCTCCCGGATCTCCGGGTCCACGGAGAAGCTCGACAGGTGCGTCTCCCGTTCCGGCGGCGGCACCTCTTCGCGATCCGGTGTCTCGATGCCGATCAGCACGCGGTTGCCGAACGCGGGGCGGTAGTAGCCGTGGCGCGGATGGTCGTTCACGGCAGGCAGGATCACCGGCTTCGACACCGGCGTGGAGACGTAGCGCTGATGCACGAACACCTTCGACGGCATGCGCCAGCCGAACTGCTCCAGCAGCCGGATCGACCACACGTGCGAGGTGCAGACGACGACGTCCGCGTCGATGGTCCCCGCCTCGGTGCGGACGCCGAGCACCCGGTCGCCCCGCATCGGGAACTCCAGCACCGGCTCGAACTCCCTGATCTCGACGCCGAGCTTGCGCAGGTGGGCGCCCATGGCGGCCACGTACTCGTCGGGCTCGCTGTAGCCGGCGATCGGGTCGTACAGAGCCCAGGCGTCGTCCGGGACCGCCATCAGCGGCCAGCGGCGCCGCATCTCGTCCGCGTCGAGGATCTCGTAAGCGGCCTCCAGCCGGTCGTAGAGCGGCAGCATCTGCACGGGGCCGGCGCCCTGGTCGGCCGCCAGATTCAGGGTGCCGACGTCATGGAAGGTGTAGCCGTCCACCTCGCGGCTGAACCGGTGGAACAGCTCCAGGCTGACCTTGCGGGTGCGGACGGCGGTCTCGGTGCCCATCAGCCCGGTGATGATGCCGCCGGCCCGAGAGCTGGAGCCGTCGCCGATCGGTCCCTTCTCGACCAGGATCATCTGGCCGGCGTTGCGGTCGGCCAGGTGGAAGGCCGTGCTCAGCCCGATCACCCCACCGCCGACTACCACTATGCGCATGACGCCGCAGTGTCCGGTCATGCCGGCGAGTGGTCAACCGCCCCAAGAGTCGTCGCCTTCGGCTCCGGCTCTTCGCGATCTCCGTTTCGCGCTTGCGGCGGTAGGAAGCGGCCGGTAGGCTCGCGTCCCTGATGGACAAAGCACTCATCGAAAGCCTCGGCGATTCGGAGACCGCCCTCGTCTGCAATGCGCTGTCGGCGCTCGGCCACTCGGAGCCGCATACGTACGCCATGGACGGGCGCATCCAGTGCATGACGCCGGACCTGCCGCCGCTGGTGGGAGAGGCGATCACGATCAGGATCGACACCTGCACCCCGGAAGGCGGCCCGCAGACGGAGCCGTACTTCGAGATGATGGAGGCGATCGAGGCGAGCGGGCTGCCGCGCGTGATCGTGGTGGAGACGGTCGGCCCGGACCCGTACCGGGAGTGCGTGATGGGCGACGGCATGGCCAAGGGCTTCATGGCCGCGGGCGCCATCGGCATGGTGACCTCGGGCGGCGTGCGCGACCTTCCCGGCATCATCGACCAGGGATTCGGCGTGTTCGCGATCGCCCGCGTGATCCAGCACGCGGCGCTGCGCTGGTCGGACTACGGCGAGCCGGTGCGGGTCGGCGGCATCACGGTGCGGACCGGCGACCTCATCCACGGCGATGAGGGCGGCTGCATCGTCATCCCGGAGCCCAACCACGCCTCCATCGTGGAGGCGTGCCAACTCGTCAACGACTTCGAGAAGCAGGCGCACGTGATGATCCGCCGCACCGACCTCGACGGTACGCAGAAGCGCGCCGGGATGGACGAGCTCAGCGGCCGGTTCGAGCGCGCGTTCGATGCCTTGCGATAGGGGTGAGCGCCCGCCGGATGCAGCTCGTAGCGAAGGCTGCGGGGGGCGGGCAAGCGAACCACGCTCGAGGGTTCGCGGGTTTCTGAACGAGCAGCAGGCAGAGGCGGAGAAACTCCGTATCGCCGAAGTAAAAGCCAATTGGCGGACGCCACCGCCGGCCTGAACAGCGGGCGCATGGGTGACGGCTGGCGCGCCGTGCGGTAGGCTCAAGCGATAGCGCCGCCACCGCCGCGGCGCTCTCTGTAGACCATCACGCCCCGCGGCCCGCCGCAGCCGCCGCCGGTGCCGACAAGAGAGATGACAATGGGTACTGACGGAACATCAGTTCTGGTTCGCACGGTCGCGCCCGCGGGCGAGGCCTCCGAGCACAGCGTGCAGCTCCCCTCCTACGACCGGCAGCGAATCGAGGACGTGGGCTTCCTGACCGCCATGACGCTGACGCTGCTCGGCAACTACGCGCAGACCGGTCACTTCGGCGGCCCGCTGGCCTACACGCCGTACAACGTCGCCCTGCACCTGGTGGGGCCGGAGAACGGCGGCCTGCGCTACGACTACCGCCGGCCCAAGCACCCCTTCGGGGACAAGCTGCTGCTTGCCGGCGGCCACAACATCCCGACCCTGTACGCGCTGTGGATGATCATGGGCGAGGCGATGGCCCGCCGCCACGTCGCGACCGGTCACGGCCGCTACCAGGTCGATCCCCAGATCGCGATGCTGCCGATCGACTGCCTGGGCTTCCGGCGCGGCGCCGGAGCGCTGGCGACGCTGCTTGCGGACAACGGCCTGGCCGACGACCCGCTGTTCGCCCAGGCCAGGCTGCGCGGCATCCGGTCGCTGGCCGGCCACTCGGAGACCACCGACCTGATCAATGACGTCAACGGCGGCCCGTCCGGCATCGGCATCGCCACCGCCGCGGGCAAGGCCGCCTTCTGGGACTTCATGGGCGCCGGCGACTCGCCGAAGATCGTCGCCCTGGAAGGCGAGTTCGCCATGACCTCCGGCCACTCGCAGGAGATGAAGACGCAGGCGGTGGCCCAGAAGGTGGGCAAGCGGCTGCGCATCCTGCTGTCGTACAACAACGCCGGCATCGACGACTCCCTGGTCGGCGGCGTGGTGTCGGAGTCGTTCGACGGCTACCGGATCGCCGAGCAGTGGTCGGCCTACGGCTGGAACGTCCTGACCCTGGACGACGGCAACGACTACGACCAGGTCGTGGGCGCGCTGAAAACCATGGAGGAGTGGGACCCGGACGACCGGCGGCCGATGATCGTGGTCGGCCGCACCACCAAGGGCTGGTGGCCGGCCGCCGCCAACGGCACCATCGCCGGGTTCGGCGAGCAGTTGGTCGGCTACCACAGCCACCCGTACGAGATGAAGATGAACGTCCCGTACTTCGTCGCCCTGGCCCGCACCTTCGAGCAGCGCTTCGGCGTCCCCTTCGAGGGGATCGACGACGGGCCGGTCGACGACGAGGCGGAGCGCATCCGCCAGTTCAAGACCAACATCGACGTGGTCATGTCGGTGCTTGAGCAGGACGGGCTCGGCGCGTGGCTGGCTGACCGGCTGGTGGCCATCGGCGACGACGTGGGCGACGACGCCGCGTTGCGGGTCGACAACCGCACGGACCCGTTCCAGGACGACCGCCTGCGCGTCTCTGCCATCCCGGTCGAGCCGCAGACGGTGAGCGTCCCGCAGGCCGACGGCTCCAGCGAAGAGGTGGACATCGAGCTGTTCAAGCAGCCGGGCGAGGTGCAAGGCACCCGCCGCGCGATCTCGGAGGTGGTCAAGTGGCTGAACCACGTCACCGGCAACCGCTTCCTGACCGTGTCGGCCGACCTGTCGGGCTCGATCAACGTGGAGAAGGGATCGCTCACCGGCCACTACGATCCGCTCGCCAACCAGGCCGGCACGCGGTTCAAGGCGGCCATCCAGGAGGCGGGCAACGCCTCGACCGCCATCGGGCTGGTGGGGCAGAGCGCCTCGCTCGACCCGAACGTGCACTCGGGCGTGTGGGCGCTGAGCGGCAGCTACGGCGCGTTCACGCCGTTCATGTACCTGCCCGCCCGCGTGTGGAGCCAGCAGAACCAGGACAGCCCGTTCCGGGTCGGCGTCCTGCACATCCTGGCCGGCCACTCCGGACCGGAGACGGCGGCCGACGCGCGCACGCACTTCGGCATCTTCGCGCCGCAGGTGTGGAAGCTGTTCCCGCGCGGCCAGGTCATCACGCTCAGCTTCTGGGACTACAACGACGTGGCGCCCGGCTACTTCGCCGCCGCGGAGATCGCCGCGCGCGACCCGCTGGTCGGCGTGATCGTGATCGAGGTGGCGCGCCCGGACTTCCCGGTCGCCGACCGCTCGACGTTCGCCGACACCGACCTCAAGGCGGCCGCCAAGGGCTTCTACGTGATCCGCGACTTCGACCCGGGCACGCCCCGGCACGGCTACGTGCTGGCCCAGGGGTCGAGCTCGACCTTCAACCTCGTGCAGGCGCTGCCGCACCTAAAAGAGCAGGGGATCAACGTCAAGGTGGTCGCGGCCATCAGCGAGGAGCTCTTCGACCGCCAGCCGCAGGCCTACCGCGACGCGGTGCTGCCGGCGGCGGCCAGGAACGACCTCATGGTGGTCACCACCGGCACGCAGCGCATGTGGCCGGTCCGCGACGTGGGGCCGCTGACCTCGGAGTACTCCCTGGTCTCCGACTGGCACGACCGCTGGCTGACCGGCGGCCTGGAGTCTGACGTCATCGCCGAGGCGCATCTGGACCAGCAGTCGACCGGGGCCGGCATCACCCGCTTCGCCACCGACCGCGACCAGCGGCTCGCCCGGCAGCGGGGGGCGCTGGGAGCGCTTTCGTAGGTCTGGGTTCGCCGGGTACGAGATGCTGTATTGCCCGCGTGCGTCGGCGGCGAGCAGGCCGCCACCCCC
>JAPOQV010000498.1 GCA_026710565.1 Spirochaetaceae bacterium | reverse complement strand
GCTCGGTCGCGAACAGCAGCACGTCCTGCCGGGACTCCAGCGGCGTGAACGGGGGCGCGCAGCCGTGCACGTCGGGACGCGTGCGCTGGTCGGCGCCGCCCTGCACGATCATCACCCGCGTCATGGCGTTCGGCGCCTCCGGCGTGAAGCGCGGCGGTGCCGGCAGGATCTCGTTGAGCGAGGACGTGTTGGCCGAGATGCTCGGCAGCGGGTCGTCGGGATCGAAGCGGGCCGTCAGCTCGGCCGCCGCGGCCGGCGGGTCCGCGGTCAGGCCGCCGTGGGCGGTCAGGTAGAGCGGCGTCGGGACCGCGCGGTCGAGCGGCCACTCGCGTTCGCTGCGCCAGCGCCCGCCGTGCTCGATCCGCCCCTCGGCGGTGCGTCCGCCCGCGCCGCCGCCCATCACGAACAGGCGCACCGGCGGCTCGGACTCGACGCCGCTGGCGTCCCCGCGCAGGTGATGGTCGAACCACCGCATCACCAGGTGCCGGAAGTCGGCCGCCAGGTTGCCGGCGGCCGGCATGCCCGGCCCCAGGTCGACGTCGCCGGCGACGCAGGTGTCCATGGTGGAGTCGCCGTGCACCCACGCCCCCATCAGCAGCGACTGGTTGGCCAGCCGCGCGCTCAGCGCCTCGTAGTTCTCCACCGTGGCGCGCGTGTAGGAGTCGTACCAGGAGCCGGCGTACATGGTCGGCACGTCGGCGGTGCGGTCGTAGTGGGCGGCGAAGTTGAGGCCCCGCTGCTGCCAGAACTCGTCCGCGTCGCCGTGCTCGTACAGATCCCTCGCCCAGCGTTCGTAGCCCGGCAGGCCGGCCAGCGGCGACTCATCGCCGCTCCACGGCAGGCGTGTCAGCCACTCGTACATCCGCTCGCCGGCGCGGGTGAGGCTCGCCTGCAACTCCGGGTCGCGCTGCGCCTCCGGCGACACCGTGCCGAAGGTCACCGCCCAGGTGAGCCAGCGCAGCTCCAGCGCGCCGTTGTGGCGCATCGTCGCGGTGTTGCCGTTGGCGCCGCCCTGGTTGACCCACATCGCCTTCAGGTGCGGCGGACGCTCGATCGCCGCCGCGTTCTGCACCCAGGCCAGGTAGGAGGTGCCGTAGGTGCCGACGTTGCCGTCGCAGTACGGCAGCGACGCCAGCCACTCGATCGCGTCGTAGCCGTCGGGTCCCTCGTTCGCCAGCAGCACGAAGTCGCCTTCCGAGGCGTAGCGCCCGCGGCAGTCCTGGATGGCCGCCAGGTAGCCGTGGCCGGCCAGGAACTCGCACATCTCCTGGTGGGTGGGGCGCGCGCGGTTGTAGGGGGTGCGCATCAGGATCGCCGGGAACGGGCCCGGCAGAGGCTCACCGTCACGGGCCGGCCGCCCGACGTCGGGGGCCAGCCGGACGCCGTCGCGGGCGGTCAGGCCGCAGTCGCGGGCGTTGACGACTCCGTACGGTGGTGGATCGACTGGCATGGGTGGTGGTTGAGCGCAAGCCCGCGGGGCGGTACGGTCCGGTGACGATTCTCTGATCGGAGGGAACTGGTGTCAACGAAGACGAGCGAGCTGGACCTGCAGACCTACTGGATGCCGTTCACGTCGAACCGGCAGTTCAAGAACGCCCCGCGGCTGGTGGAGTCGGCGGAGGGCGTCTACTACCGCTCCCAAGACGGCCGCAAGCTCATCGACGGGATCGCCGGCATGTGGTGCGTGAACGCCGGCCACGGCCGGGCCCGGATCGTGGAGGCCGTGCAGCGCCAGGTCGCGGAGATGGACTACGCCACCTCCTTCCAGATGGGCCATCCAGGGGCGTTCGAGCTGGCCGGCGAGCTGTCGGCGATCCTGCCCGGCGACCTCGGCCACCCGTTCTTCGTCAACTCCGGGTCCGAGGCGGTGGACACCGCGCTGAAGATCGCCCTCGCCTTCCACCGGCGGCGCGGGGAGGCCGGCCGCACCCGCCTGATCGGCCGCGAGCGCGCCTACCACGGGGTGGGTTTCGGGGGCATCTCCGTGGGCGGCATGGGACCCAACCGTATCCCCTACGGACCGCTTCTCCCCGGCGTCGACCACCTGCCGCACACCCACGACCCGGAGCGCAACGCCTTCAGCCGCGGGCAGCCCGAGCACGGCGCCGAGCGCGCCGACACGCTGCTGGACCTGATCGCCCTGCACGGCGCGGAGACCATCGCCGCGGTGATCGTGGAGCCCATGTCGGGCTCGACCGGCGTGCTGGGGCCGCCGGTCGGCTACCTGGAGCGGCTGCGGGAGATCACCGCCGCGCACGGCATCCTGCTGATCTTCGACGAGGTGATCACCGGCTTCGGGCGGCTGGGGTCGCCGTTCGCTGCCACGCACTTCGACCTGCTGCCGGACATGGTCACGCTGGCGAAGGGGCTGACCAACGGCACCGTGCCGATGGGGGCGGTGGCGGTGCGTGACGAGATCTACGAAGCGTTCATGGCGGGGCCGGAAGGCGCGATCGAGTTCACGCACGGCTACACCTATTCCGGCCATCCGCTGGCCTGCGCGGCGGCGCGCGCCACGCTCACGGTCTACGAGCAGGACGGGTTGCTGACCCGAGCGGCCGAGCTCCACGAGCACTGGGAGAACGCCGCGCACGCCCTGAGCGGGCTCCCGCACGTGATCGACATCCGCAACATCGGTCTGACCGCGGCGATCGAGATGGCGCCGGCGGGCAAGCCGGCCGTGCGCGGCACGACCGCGCTGCACAAGGCGTTCCAGAAGGGGGCGTTCATCCGTGTCACCGGCGACACCATCGCCCTGGCGCCGCCGCTGCCGATCACGCCGGCCCAGATCGACGACCTGTTCGCCCTGGTAGCCGAGACCATCAAGGAGGTCGCCGACCTGTAGACGGCCTTGACGTCAGCGGAGGTGTTCCTCCGTGTAGAGGGACAGTTCGATCATCCGCTCCAGCATCTGGTCGGGGTCGTAGCCGGCGAAGTTGCTCAGCACGAGCTCCTTGGCGTAGAGGCGCAGGATGTAACGCAACAGGCGCGCCCGTTTCTGCTCGGCGTAGCGGAAGTCGCCGTGGCCGTTGTTGACGACGATCAAGTTGTGCTCGGCATCGTACCGGGAGCGCCAGAGCTCACCGGGCGCGTGGCGATAGGTGTAGTCCGGAATGCCTCGGCCGCCGCCCTGGTCCGAGTTGTCGAGCCGTTCGCCGATGGACTCTGCCACCGTAACGGTAGCCTCGGCCGAACACTGGGTCTCCGCCTGCGTGGCGGTCGCCTGGAGCACGGTAAGCCCCGGCTGGTCGGGAGCGGTGAACCGGAGTAGCTCGCGGTCGTCGTCTTCCAGGCTGCCGCCGCCTTCGACGAGCGCCCACCGCACTTCCACGCCGGCCTCGATCACCCGGCCGCGGCGGTCTTTGGGGATGCAGCGGATCGTGCACGACTCGCCGACCCTCACCACCGAGGACGCGGGTGACACGGTCACCTTGTGCAGCGGCCCCGCGTGTTCGTAGAACTCCCGCTGCGTGGGCTCGGAAGGTGCGGCGTTGCTCCTGGACTCCGCGGAGCCCGTCTCGATCACTGGCGAAGAGTCGTCGTCGGAAGCCAAGGGCAGTTCTCGGTGGCCGTTCCCCTTGGCGGATTCGTCGCCGGCGACACGTGCGCGGCGCGGCTCCGGCACCTCCAGCAGCGTGTAGTCCTCTCGGGGCAACGACAGAAACCCTTCCGTGAGCGCCTTGCGGACCGAGCGCAGGATGGTGCGGCTGGCTTCTTCCTCCGCTGCCGCTCGTTCCCGCTCGATCTGCTCGACGATCGCCGGCTCGATCTGTCGCAAGCCGTTTCGCAGCGACTCGAAGCTGGCGTCGAGCACCACGCCGTCACGGGTGCCGGGGGTGAGCTGCACGAACGGCGCATCGACGAGCCCCTGCAGCAACCCGGAGGTCCACGGCTCCCGGTCGAGCCCCGGCAACCGGGCTATGTCGGGCACGACCCGGGTACCATTGCGGAACAGGGCGACGCAGTTGTCGGCGCCCGGTTCATTCAGGTAGATCTCGGCTTCGACGGTGCCCTCGGCAGCCTGGATCGGTTCGATGCCGCGCAACGGTCGTCCCGTGAACTCGCGCGGCACGACTTCCAGCTCCTCGCGGGCGCGGCGGTCCTTGATGCGGATGCGGACGCCCGAGGTGCGGATGCGTTCCCGCAGTTCGTTGGCGAGGAATCCCCGGATCCGTTCGGCGCTCAACTGGCGGATGCCGGGCAGCAGCGGACGGATCAGCAGTTCCGTGCCGGGCTGAGCGAACAGGATACGGCGCCGGGTAAGCTGGTAGCGCTGATCGCCTTTCAGCATCTCCATCTCGTACGCGTGGCCGTCCGCGCCGCGCGAAGAGAGGACGAGCCGTTCGCCGACCGTCCAGAAACTCAGCAGGCCGATGCCGAACTCGCCCTGAATGTTGCCGGCACCCTGGCGCTTGAGGGTGCGCTTGATCGAGTCGCAGATATGGGTGGCGACGTAGGCGAAGTCGGGCACGCCGTCCCGGTTCAGCCGGATGCCCTCGCCATCGTCGACGACGCGCAGGTAGTGCTCGCCCTGCTCGCGGCCGCGGACGATGGTGACGTTGCTGGCGTTGGCGTCGATGGAGTTCTCGACGAACTCGGCGATCGCCTTCAACGGGCTGTTCTGGGAAAGGGCGATGATGGTGATCGCGTTCCAATGGTCGCCGATGCGGAGTTTGCCGCCGTTCCGAGCGCGCGCCGAGGAGCGCGTGCCGCTGCGAGGCAGGCCCGTTCGCTTCCTGGTCGTCGTCCGTGGTGCCATCGTTCTAGCAGATACCGATGATAGGCACTTCCCGCCGCGTTCGCTACGGCGAAGCCGAGGCTACACCGCGCGGATCGTTCACGAACTCGGTGACGACGCGGTTGAACGTCTCGGTTTCCGAGTAGAACGGCGCGTGGTCGCTGTCCTCGAAGATCTCCAGGCGTGCGCCGGGGATGTGCTCGGCGGCGTACCGGCAGCCCGGCAGGGCGCCGCTGTGGCGGCCGGTGGCCACCAGCACCGGCACCGTGATCGCGGGGCAGAGGGGGCGCCAGTCCTGTGCGTGGTAGTCGGGGCCCAGCGTCTCGCCGGCCGGCGCATAGCCGGAGGCGGAGTCGACCAGGCGGTCGATTTC
>JAPOQV010000497.1 GCA_026710565.1 Spirochaetaceae bacterium | reverse complement strand
GCGGAGCGGTGGGGGGCGGAGGCCGGGGGAGGGGCGGAGGCGGGGGGGGGGACGGACAAGTGCCGGGGGGGGGCCCGGCCGCCGATCTGCGCGGACTGCGCGCGACCGTCATGGGACTCGGCCTCAACGGCGGCGGCCTTGGGGCAGCCCGCTTCCTGCACGCGCGCGGCGCCCGCGTCACCGTCACCGATCTCAAGACGGCCGACGAGCTGCGCCCCGCAGTCGAAGCGCTGCCGGCCGGCGTGCGTGTGAGCCTGGGGAGCCATCGGATGGACGACTTCACCGGCTGCGACCTGGTGGTCAAGAACCCTGGCGTGCGCCCGGACTCGCCGTTCCTGGCGGCGGCCTGCGCCGCCGGAGCGGCGGTCGAGACCGAGCAGTCGCTGTTCCTGGCCCGGTGCCGTGCGCCGGTCCTGGCGGTCACCGGCAGCAAGGGGAAGTCGACCACCGCCGCCGCGCTTGCCGCGATCCTGGGCGAAGATGCGCCGGCAACCCGCCTGAGCGGCAACATCGGCGGCTCGCCGCTGGACTTCCTGGACGAGCTGACCGCCGACACGCCGGTGGTGCTCGAGCTTTCTTCCTGGCAGTTGGGCGACCTGCGGGGCCGCGGCGTGCTGGCACCGCCGGTGGCCGTGGTCACCAATCTGCTGCGCGACCACCAGAACCGGTACGGATCCATGGAAGAGTACCTGCAGGACAAGCTTGTCATCAGCGAGGGGCAGCCGCCGGACGGGGCGCTGGTGCTCAACGCCGACGATCCGTGGCACCGGCGCTTCGCCGAACGCGCCGCCGGCCGCGTCGTCCTGTTCTCCGCCCGGCAGCGGCCGGCAGGCGACGGCGCATGGCTGCAGGACGGCGCGGGCCGCATCTCGGTCGCAGGCCGGTCTGGCGTCGCGTTCGACACGGAGCGGGTCGCGCCCGCCGGCCGCGTCATCGGCGTCAACCTGCTGGCGGCGGCGGCGGCGGCCGCTTCGTTCGGCATCGAGCCGGCGACTATACGCCGGGGGCTCCGCGGATTCCACGGGCTGCCGCACCGCCTTGAGCCGGTCGGCGAGGTGGCGGGCGTCAGCTTCGTGAACGATTCGGCGGCCACCATCCCGGAGGCAACCGTCGCGGCGCTGGCCAGCGTGACAGGTCCGGTCGTGCTGCTGGCCGGCGGTGCGGACAAGGCGCTCGACTTCACGGACCTGGCCGCCTCCGCGGACTCCGCGCTGCGCTGCGTGCTGCTCGCCGGCAGCGCCACGGCCAAGCTCCACTCGGCGTTGCGCCGAGCCGGCGTGGCCTGCGACGGGCCATTCGACTCACTGGAGGACGCATTCGGCGCGGCGCTTGCGGCGGCTGCACCCGGAGCTGCATCGGGCGCGACGGTGCTGCTCTCGCCGGCCTGCGCGTCATTCGGGATGTTCCGCAACGAATTCGACCGGGGCGACCGCTTCCGGGCGCAGGTGCGGCGGCACGCGGCCTCACGTTGATGCCGGCCGCCGGCGCCCCTATGTTCTCGGCGTGTACTCGATTCTTCTGATCGCGCACTCCTACCTGCGCTGGCCGTTGCTGGTGCTGCTCCTGCTGCTGCTGGTACGCGGCGCGTCCGGCTGGGCGCGCCGCGCGCCGTGGCGCCCGGTCGACACGGCGCTTCTGCAGGCGGCGACCCACCTGCTGTCCCTGCAGTTCCTGATCGGCCTGCTGCTGTACGTGGCGTTCAGCCCGCTGATTCGCGTGGCGCTGGAGGATCTCGGCGCCGCGATGCGGGACGCGCAGCTCCGCTACTTCCTGGTGGAGCACGCGCTGCTCATGGCGATCGCGGTCACGTACATGAGCATCGCCACCGGGCGGATCAAGCGTGCCCCGGCAGAGCGGCGCTTCCGCCGAACGGCGGTCGCCGTGGTCGTCACGTTGCTTCTGGTCGGCGCCTCGATTCCCTGGCCGGGGCTGAGCGCCGGCCGGCCGCTGTTCCGGGTCGAGGGGCCTGCCGCTACCGGGTTCTTCTAGGTGCGCCGTCAACCCCCGTCGCCCGGCGTACGGCCGCGATGCAGGTACCAGGCGCGTGCCCGCTCCGCGGCTCGAAACGCGGCGTGGCGCGGCCGGTTGAGCACCGCGTCGTGGGCGGGTGCCCGGTGCACGATCTCCCCCCCGAACCCGGTCTTCATGCGATAGAGGCCGGCCATCGGCAGCGAGGGGTCGGCAGTGCGGGGAATGCCGAACAGGTCGTAGGTATGACAGCCGGCTTCCCTGGCCAGCCGCATCGCCGCCCATTGCAGGCCGTAGTTGGGCATCGCGTGCCGGTGGCGATCCGACGACGCGCCGTACAGATAGCGCGCGCGCCGACCGAACAGCGACACGACGATCCCGGCCACGTCCTCACCGTCGTATGCGGCCATCAACAGCAGCAGCCGCGGCCGGCGGCCGCGGTAGCTGTCGGCGGTGCGGAACAGCTCGTGGAAGTAGCGCGGGCCGTGCCGGGTGATACCCTGACGGCGCGCCATGTCGCGATGCAGACGGTACCAGCCGTCGAGCCCCGCGGCGCCCGCTTCCCGGACCGCCACGCCCCGGCGCTCGGCGAGGCGGACGTTGTATCGCGTCTTCGGCTTCATCGCGGCCAGCAGGTCGGCTTCGTCGCGCCGCAGGTCGACGATCACGGTGCTGCGCGGCTGCACGGCGGGGGCCGCGCGCCGGGCGCCGGACCAGCGCTCCTCCGGCCACGGCGTATCGAAACGCACGCCGAAGCTGGCCGGCGGCAGCAGCGGTCGAGCGGCTCGGGCCAGACGACCGAGATAGGCGCCGCTCGCCCCTGAAGTCGGCTCGGCCCGCGGCCCGAGCGGGCAATACACGAAGGTACCGGCCGGCGTTCGGCGGCCGAGCAGCAGGAGCGTTCCGACGCCGGCAACGGCGACCGCCAGCGGAAGCCAACCGAGCCGGGCACGAAAGGCTCCCCAGAAACCGCTCTGCAGCAGTTCGTCGCCGGCGAGTGCGTCGAGCTCGACCCGCCGCGCCCTGAGGCCGCGGCCCCCGTGGCCCCGGCTACCGCCGTCTTGCGCTCCTGACCCGCTCACCGGCACGAGCATGCACCGAAGAGGACCCGGCGCGCTCTCTCAGCGGCGCAACGCGCCGATCAGGCGCGTCGCCTCCTCCGCGGAGAGCTTGCCCTCCTTGAGCATGTCGAGCACGAGCCTGACCTCTTCCTCGGTGTCGGTGGCATCGGCCTGTGCCGGCCGCGGGCCGCCCTTCCGTGCCGGTCCGTCATGGTCGTGCGAGCGTCCGCCGCGCCACCGCGCTCCGCCGGGCCCGCGCCGGGACCCGGCGCCGCGGCGCCCGTGGCCGCCACCCGCGGCACCGAACGCCTCGTACACCTGCCGCGAGATCTCCTCTCCCAGCTTTCCGAACTTCAGGCCGTAGCCGCGCATTTCCTTGAGGAACTCCCACATCTCGTTGGGGATCTCGAAGGTGAAGTCCGGATCGTCCCACGCATGGTCGTCATCTTCGGTGAACGCCCGTTCTCCCGCCCGCTGTTCCTTGCCGTCGAATTCGTCGAAGCCCACCAACTCACACCTCCCCAGCGTGTGCACGAAGATCGAGAACGCTCCGGAGCCGAGCACGACCTGCGCGAAGCCCGGCCCGGTGGTGACCACCGACGATCCGAGCCGGTTCACCAGCCGGCCGCGCGACTTGACCGTGGCCGTGAGGTCGGCGTCGGCCGGCAGCGCAAGCAGCACGCGGCCCGATCCCGACATGATGGAGACCTTGCCGTCACCTGTCGGCCGCAACTGCAGGGCCATGCGGCCGCTGGCGTTGTGAAACTTGCCTCCGGTCAACTCGGCGTCGCTCACCGTGATCTTGCCGTTGGCCGCCGACACGTTCAACTGGCCGGCAACCCGGTCGGCGGTGATCGACCCGTTGGCGCAGCGCACGTCCGCGGTTCCCGTGAGGTCCTGCAGGGTGACCGCTCCGTTCGCCGTGCGGACCCGCACCGTCCCATCCATGCCGGCGATCAGCACCGAGCCGCTGGCGCTGTCCGCGCTCAGCTCCCACGAACGCGCCGCCGGCAGCGACAGCTCGAGGGCGCCGCCCCCCTCTTCGTCGTCATCGCGCCGCGGCTCCGCGATCTCCAACCGGCCGCCGTCGCGGGCGACCCGGATCGCATCCAGACCGTCACCCGCAAGGGTCCCGGAGTCGCCTTCGACCGCGCGCGCGGCTATCGCCCGCCGGCGCGTCGCGACGCGAACCTCCGCAACGCCATCCAGATCAAGCGTGATCCGATCCATCGTTCCCTCCCCCGGCGCTCGCTTCCTCAGCGTGCAGGCGCCGTATGACCTCGTCGAGCGACAGCTCCCCGTCGCGGAGGCGACGCAACAGGCGCAGGCGGCCCTGGTCACCTCCTTCCGCAGCGTCGGCGCCGGGTCGTGCGCCCGATGCGTCGAGTGCGGCATTCACGGCCTTGAGGCGGGCCTTGACCGTCGGGTAGGACATGCCCAGCCGCCGCTCGACCTCCCGCAGGTTGCCCTCCACATGCAGAAACAGGCGCACGAAGTGCAGCAGGTCGGCCGGCAGCGCGCACAGGTCGCACCGCGCGAACCGGCCGCGGATGGTGACCCCGCACGAAGCGCACGCGTATTCGGCAACCTGCAGCCGCTGGTCACAGATCGGACACGGACCGAGCGGAGGTTGGACATCCGACGCCATGTCCCGAAGGTTACGCTCATACCTTCACATAGTCAATCTTGCCATGAACTTTTCTCAGGTGTTGCGAACAAGCACGGCGTTTCGTCCGGGCCGGAGTTCTCCGGTTTGACCTTGGCCCGGCTCCGGGTATATCGTCGATAGCGTTAAGGGGCGGCCTTCGCGGCCAGTCCCGGTCCCCCTCAAGGGAGGAGTCCCATGTCCGAAAACGATTCATCCGCAGAGCGGCGCGCGCCGGGCAGCTTCAGTCCGCGCGCGGTCGGCCTCATGTTGGGCGCCGTGCTGCTGGTCATCATCGTGCTGTCCAGCTTCTACGTCGTGGACGCGCGCGAAAAAGGCATCCTGCTGCGCTTCGGCAAGTACCTGGGCCGGGCCAGCGATCCCGGTCTGCACCTGAAGATGCCGTTCGGGATCGACCGCGTCTACAACGTGGAGACGGAGGTGCTGCACAAGCTGGAGTTCGGCTTCCGCACCGAGGAGGCCGGCGTGCGCACGGTGTTCTCCACCCAGGAGTTCCCGGAGGAGTCGGTGATGCTGACCGGCGACCTCAACATCGTCGACATGAAGTGGTCGATCCAGTACCGCATCATCGAGCCCGAGAAGTGGCTGTTCAACATCGTCGACGGCGAGACGACGATCAAGGACATCTCCCGGTCGGTGTTCAACCGGCTGGTGGGCGACCGCGCGATCCTGGACGTGATGGGCGACGAGCGATCGATCATCCAGTTGCGGGCGCAGGACGAGATGAACGCGCTGTTCGGCATAGACGGCTACGACATCGGCGTGCGCGTGGACGCGGTGCAGTTGCAGAGCGTGGTGCCGCCGCGCGGCGCGGTGCAGAACGCCTTCGAGGACGTCAACAAGGCGATCCAGGACCGCAACCGCCTGATCAACGAGGGCAAGGAAGCCTACAACCAGACGATCCCGCGCGCGCACGGCGAGGCCCGCCGGCTCATCGCGGAGTCGGAAGGCTACCGGGCCGAGCGCATCAACCGCGCGGAGGGTGACGTGGCGCGCTACGTGCACCTGTACGAGGAGTACAGCAAGAGCCCGGAGGTGACTCGCACCCGCCTCTACTACGAGATGTTCGAGGAGGTGTTCAAGGACGCCGAGGGCACCGACCTGATCGACAAGAACCTGACCAACTTCATCCCGCTCAAGCAGCTCGGACAGGAGCTCTCGCTCGGAGGGAACCAGTGAAACGTTTCATCACGATCGTCGTGGTCGCAGGCGCGGCCCTGCTGATCTTCCTGATGCTCGGGCCGTTCTACGTGGTGCAGGAGGGCCAGCAGGCGATCATCCTGCAGTTCGGCCGCATCGTACGCTCCAAGACCGACGCCGGGCTGGCGCTGAAGGCGCCGCTGATCGACCAGGTCGTGCGCTATCCGAAGAAGATCATCTCCTGGGACGGCGAACCGACCCTGGTGCCCACGCAGGAACGGCAGTTCATCTACGTGGACACCACGGCGCGCTGGCGCGTCGTCAATCCGGGCCTGTTCTACGAGTCGGTCAGGGATGAGCAGGGAGCGCAGACGCGGCTCGACGCGGGCATCGACTCCGCGGTGAAGGAGGTGATCTCCAACAACCGGCTCCAGGAGGCGGTGCGCAACTCCGACGTGATCAACGAGATCGTGCGGCGGGGCAGCGGCGACGCCCAGGACGCCAGCTCGATCCTGGGCGACACCTACACGGAGATCACGTTCGCATCGATCGAGAAGGGGCGCGACGAGCTCTCCAACGAGATGCTGGTGCGCGCGAAGGAGGCGGAGGCCCTCTACGGCATCGAGTTGCTCGACGTGATCATCCGCCAGATCCGCTACTCGGACGACCTGACCGAGAGCGTCTACAGCCGCATGATCACCGAGCGGCAGCAGGTCGCGCAGGCGTGGCGCTCCGACGGCGAGGGGCTCAAGGACGAGTGGCTCGGCAAGCGCGAGAAGGAGCGGCTGGAGATCATCTCCCAAGCGGAGCGGACGGCCAAGGTGATCCGCGGTGAGGCCGACGCCGAGGCGGCCGCAATCTACGCGAACGCCTACAACGTCGACCCCGAGTTCTACGCCTTCTTCAAGGCGATCGAGGCGTACCGCGCGCTGCTGCCGACCTTTCAGAAGACCCTCTCCACCGACGCGGAGTTCTTCGACTACCTCTACAACCCGCGCTGATTCGACCAGCGCTGACGGCAGAACGAACGGTCCGCTCGCGACCCCGGCCCGCGCCGGGGTCGCCGCATTTGAGCGCAAGCCGGGGCCCGATCGTGCCGATGACAATGAGTGGGCCCCTTCATGCACGCATCCGCCCTTCCAGCTCCCGCAAGCGAGCGCGCCGAGCGTTGCCGGTGCAGGGAATGAGCGACCTCCCTCCCGCGTCGGGACGGCGGGACCTGGCGGACTTGGCGGACCGCATCGAAGCCGCATGCGTCCGCGGGGAGGCGGCCGGCCCCATCCAGGCGATTCGCTATGATTCGCGCCAGGCAGGTCCCGGCGCGCTGTTCGTGGCCCGGCCCGGCAGCAAGGACGACGGCCACCGCTTCATCGCCGACGCCGTGCGCCGGGGGGCGCGAGCGGTGATACACGAACGCGATCTGCCGGGCTACGCCCCCGGCGTCTGCTACCTGCAGGTACCCGACGCGAGGACGGCGCTGGCGGCCGCCGGAGCCTGGCACGCCGGCGACCCGGCACGCGACCTGCTGCTCGTCGGCGTGACCGGCACGGACGGCAAGAGCTCCACGGCGTGGTTCACGAAGCTGCTCCTCGACCGGCTCGGCCTTCCGGCCGGACTGGTGTCGAGCGTCTATGTCGACGATGGAACCGGCGTGGCCGACACGCCGTGGCGGCTGTCGACACCCGAGGCTCCGGAACTGCATGGGTTGCTGGCCTCCATGGCGCGCCACGGCCGGCGCGCCGCGGTCATCGAAGCCACCTCGATCGCGCTGGCCGCCGGCAGGGTGCGCGGCCTTCCGCTTGCCGCCGCGGCGATCACCAACGTCACCCACGAGCACCTGGAGTTCCACGGTGACTGGGAGCGATACCGGGACGCCAAGGCCGCGCTGCTGGACATGATCCCGGATCGTCCGGACGGCTCCCGCGGCGTGGCGGTGCTCAACCGTGACGACGCGGCGTGGCAGGACCTGTACGCGCGGTTCCCCGCGGCGCAGAGCTTCAGCACCGCTTCGCCAGCGCCCCACGGCGGCGGCGAGGCCGACTGCACCGCCACGGTTCTGGCAGCCGACGGTTCGGGCCTGGCGCTGGCCGTCCGGCTGCACGGCGTCCGCAGACAGTGTCGGGTGCACGTCGGCGACCCCGTGCAGGCTGGCAACATCGCGGCCGCATTGCTGTTGGCGTCCGCCGCCAGCGGAGCCGCCCCGGACCTCGTGCTCGATGCGCTGCCGGTCCTCAGCCCCCTTCCGGGACGGATGCAGCAGATCGCCAATGACCGCGGCTTCACGATGATCGTGGACCATGCCCACACGCCGGCAGCGTTTCAGCAACTCTTCGCCGGGCTGCGGCTGTGCCGCGGCGCGGACCCTGCCGCCGACGGCCGCACGATCGTCGTGTTCGGCTCAGCCGGCGAAAAGGATCGCGAGAAGCGGGCCATGCAGGGCCGGATCGCCTCCGAGCACGCCGACATCGTGATCCTTACGGATGAGGACCCGCGCCGCGAGGATCCGCTGACGATCCTCGAGGACATCGCCCGCGGCTTCGTTCCCGGGACCCCGGCGCCCAGGCTCATCCCGGACCGGCGGGAGGCGATCGGTGCGGCCGTGGAGCTGGCGCGACCGGGCGACACCGTGTTGCTGCTCGGCAAGGGACACGAGCGCAGCGTGGAATACGCCGATCACGTGCAGCCGTGGGACGAGGTCACCGAAGCGTACTCGGCGCTCCAGACACATGATTCTAAGATATCGGGCATGATAGCGACATGAATTCGTTCAGAGCGGCCGTGGCATTCGCTGCCCTGTTTGTCGCGAGCGTCCCGGCCGTGGGGTTGCGTATCGCCGAGTGGTCGATCGACCCGCGCACGGAGTTGGATGAAGGCCGGTTGGTCGAACGGCTGCAGGAAGTCCTGTCCTCCGAGGAGATCGGTATCCCCCCGGACTTTCCGGCTCGCATCCGGATCGACATCGACGTCGACGACAGCGCCGTAGGGCTGGACCTGGTCGTTACCAGCTCCGACCTGGAAGCGAAGCGGGCGCTGACGTCCACCGTGCGCACGGCCGCCGCCATCAGGCTCGACACGGTCGTCGCCGCGCTGGTCGCCGACCTCGGATACCTGCAGGCTGCGCGCGCCGGCTTCCCGCCGCCGATCTACCTTCCGCCCGACATCACCGACGTGATCGACGGTGGAAGGATTGCCGCGATGCTGCGGACCGTCGATCAGGCTACCGGCGACTCGGAACCCGTGGTGGAGTCCGCGTTCGGGTACGATGCACAGATCCTGGACGTCGCCGCTCACGACGGCGGCGTCAGCGTGCTTCTGACCGGTGGGTCCGCCGAGTTGGGACCGCGCTTCGAGTTGATCGCTGCGACCCCTGCATCGTTGTTGCCGGGGTCACGCCCGCCCGGCGTCACGGCCCCACAGGAGATCGCCCGCACCAGGTGGACGGAGAGCATGCTCGCCTTCGACCTGAACCACGCGCGCATCGTGCGACGTCGCAACGGCGAAGACGACCCGGCCTTCGTCGACCTGCCGGGCGCCCGTCGACTGGACGCGGTACCGGACGGCGGTCTGGTCGCGCTCTACAGGCCCGTCGACGTTCCGGACGATGAGCTGTCCGATCGTGTGGCATACCTGCGCCTTACCGAAGACGCCGTCGAGCAGCGCCCGGTCATCGAGCAGAACCTGGTAGAGGTTGCAGCAACGTTCATCCCCGCCATGGACGTCGACGACCGGCGGCGCATGGTGCTGTACGACCAGTTCGATCGCAGGGTCGTGATCGCCCGCCTGGATGGTCGCGAGATCGCCTCGATCCGCCCCCAGGTGGACCCGCGGATGCTCAAGTTCCCGCATTCGCTCGCGGTGCTTCCCGACGGAACGGTCCTTCTGGGAGGCTCGGGGATCATATGGGCTTTCGACGAACTCGGGCGCCCGAGGTGGCTGCTCACCGCTCCTCGCGGAGGCCAGGAGATCCTGCCGGCCCAGTTCGTGCTGGAACCGGCGCCGGGCAAGGATGCGTTCTACCTGCTGGACTCACAGCGGGCGAGAGTCCTGCGTTTCGGCGGTCACGGCACGGTCGAAACTGACGATGCCGTCGGCGCCGCGGGGCCGACCGACATCGCCAGGCAGCTCGCCGAGCTCGCGCTTGCCGATGCGTTCTCCTCGGTCGAATGGGGCGACCTGCCGCAAGCCCACGATCGCGCCAGTCTGGCGGCGGCACTGTACGAATACACGCTCGGCATGGCGCCCGAGGACGAGGCGAGCCTTGCCGGACTGGAACGCGCGTTCGCGCTGCGCGGAGACGCGGAGACCGTAATCTTCCAGGAACCGTTCCTGGCCGTCAGCCCGGACCGGCTGCACTTCGCGGCCGCCGAGCTGCAGTCACCGGTGACCATCGCGGTGCAGGTCGAGAATCCCGGAGTGGTTGCCCGCACCGGTGTCAGCCTTCTTGCCGCCGGCGTACCGGTACCGGTCGGCCGCATCGAGCCCGGCGAGACGGTCGAGGTGTTGCTCGATCTTCCCGACAGCCTGCTGACCACGCAGGAGTGGCTGTCCCTCGACATCGGCGTCGTGATCTCCGCGGACGAACCGGACGGCGCGCCGCCCCGAAGGATGTTCCTGGCGCTGCCGCTTACGGTTTCCGCTCCTCCATGGGAACAAGTGGTAGCCGGAACGTCTTCGCCACCGGGCTGAACCCCTGTTGTGCGAACAGCCGCTCGAACTCCTGCTCCTGCTCGCACAACTCCACCTGCACTGAGGAATAGCCGGCTTCCGCCGCTTCGTGGATGAAGTGCGAGAGCAGCGACCGCCCGATCCCCAACCCGCGGAACTCCGGGGCCACCGCTATCGCTCCGACGCAGACGGTGTCCCGCCCTTCCGGTACGCCGCCGATGAAGCCGACGATCCCCGGACGGCTCCCGCGCACCACCACCAGCAGCGCATTCGGATCGGCCGTGAGTGGCCGTGCCGCCTCATGCAGCCTGACCACGTGCTCCAGGTCCGCGGCATCGGCACAGCCGAAGGCGAACTCGCTGGCCACCAGGTCGTCGGTCTCTTCCGGCTCCGGCCCGAGTCGTTCCAGCCCGCGCGATCGCCGCTCGAGGTCGTACCACTCCGTCACGATCCTCCGCATCTCGGTCATCTTGAAGCGGTACCAGCGCTGCTCCACGTACGGGATGAGCCGCAGTTCGTCCTTGAATGCGCGAAATATCCGCCCGCGCGAGTTCAGCGCGTTCCGCAGACGGTCACGATGGATCGGATTGCGCAGGGCTGCCACGAAACGCTCCATGAGGTGGAACCCGTCGATCGGGCGCCACGGCGGTAGGGGGACGAACCGTTCCCCGAGGTGGGCACCGCGATCCTTCACCATCTCCGCGGTTTCCACGTCCACCGAGTAGTCGGCACCCTGGTCCTCCATCGCGAACACGATACGCTCCACGATCTCCGAAACGAGGTCGAACTTCACCGGCTCCCTGCCACCCATTACTATATCGCCAAAGACGAGCATGACTGAGCATGGAAATGGGCGATGGCAACGATAGAAATGGTCGCAGCACGCGAGATTCTGGATTCGCGCGGCAACCCCACCGTGGAGGTGGAGGTCGGCCTGGAAGGCGGCGCGCGCGGACGCGCTGCAGTGCCGTCCGGGGCCTCCACCGGCGCGCACGAGGCGATCGAGCTGCGCGACGGTGGTGACCGCTACGGAGGCAAAGGGGTCCTCAAGGCGGTACAGAACGTCAACACCCGGATCGCTCCGAACCTGGTGGGCTACGACCCCATCAACCAGGTCGGGATCGACCGCGAGATGATCGATCTGGACGGGACCGCGAACAAGCGCGTGCTCGGAGCGAACGCGATCCTGGGGGTTTCGCTGGCGGTGGCCCGCGCAGCGGCCGCCGACCTGGACCTGCCGCTGTACCGGTATCTCGGCACGTTCCACTCGACCCTGCTGCCGGTGCCGATGGCCAACATCGTCAACGGCGGCGCGCACGCGGACAACAGCCTGGAGTTCCAGGAGTTCATGATCGTGCCGGTCGGCGCCCCCAGCCTGCGCGAGGCGGTGCGCATGGGCGCCGAGGTCTTCCACGCCCTCAAGCGGGTGCTCGGGGAACGCGGACTGTCAACCGCGGTCGGCGACGAAGGCGGCTTCGCACCCGATCTTCCCTCCGACGAATCCGCGCTCGGCTTGATCATGGAGAGCATCGAGGGTGCCGGCCTGCAACCGGGCGATGACGTGGCCATCGCGCTGGACCCCGCGACGTCGGAGCTGTACGACCCGGAGACCGGCCGCTACCTGTTCCGAAAGACGAACAGGCCGTCGATGACCTCCAGAGACCTTGCGGACCTGTGGGTGGATTGGGCACAGCGCTATCCGATCGTCTCCATCGAGGACGGCATGGCCGAGGACGATTGGGAAGGATGGCAGTTGCTGACCGACGCGCTTGGCGGGCGGGTACAGCTCGTGGGCGACGATCTGTTCGTGACCAACGTCGAGCGCCTGGCGCGCGGCATTCACGAAGGGGTGGCCAACTCGATCCTGATCAAGGTGAACCAGATCGGCACGCTGACGGAGACGTACGAGGCGGTCGACATGGCCCGCCGGGCCGGCATGACCGCGGTGGTGTCGCACCGCTCGGGAGAGACCGAGGATGCCTTCATCGCCGACCTGTCCGTCGCGCTCGCGACGGGCCAGATCAAGACGGGCTCGTTCTCGCGCTCCGATCGGCTGGCAAAGTACAACCAACTGCTGCGCATCGAGGACGCGCTGGGCGATCAGGCCATCTACCCGGGGCGTGCGGCCTTTCCCGGGGCCTGAGCGGTAGAGGACGGGCGGCCGTCCGGATCCCTCACCGGGCTACTGCCATCCGTCGTCCATCGCCACCGTCCGGCGCACCGCCGCCGCCGGGAATCCCCGGGTCAGCAGCCGGCGGGCGATCGCGTCGCGGCTGTAGCCGCCGGCCCGCAGTGCCGCGGCGCTCGACCGGAGCAGCTCCCGTTCCACCGCGACGGGAAGCTCCTCGTCCACGACGGCTTCGGCCACCGAGTCGCGGACGCCGCGCTTGATCAACTCCGCCACAAGCCGGCTCCGTCCTTCGGCCTTGCGTCCGGTCCGGGCGGCCACCCAGACGCGGGCAAAGCGTTCGTCATCGAGGAGACCGGCACGGGTCAGCGAATCGATCACCGCCCCCGCAACGGATGCGTGTCCCCGCTGGTGCAGCTTCCGCCGCAACTCGAAGACGGAGTGCTCGCGGCGGGCGATCAGCTCCTTTGCATACTCCAGGGCCGCGGCGGCTTGCCCGGTCAACGCCCCCACGCCACGCTCACGGAGGCTGGATGCCGCGTGAACCGCCAAGCGACGGGCCGGTCGCCCCGGGGCCTAACGCTTGGAGAACTGGAAGCGCTTGCGCGCCTTCGGACGGCCGTACTTCTTGCGCTCCACCATGCGTCGATCGCGCGTGAGGAAGCCGTTTGCGCGCAGGCTCTCGTGGTTGCTGTCATCGTAGGCATCCAGGGCGCGCGCCAGACCGTGGCGGCTGGGTGTCTGGTGCTGGTTGTGTGCGGGGGCATGGGGGCCGCGCGCCGGGCGGGGGGCGGTGCGGCCCGCCGGCCCCGCCGGCCCGCCGCCCGACACGTTGATGATGACGCTGAGCTTGCCCAGGTTGTCGGTGACGTCCAGCGGAGACGTCACGCGCTGTACCAGCTCCTCGGAGTTGAAGTAGTCGTCCAGGGACTTGCCGTTGACCGTGATCTGTCCGGCGGCGACGCGCTGCAGATCGGTCTCTCCGGCGCCGGCGCCGGCCACCGTTCGGCGCAGGAAGATGCGTGCGACCGCGGTCTTGCGGCGCCCCGTGCCCAGGGCGAGATTGATGCTGTCCGTTTCTGCCATCAGCTCTGATCCCGTTCGATTGATTGCCGTTCGCGTGATTGAAGCTCGAGGGGTTGAGGGTGCTGGCCTTCATGGGGATGCTCGGAGCCGGCGTACACGCGTACGTTGCGGAACAATTCCCGACCCAGGCGGCCCTTGGGGAGCATGCCGCGTATGGCCTGCTCCACCGGAAACACCGGTTTGCGGTCGATGACGTGCTCGAACGTCTCGCTGCGCAACGCCCCGGGATACCCCGAATGACGGTAGTACCGCTTGTCGCTGCGCTTGTTTCCGGAAACGGCCACCCTGGCCGCGTTGATGACGACCACGCGGTCGCCCAGGTCCTGGTGAGGTGCGAAGTAGGGCCGGTGCTTGCCGCGCAGCACGCTGGCCACCCGTGCCGCCAGCCGGCCGAGCGGAGCGCCGTCCGCATCCGCGATGTACCATCGTCGCTCGACGTCGCGAGCGCGCACGAATACCGTTTTCATCGCTTTCCGTGCCGCCTCCCTACGTCGATGAGCCGGCGGAGCCGGGGGCCTCGGCCGCTTCGGCCTCCTGCGCCTCGCGTTCTTCCTTCTTGGCTTCCATCTTGTCCTTGATATCCGCGAATCCGACAAACAGCGCGATCAGGCCGATGAGCAGAGCTGCCACGGGGATGCCACCTTTCAGGAAGGCCATGACGTCCGGCCACCACTGCATCGACCACGGCACCGGCAGTACCGAGTAGACCGCGAACAACAGGAGCACCAAGCCCACCAATAGAGCAATCATCGTCGCCTCGCGCGCTGAGAGTGCCCTAAGGGTAGCGTTTCCCCGCGCGTCAAGCAACTGCCGGTTTCATGTCGCCACAGTGCGCCCCGCTCCTCATGCCGCGCCGAGACGGGGGCCACGGCTTCCTTGACCCGCTCCGGTCAACGGCCGGACAATGGGTCTGCAAGCAACGGGTGCCCGGCGGGCGGCGCCGGGCCGAGGAGGAACCATGTCCGAACGGAGCGCAGTACGCGGCCGTGTTCACACGGCAGCCCAAACCGGACTGCTGAGCAACGTCTACCTGTGGATGACCGGCGGGCTGGTCCTGAGCGGGGCCGTCGCCTGGTTCGTGGTCAGCCAGGAAGTGCTGCTCAGCGCCCTCCTTCGCAACCCGATGCTGTACTTCGGACTCATCATCGGCGAGCTGGCGCTGGTCTGGATGCTGAGCGCCCGGATCATGACCATGGGCATCGGCGCCGCGTCCGGTGGTTTCATCGCCTTCGCGGCGCTCAACGGCGTCACGCTGTCGGTGATCGCGACCGTCTACACCCAGCAGGAGATCGCGCAGGCGTTCTTCATCGCGGCGGGGATGTTCGCGGGAATGAGCCTGTACGGCCACGTGACCAAGCGCGACCTGACGTCCATCGGCAGCTTCCTGAGCATGGGCCTGTTGGGGCTGGTGATCGCCATGGTCGTCAACCTCCTGGTCGGCAGCGGCATCCTGGACCTCCTGATCTCCATCGGCGGGGTGGCGCTGTTCCTTGGTCTGACCGCATACGATACGCAGGTGATCAAGCGCTGGCAGGCCGAGGCCGGATCCATGGACGAGACGACCTTCGTCCGCCTTTCGGTGCTCGGCGCGCTCAAGCTCTACCTGGACATGCTCAACCTGTTCCTGTTCCTCCTGCGGCTGGGACGGCGCTAGCAGGAGTCTGTCGGCCTCTCCGCGAACAGCCGCATCAGCGCGGCCTCCTCGCCGGCCGAGACCTCGTCCGGCAGGATGCTCGGTCCCGGGTGGAATGGGGAGAGCAGGATCCCCGCACGCAGGAACCGGTCGAACACGGCGTCATAGACGGCCGCGTCGCACCGTGCCGCCAGGTACGGCCCCCGCCGCTCCCAGCCCGCGCATCCGTGCGGATCGGGCCACGCACGCTGCGCCCAGGCGGCACCACCGTACCGCGGCAGCCGGTCCAGTCCGGCCAGACCGGCTACCAGCAGCGGCGCCGGCAGCGGCGCCGGCGCGATCAGTGCCTCCAGCTCGTCGGCCGCCGTTCCCGCCGGCAGGCAGAGCGGCGCCGGCGCCTCCCCGATCGTGGACGGCAGGACCGGCACCACGGCCCGCCAATGTGGGGGAGGTGGCGTCGGCCCGGCGAGCGGCCGCCAGATGCCCGCCACACACGCTTCCGCCGGCCTCTCGTCGATCGCGGGATCGTGCACGTCCCCTGCCCCGACGCCGAGGTGCTGCAGCACCACGCGCACCTCGGCGTCACTTCCGGTCAGCAGCGGCTCGCACCCGGGAACGAGTTGCCGGAGGCGATTGCGCAGCCGGCGTTCGTAGACCGACGGCAGACCGCCGCTCACCCCCCGGGACAGGGCGTCCTTGATCCGCGCCAGCGCGCGATCGGGACGATGTCCCAGCAGAGCGCGGCCACCGCCCTGCCACAGATCAAGGAAGCGCCGGCCGCGATGGTCGTACAGGCGATAGCCGCGCGCCCGGCGGATCGGTCCCAGCCGCCCCAGCCGCGAGCGGACGGCCGGGTCGGGCGTGGTCACGATCGGATCCGTTCCAGTGCCGCGTAACGCACGGCGAACGAAGCCTCGTGCTCGGTGGCGAATCGCACGGTCACGAACCACGTGCCGGCACTGCTCCAGCGGCGGGTGACGACCCCGCTCCCGTAGTCCTCGTGATAGACCTCGGCCCCGGCCGGGAAGTCCTCGGCCTCCCCCTGCCCGGGACTCGCACCGTCGCGGGCCAGCAGCCGGTCGGGGATCTCCGAAAGGAGCCGGCTCATCTGCTGATCGCGGCGCTGCCCGAACACGGTACGGCGGGCGCAGGTGGTGAGATGCAGGTGGCGCCGGGACCGCGTGACGCCGACGTAGAACAGGCGGCGTTCCTCCTCGAGGTCGAGGTCGGCCTGATCGGGGTCGCCGGTGCGGTCGGCCGGCAGCAGCGGAAACACCCCTTCCTCCAGCCCGGTGATCACGACCCGCTGGAACTCCAGCCCCTTGGTGTTGTGCATGGTGATCAGCGTGACGGGTCGGATCGCCCCGCGCTGCTCGTCGTCGCTCTCGCCGCCGGCGTCGCGGAGCCCGGCCGCTTCCAGGAACCGCTGCAGCTCCCGGCGGCCGGAACCGAACGCCTCGGCGCTCGCCGCGAGCTGCTCCAGATTGCGCAGACGGCTGCCGCCGGACACCGCGTCCAGCCGTCCGTAGTGCTCGGCAAGGCCGGAGCGCTCCACGGCGGCAGCCACCAGTGACGCCACCGACTCGTGGTCGGACATCGCGCAGAGCTCCCGGTGCAACTCGAGAAAGTCCGCGATCCCGGCACGCGCCCGGCCCGGCAGGGAACTCTGCACGGCCCGCGCCCGGTCGATGGCGGTCACGGTCGGCGGTCCGACGTCGAACAGGGTCTCGACCTGGGGACGCGCGGAGGCATCCGTCGTCACCGCAAGGATGCGCTGGAGCGTCTTGGGGCCGACCGCGCGCCGGGGCGTGGTGACCGCGCGCCTGAAGGCGACGGAGTCGGCCGGATTGACCGTCAGAGTCAGATAGGCGAGCGCGTCCTTCACCTCCTGGCGCTCGAAGAAGCCGATGGACCCGACCAGCCGATAGGGTATGCGCAGCCGCCGGAAGGCGGTCTCGAACGGCTGCGACTGGAAGTTCATCCGGTACAGGATCGCCGTCTCCAGATCGGGATCGCGGTCGACCAGCTCGCAGCACAGCCGGACCTCCGCCTCCTGATCGGGCAGCTCGTGCAGCCGCGGAACCGGCCCGGGCTCGTTCTCGGTCCACAGATTCTTGCCCAGACGGTCTCGATTGCCGGCCACCACGCAGTCCGCAACCCGCAGGATCTGCGGGGTGGACCGGTAGTTCTGCTCCAGGCGGATGATCTCGGCTCCCTCGAAGTGGTCCGGGAACGACAGGAACGCCTGTACGTCGGCGCCCCTGAACCCATAGATCGACTGGTCATCGTCACCGACGGCACAGACGTAGGCATCGCCGCGGGCCAGCAGCCGCAGCAACTGAAACTGCGCGCGATTGGCGTCCTGATACTCGTCCACCAGCAGCGCGCGGAAGCGGCCGGCGATCTGGTCCCCGGTCTCGTCCGACAACAGGTCGATCGCCCGCAGGATCAAGTCGCCGAAGTCCAGCGCGTTGCTGCGCTCCAGGTGCTCCTGATACCCCGCATACAGCTCGTTCAGCGGGAGCACCGCCGGAGCGGCGAGCTGGTCGAGGTCGTCGCTCGGTCGCAGTCCGTGATCCTTGGCACGCGCGATCAACTCTGCGGCCGCCTTGAGCTCGTCCGCGGCCCATCCACCGCCGGACGCGTCGCGCAGGACCGAGAGGGCGTCGGTGCCGTCAAGTATCGAGAAGCCCGGATCGATGCCGGCCCTGGATCCGTAGCGTCTCAGCAGCCAGTTGCAGAACGAGTGGAAGGTGCGGATGTTCGCTTCGGCCGCGGCCGGCAGCATCGCGGTCGCCCGGTCGCGCATCTCCTGAGCGGCCTTGTTGGTGAAGGTCACCGCCAGCATCGCCCACGGCGGGATGCTGCGCCGCTCGGCCAGAAAGGCGATCTTGGTGGTGATCGCCCGCGTCTTGCCCGATCCGGCACCCGCCAGGATGAGCAGCGGGGAGCCCCAGTGCTCCACGGCGCGCCTCTGTGGCTCGTTCAAGACCTCCAGATGGCGTTCGATCAGCGTCATTCCGCCCGTGGTCTCCATGCCCGGCAATGTGCGGCCGACCAGCCTCAGGCGGGGCCGACCGGGATCGACACCAGCGCCTGCCTCCCTGCCGAGCCGAGCTGCAGGGTGAGCGTCACCCGGATCGGCTCGACGGTTCGGTCGACGTCGTTGAGCAGCATGCGCAGGTCGGTCCGGGAGTCTCCGTCCAGATCGAGCAGCCGCTCTCCGCCGACCGCAAGCAGCACCTCGTTCTCACCGTACTCGATGACCAGGCCGCCATCGTAGCGGGCCAGCAGCACGTCGTGTCGACGATCTCCGATCGGCACCTGCAGCACGGTGCCGATTGGCAGCACCCGGATCGTCAGGTCATCGGTCATCACCAGCCGATTGCCGGTCAGACCGGCCCGCTGGTCCGCGTTCCGTTCGGCCACGTTCCGGTCGCCCGGACCGGCCGGAGGGATCACCCAGCGCACCAGCGCGGCCACACCGGCGGCGAACACCAGCAGCGCCAGCGCCAGCAACACCACCAGCGCCGACCGTCTGCGGCCCGGCGTGACGTCGGCGGCCGCCGAGCTGGCGGCCTGCTGCACCCGATAGCGCTCGATCAGCGGCTCGGGATCTATCGCCAGGTAGTCGGAGTAGCTGCGGATGAATCCGGTGATGTAGGCATCACCCGGGAGGTCGGAGTAGTCCTCGGCCTCCAGCGCCTCCAGGAAGCTCTTGCTGATGTGGATGTCGCGCGTCGCCTGCTCGAGGGAGATTCCCTGTGCCGTACGGGCTTCGAGAAGAGGCGTGGGTTCCGCCGTTTCCTGGCCGTCCTCCGTCATGATGGGCTCAGTCAGCTTCGCCGAGCAGCAGATCGCGGTAGACGTTCGCGTCCGGCGGCGGCTCGTACCGGAACCGCGCGTCGGGTATCGATTGGTCGGTGCGTACCGCCCGGAACTCGACGGCCACCCGATCCCCGGAGCGATACTCGCCCACGATGCACCGCATCAGCCTGTCGTCGCCGACCGCGACCTCGATGGTCTCGAACGCCTCTTCGGGAACCCGTCGTTCCAGGAGCAGCCTCACCACCTGTTGGCCGGATCCGTCGCCCAGCGGCACGGGATCCGGTCCCTCCTCGTAGGCGATCCCGTAGTTGGCGCGCAGGAAGCGCAGGCCCAGCACCGCCGCCGTAAGGTCTGAAGAAAGCGAAGCCGCCGCAGGAGTCGCCGCGCGTGTGAGCCGTTGCTCGATGACGTAGTCCAGCGCGGGCATGTAGATGGTGAGCATCTCCCCGTCCGAGACCAGCACCTGGCCGGCCGGCTTGGTGAAGTCGATCCGCAGCAGATCCGGTGACTTGAATGAGAGGGCTCCTTCCATTCGCGACAATTCCACCTCCCGTCTCTCGGAGCCGCACCCGGTGGCGCCGGCCTGCGTGCCGTCGTCCGCGACCCGCCCGATACGGCGGGTCGCGATCACGACATTCGCCTGGTAGTCCTCGATGGTCTTGTATCTGCGGGCGACGTCGTCGAAGAACGCCGTGGCGGTCACCAGCTCCTGCGCGGCCGTCACATCGGCCGCCATGAGCATCCCGACCAGGAGGATGCCGACCAGGAGGATGGCGGCGCCGGACCGCCGAGGTCGACGCCGCTCGGGCGGCCGACGGTCCGTTCGTCCGGGACTCTTGCGCCGCTGTGCGTCGCCCATGCCGCTGCGGGCTACGTCCGACGCTGCTGCAAGGCGTGGATCCTGTCTCGCAACTCCGCCGCCCGCTCGTAGGCTTCCTGCTCCACTGCCTCGTCCAACTGGGTGTTCAGCTTGTCCAGGACGGTCTGTGCAGGCATCTTGATCTGCTTCAGCGCAGTGCGCAGGTACTGAAGCGACCGCAACCGCTCGTAGTGGTAAGTGGGCGTGTCGACTTCCTCCAGCGCGCCGATGTCGTCGATCGCCTTCTGCAAGGTGCCGCGCGCGTCACCCGGACTCTCGGCGCCGAGTTGCAGCATGGCGCCCGCCATCGCGTTCATCCGAATCATGTACGGGCGGTACTGCAGAACCTCGTTCTGATCGTCCGCTTCCTCGACGTAACGCTCCACGAGATCGCAGATCTGCAGGTTGTGACGGGTGTCGCTCATGGTACGTTCGAAATCGCCCATCTGGAACAGGATCAGGTACCGGTAGTAGTAGAGGATGCCCTCGTTCTGCAGCCGAACGAAGTCGTCATGGTCGATCAGAAAATCGTGCTCGCCAGCGTCTTCCCTGGCATCGAGACGATCGAGCATCTCCGTCAGCACCGACTCCTTCCCGAACGGGCGCAGGCCGTCCGGCCGGCCGTCCAGCTCGTACTGCTCGATGCCGAGCGGCATCCGCACTTGCAGCACGCGACGCCCGTCGCGCGCCTTGATCACGCGGTACTGGTCGTCAGCATCGTACTGCCAGTCCGCGAGGATTTCCGTCAGGTCACGGTCCATCGGTATGTCGCCACCCCGCGCCGCAATGATAACGACATGCCGAGGCCGTGAGGCAACCCCGTGCGGACCGAGCCCGTGGGGCGGTGGTGTATCATCGTGGCGACGATGTCCGTTCACGTCATCGACCTCTCCGGGTCGCTCATCGAGCGTGGGTCGCGCGCCACCCCGTACCTCGCGAGCTTTCGCGCCGCCGTGATCGGCGCCCTGGACGCGTCTGCGGGCGACAAGGCGATCGTCGTGACCGGCGGCGGAGATCTGGCGCGCGACTACCAGACCGCGTATCGCCGGGTCGTGTCGACCCCCTCCGACGACGCGCAGGATTGGATCGGGATCGCCGCCACACGTCTGCATGGCGAGCTGCTGCGCCATGCATTCGCGCCGGACTGCTGCGCGCCGGTGATCACCGACCCGACGGCCGTCAAGGACTTCCCCGGCCGGGTGATGATCGCAGCCGGATGGAAACCGGGCTTCTCCACCGACTACGACGCCGTGCTGCTGGCACAGCGCTTCGCCGCCTCGACCGTCATCAAGATGTCCAACGTGGCGATGGTCCACTCGGGCGATCCCCGGAAGGACCCCGAAGCGCGCCCCCTCGAGCGCGTGACCTGGGAGGAGCTTGCACGGATGGGAGACGGTGAGTGGCACCCGGGGAGCAGGTTGCCGTTCGACCCGGTGGCTACCCGCGCCGCGGGCCGGAACGGAATGACCGTGGTCTTCACCGGCAGCGACGCGGACAACCTGCGCGCAATCCTGGACGGGAGGCCGTACCGCGGCACCACGATCGCTGACCGATGACGGTGCGCCCCGCCGCAGCGCGTGGCCGGATCGCCGCGCACGCGCCGACCGACCGATTGACACGGGGTTCGGCGCGGTTACGATGGGGCCGCGACGCGCGTACCGCAGGTGCGCGCCATCCGCTCACGTCACGCCGGCGTGATGAAATCGGTAGACATGCCAGACTCAAAATCTGGTGGGGGCGACCCCGTGTCGGTTCGAGTCCGACCGCCGGCATCGCGGCTCGCGCGGGAGCCGGTCACACGGTGAGCCGGACCAGCTCCAGGTCGTTGCTCGCCGGATCGTAGAGTCCGTAGGTGGCCGCCTTGCCCATGGCACTCAGGGTACCCGGGTTGGCGAGCAGCACGGACCGCGCGCCCGCTTCGATCCGCTCCACGTGGGCCACGTGGTCGTGCCCGTAGAACACCGCATGGTAGCCGCCGCCGCAGGCGAGCGCCCGCGCCAGCCGCGGGTAGTGCTGCATGGCAACGGTGCGTCCGCCCACGGTGAGCTCGGCCAGCTCCGCACCGTGGAACCGGAAGTTCGCTCTCCCCGCCGTCCGCGTCGTCATCAGGTAGTGGTCGCCGTCGACGTTGCCTGCGACGAGATCCACCTGCCCGTCGAACCCGTCCAGCAGCCGCAGAAGGGTCAGCGGCGCGCACACGTCGCCGCAATGCAGCAGGTGCGTGCAGCCGGCATCGGCCATGCTCCGGCAGAGAGCGTCCAGCGCCGGCCAGTTGTCGTGGGTGTCGGCGACGACCGCGATCCGCCCCTCTCCGGTTGGCATCGCGAGGCTCCGATCGTCAGCCGTCGTAGCGCTTCAACGCGACAACCGCGTTGTGACCGCCGAAGCCGAACGCGTTGTTGATCGCGGCGCGCATGGGGGCCGACTGGCCGCGGTTCGGCACGTAGTCCAGGTCGCACTCGGGGTCCGGCGTCTCGTAGTTGATCGTCGCCGGGTAGTACTGCTCCTGCAGCCCCTTCGCCGTGGCGATCGCCTCCACGCCGCCGGCAGCGCCGAGCAGGTGCCCGATCATGGACTTGGTCGACGAGACCTTCATCCTGGCCGCGTGGTCGCCGAACACCTCCCTGATCGCCCGCGTCTCGGTCGAGTCGTTGAGCTGCGTCGAGGTGCCGTGCGCGTTGACGTAGTCGAAGTCCTCAGGCTGCAGGCCGCTGCCCGCGATCGCCATCTTCATCGCGTTCACCGCGCCCTTGCCTTGCGGGTGGGGCGCGGTCAGGTGGTTGGCGTCGCAGGTGACGCCGTAGCCCACCACCTCGCAGTAGATCGGAGCGGAGCGAGCCTTGGCGTGCTCCAACTCCTCCAGGATGAGCGTTCCCGAACCTTCGCCCATGACGAAGCCGTCCCGGTCCTTGTCGAACGGCCGGCTGGCCCGCTTGGGATCGTCGTTGAACGACGAGGTAACCGCCTGCAGGACCGAGAACCCGGACAGGGCCAGCGGCGCGACGGCCGCCTCGGCGCCGCCGGTCACCATGACGTCGACCGTCCCGTCCTTGACCCATCGATACGAGTCGCCGATGGCGTCATTGGCGGACGCGCAGGCCGACACGACCGTGTAGGAAGGGCCGTGCGCGTGGATCCTGATGGCGATGTGGCCGGCCGCGATATTGCTGATCATCTTCGGCACCAGCAACGGGTGCACGCCCTTGGGCCCGCGGTCGAACAGGCGCCTGAACTCGGAGTGCAGCGTGTGGATCCCGCCGAAGCCCACCCCCAGTATGCAGCCGGTCCGCTCAGGTTCCAGGCCTTCGGTCGCCAGCCCTGCGTCATCGAGCGCCTCGATCGCCGTCACCATCGCGAACATCGCGAAGCGGTCCAGGCGGCGCGCCTCGCGCTTGTCCAGGTATTTCGACGGGTCGAGGTCCCTGACCTCGCCGCCCACCCTCGAGGGATAGTCCGAGACGTCGAACGACGAGATGTGGTCGATGCCGCTCTCGCTGTTCTTGACCGCACGCCAGAACGTGTCGACGTCGTTTCCAAGGGGGGTGACGGCGCCGAGCCCCGTAACCACCACACGTCTGTCCATTGCCATCTCCTTCGTAGGGTTGTGCAGCTTCGGCTACATCAGCAGCCCGCCGTCCACCTGCAGCACCTGTCCGGTGACGTAGGTGGAGCGGGCCGAGGCCAGGAACGCCACCACTTCGGCCACATCCTCGGGCGTTCCCGTGCGGCCGAGCGGAATCATGCCGGTAATGCTCTCCCGTATCCCGTCGCTGAGCGATGCGGTCATGCCGGTCTCGATGTATCCGGGGGCGACCACGTTGACCCGCACGCCGCGGCTCGCCACCTCGCGCGCGAGGCTCTTCGAAAAGCCGATGATGCCGGCCTTCGAGGCACAATAGTTGGGCTGGCCGGGGTTGCCGGTCAAGCCGACCACCGAAGAGATGTTGATGATCGATCCGGCGCGCCGCCGCGCCATGTCACGGGCGACGAGCTTGCAGGTCAGGAACGTCGCCGTGAGGTTGAGCGCCAGCACCGCGTCCCAGTCCTGCCGCGACATCCGGAACACCAGTCCGTCCCGCGTGATGCCGGCGTTGTTCACCAGGATCTGCACGCCCTGGTTCTCCGCAAGAATCCGTTCGATGCGGGCGTTCAGGGCCTCTTCGTCGGCCACGTCGGTAGCCAGCCACGTGTGGTCCCCCCGCTCGTCCAACTGCCCGGCGCCGGCGGCGGTCCGCGAGAGCGAATAGACCTTGGCGCCGTCCCGCAGCAGGGCGCTGCAGACCGCCGCTCCGATACCGCGCGAGCCGCCGGTCACCACCGCGACCGCGCCGTCCAGACTCATGGCCGGGCGCTCAAGATGCAGCCGCTGCGGCGGCTTCGATCGCCTCCAGAGTCCCCGCCGCCTCGCACCGGAACTCGCCGCGGAAACCCCGGAACAGCCCGGCGAGCACCTGTCCCGGCCCCCCCTCCAGGTAGCGGTCGTAGCCGGCAGCCTGCAATGAGGCCACCTCGTCGGTCCAGCGCACGCTGGACACCACCTGCCGCACGCAGAGCTCGCGCGCCTCGCTTCCGGAGGTGACCTGCGCTCCGGTGACGTTGGCGTACACCGGCCGTACCGGATCGGCGAACGGGACGTCGGCCAACACCTCCGCCAGCCTGACGGCCGCCTCCCGGATCAAGGGCGAGTGGAACGGACCCGACACCTTCAGGGTGATGAAGCGCCGCGCTCCCGCCTCCTTGCAGGCCGCTTCGGCGTCCCGCAGGCCGCCGGCCGTGCCGGCCAGCACCACCTGCCGCGGACCGGAATAGTTGGCGACGAAGATCGTCCCGTCCGGCAGATCGGCGATCGCCGCCTCCGCGCGCTCCGGCGCCAGCCCGATCACGGCGGCCATCCCCGAGCGGCCGTCGTCGGTATCGGAGGCTCGGCTTGCCGCCTCCATCGCGACGCCGCGCTCCCTGGCGATCGGGAAGATGTCGGCCACGCCGATCACCCCGGCCAGGTGAAGCGCCGAGTACTCGCCAAGGCTGAAGCCGGCGAACCCGTCGCCTGTCACGCCATGCTCGCCGAGAACGATGGCCGCGGACAGATTGGCAAGCGTGACGGCGATCTGGGTGCGGTCGGTGGCGCGCAACTCCTCCTCGGTACCGTCGAACAGCAGGCGCCGCATGTCGGTGCCGGTAGCATCGGAGGCGATCTGGAACAGGTCCTTGACCTCCTGGCTGTGCTCCCAGAGATCACGGGCCATCCCCGGGTACTGGGCGCCCTGCGCCGGGAACAGGAAACACGTCCGCATCGGATGGTGCTCGTGTGCAGCATAGACCTGCAGGCTCACCAAGGTCAACGCGCCGACCGACTCCCGCCCGCTTGACCAGTTGACGATCGGGATTCTAAATTCGGCGGACAGTCGTCTTCGAAGGCGGAAGCCTCCCACACCGCTCCAAGGAGACCCGATGGGCGCAAGAATTGAGGGGATCGGCGCCTACACGCCGGCCCGACGCATGTCCAACGACGAACTCGCCGAGTTCCTGGACACCTCCGACGAATGGATCCGATCCCACACCGGCATCGGCTATCGCCACATTGCCAGCGACGATGAAGCCGCGTCCGACCTCGGAGCGGAGGCGGCGAAGGTAGCGCTTGCGCGTTCCGGCGCGGAGCCCGAGTCCATCGACATGGTGCTGGTGGCCACCGCCTCCTCCGACTACGTCGGCTTCCCGTCCACGGCGTGCATCGTCCAGGACATGATCGGCGCCAGGAACGCCGCGGCGATGGACATCGGCGTCGGCTGCACGGGGTTCGTGTACGGACTGGAGACGGCCAAGGGGTTCATCGCCTCCGGCGCCGCCGAGCGCGTGCTGCTGATCGGCAGCGAGGTGCTGACCCGCATCGTCGACTGGACGGACCGGAGCACCTGCGTGCTGTTCGGGGACGGGGCGGGCGCCGCGGTGATCAGCCCCTCGGACAACGGCTGCGGGATCCTCGACTCGGTGCTCAAGGCGGACGGCTCGGGCGCCGCCTACCTGGCGCGCGAGGTCGGCGGCACGAGGACGCCGTTCAAGCCGGGCCGCGACGCGGAGCGCGACCTGCTGATCAAGATGGAGGGCCAGGCCGTCTACAACTTCGCGGTGCCGGCCATCATCGAGGTGATCCGGGAGATCCTCGCGCGCAACCAACTCACCATCGACGACATCGCTTACATCGTCCCGCACCAGGCCAACCAGCGCATCATCGAGGCCGCCGCCAAGCGGTCGCGGATTCCGTACGAGAAGTTCTACCTCAACATCGAGGAGTACGCGAACACGTCCGCGGCCACCATCCCGATCGCGCTCAACGAGCTGTACGAGCACGACCAGGTGGCGCCCGGCGATCTGCTCATCACCGTCGGCTTCGGCGCGGGCCTCACCTTCGGCGGCAACCTGCTGAAGTGGTAACGGCCCCGGCGCGGTAGCCGCGTAGCGCTAGGCGCGCGTGAGCTTGTGCACGAGGTTCTCCACGCCCACCTCCGACACGTAGATGTCGCCGTGCCGGTCGACCCACACGCTGTGCGCTCCGTGCGAGCGGTCGGTGGGCTGCTCGGGCATCGGAATGTCGGCGAGCTCGTTTCCGTCCGGGTCCAGGATCACCAGGGTGCCGTCGGCCAGGTAAACGGTGCCGTCGCCGCCCACGAACAGTCCGCACGGACTTTGCTTGTTGCCCCATTCGGCGACCTGGCGCCCCGAGCGGTCCATGATGCAGATCCGGTTGTTCGGCTCGCGATCGGCGACCAGAATGTGGCCGCTGTAGTCGCAGACCACCGAGTGCGGCAGCGTGAACCGGCCCGGTCCTGCGCCGCGCCCGCCAAACGTCGCCAGCAGCTCGCCGGCGGCCGAGAAGCGGTGCAGGCACTCCTGGCCGTAGCCGTCGGCGACCCAGATCTCCCCGTCCGGCGCCACCACCGCACGCGTGGGCCGGTTGAACGGCATGCCGGCCGCTCCGGGAACGCCCGGGGTGCCCAGGGTCTGCAGCACTTGCCCGTCGGCGGTGCAGATGCGCACCGTGTGGTCGCCGCAGTCGGCGACCAGCACCCGGTCGTGCTCGTCGATCCACAGCTCGTGCGGCACGCTGAAGATATCCTCTCCCCACGTGGTGATCAGGTCGCCGTCGCGGTCATACACGACGATGGCCGGATCCGGCTCGCGGTCGATCACGTAGACGCGGTCGCGGCTGTCGACGGCCACGCCCGAGGCGATCCCCAGCGACCGCCCTTCCGGGCCGGCTCCCCAGCCGTCAACAAATCGGAATGCCTGTTCCATAGTTCACCTCCAAGTTCAGCATGACCCCCCGAGCGCCGTAGCGTCCAGCGTCCGGAATCATCCCGGCGGGCCTTCCGGGAGTTGACGATTGAGGCTACAATGCGCCGCGCGCGCCGTAGGTAACGGAAGGTCGCGCTACACCCGGCAGCTTGCCGAATTGAGAGAGATGCCATGACGACGAACCAGACCTGGTGGCCGAATCAGTTGAGCCTGAAGGCTCTCCGTCAGAACTCTCCCGCATCGGACCCGATGGGCGGGGAGTTCAACTATGCCGAGGCGTTCAAGAACGTCGACGTCGCAGAGTTGAAGCAGGACATCGAGAAGGCCATGACCACCTCGCAGGACTGGTGGCCGGCCGACTACGGCCACTACGGGCCGCTGTTCATCCGCATGACCTGGCACGCCGCGGGCACCTACCGCATCAGCGACGGCCGCGGCGGCGGCGGCTCCGGCTACCAGCGCTTCGCGCCCCTGAACAGTTGGCCGGACAACGGCAACCTGGACAAGGCGCGGCGGGTGCTGTGGCCGGTCAAGCAGAAGTACGGCCGCAACCTGTCGTGGGGCGACCTGATCATCTTCGCCGGCCACTGCGCCCTGGGGGCGATGGGGGTCCAGGAATTCGGGTTCGGCTTCCGGCGCGCCCGCGGCTGTGGGG
>JAPOQV010000496.1 GCA_026710565.1 Spirochaetaceae bacterium | reverse complement strand
CGGAGCTCGCCGCCGGCGCCGAGCCGCCGGGCACCGAGGAGCTGGCGGAGCGTGCCTGGCTGGACTTTCGCCGCCACGCCCGCGACGACCTGCACATGCCGCGCTGTCTGGCCGTGCTGTGGGGCCTGGTGAAGGAGCCGCGCGTGGGCGCGGCGGCCAAGCTCGACGTGCTGCGGCGCATGGACCGCATCCTGGCGATCGGCATCGAGGAGGCCGCCTCGCGCAGCACGGAGCTCGCCCCGGAACTGCGCGACCTGGTGGAGCGACGCTCGGCCGCCCGCGCGCAGCGGGATTTCGTCACCGCGGATCGGATTCGCGACGAGCTTGCCGCCCGCGGCGTAGTGCTGGAAGATCGGCCCGACGGGGTGCGCTGGCGCTGCTCGAACGAAAAGGGCCTGTTGAAGTTGTAACCAAGGGACCTGGATGTTGTTGTCTAACGATGTAGCGGGCCGCGATTTTGACGACATCTACCGATCCCTGTTTCCCACCCTGTACCGGGTTGCCTACCGAATCTGCCTCGACCAGGGGGTGGCGGAAGACGTCTGCCAGGAAGCGTTCATGCGCTACCTGCGGCGGCCGGCTCCGCTGCCCGACCTCGACCAGACCAAGTACTGGCTGCTCAGGGTGGTACGCAACCTGTCCCTCAACGTCGAGAAGCGCAGGAAGCGCGAGCTTCGCGCCAACCGCGACGTCACGCGCGCTCCGCCGGGGACCCGGGAAGAGACGACCGATGACGAGGTGCTGCGCTCCGAGACCCAGGCCGCGGTCCAGGACGCGCTGGGCAAGCTGCCCGTCAACCTGCGGACCCCGCTCGTGATGCGCGAGTACGGAGGCTTGAGCTACCGTGAAATCGCCGGTGTGCTCCACCTCACCGAGAGCAACGTCAAGGTGCGCGTGTTTCGCGCTCGCCAGCGCCTGGCCAAGATCCTCGATCCGAGCGGCCTCCATGTTTCCTGACGACCATGTTTCCTGACGACCATGTGTCCTGACGACCCTGTCCTGTCGAGCTTCCACGACCACGAGTTGCCGCCCGGCAGCTCCGAGCGCATCGAGGCCCATGTCGCCGGATGCGAGCACTGCCGTACGCGCCTGCGGCGCTTTCAGTCCGTGTCGCACCGGTTGATCGAGTGCGAGGAGCCCGACGTGGAAGAGGCGGCGATCCGCGTGTGGAGACGGCTCGACGCGCAGGCGCCGGCAGCCTCGGCGCGCCGTCGTGGTTCGTTGCGGCTGCCGATCGCCGCCGCGACGGCCGCGTTGGCCGTCGCTTTCGTGTTCACGCTGGCGCTCGGGGACCGTCCGCCGGCTCTGGACGAGTGGGGACGTGCCGCGCTGAGCCGGATGGCGGCCGTGCCGGATGAACCGGTGGCACCGTACGCGGGTCCCGAGCGTGCCGCGGTGCTGGAGCTGACGCTGCCGAGTACCAGCGAGTTCCGACTCTTCGGTGCGCCGAAGATCCTGCACGAAATCGAGTTGCAGCCGGCTCCGGCGGCGTCGCTCGGCGACCCCGCGACGCTGGAGGTGAGCCTGCCACCCGCGCGGTTCCAGCTCGTAGGATCGCCCGTCATCGTGCATGAAGGCGAGATGCTTGAACGCGAACGTGAGACGGCCAAGCCGTAGCGGCCGGGGGCTCCGCTCCCTGGTCTGCTCCCTGTTGATGGCTGTCGCGGCCGGCGGCACGCCGCTCGTGGCGCAGAGCGACCCCGCCGGCGGGAGCGGATCCGCGTCAGCCGGGTCGGACGCCTTGCTGGAGGAGTTCGCCACCCGGCCGCTCGAGGTTCGCCTGGCGCTCAGTCTGGTCAAGCTGGACGGCGACATCATCATGAAGCTGGATCAGGCTCTCGCCACCAAGCCGAGGCAGGCGGTCGGCGCAACCCTGGAACAGGAGAACCGGCTGAGGGTGGAGGCGTTGTTCACGCCGGTGTGGATCACCGCGACCGAACTCACGCTGCACGTACAGCTCCAGATCTGGGAGGCCGACTCGGCAGGCGCCTATGGGCAGGAACCGGTGGCAAGTGCGTACCGCGCCATGCCGGTGGCGCTCGGCGATCATGTGCTGTTGTTCCCCCTCGGCGGCGAGGATCAGCTGCAAGGGAACACCAGATGGTTCGACTTCCGGGCCGATGCCTTTCCTGTCGATCCACCACAGGGTCACGACGCGGCGGGCGGCACCGAGGACGGACCGGTTGCGGTGGTGATCGTGATGGCGGTCCAGGTGGATCTCTACGAGGAGAACGAGGCCCCGCAACAGCAGAACGCCGTTTCCTGAGCATCGGGTGCTCCGCACGCGGATGCGCACGGGCGCCGCTCGCGCGCTGGCGGCCCTGGTCCTGGTGGCGGCGGCATCGTTCGCCCTCTCCAGGGTGGCGGCGCCGTCGCCGCGGCTGCATGCGCTGGCCCCGCAGGTGACGGCCGCCGGCCGGGTCGTCAGCCTGCAGGGACGCTTCTTCGGCCGCACGCGCGGCACCAGCGCCGTGACGTTCGCCGGCGGAGAGCCGCGCACGAGCGCGTACCGGTCCTGGTCGGACGAGCGCGTCGTGGTCGTCGTGCCCCCCTCGTTCGCAAGCGGCCTCGTGCGCGTGGTAACCCCGGCCGGAGCCAGCGACGGGATCCTGCTGACCCACCGCGACGACCTTCCGAGACCGGTTGCCGGCGGCCCGCGGCCCGCGGGCCCGCCGATCGTCACGGCGGTGAGCCCGGCCGTCGGCGCGGTCGGCGAGCAGATCACCATCAGCGGCGCCGGCTTCGGCGCTTCGCCCGGCGCGGTGCGCTTCACGGCGGCGGCCGGCGGTGAGGCGGCTGCCGCGGCGAACCCCGGCGCGCAGGGGCCGCCGCACCGGGTGGTCGAGAGCTCATCGGTCGACCTGGACCACGTTCGCTGGAGCGATCGCCTGATCGTCGTGCGGGTGCCGGCGGGCGCGCGCTCGGGGGAGGTGTCGGTCCGTACGGCAACCGCGCGGAGCGCCGCCCAGGAGTTCGAAGTCCGCAGCGATGTGGGAACCGTTCGCTTTCTCGACCCGCGTGGATACGCGGCGACCTACGCCGTCAGCTTCGCGGCGGCGGGCGCGGCCGACGGAGCCGAGCTCTATCTGTGGATCCCTGCGGTCCCGGCCACGCCGGCGCAGCACCACTTGGCGGAGCCCGCCGGCAACAGGCGGCCGATCCGTCGTGACTCCGCGGGCGTGGGGCTGTTCCCGCTCCGGGGTCCGCTCTCCAGCGGCGGGCACGAAGTACGAAGCGACTACCGGGTGGTCCGCTACGCCATCGAAACGAGCATCGATGCGTCGTCCGTGCGCGCGTACCGCACCGACAGCAGGTTCCATCGGCGATTCCCCGGCGGGGACGCGATCGCGCCCTCCGGTGGGCGCCTGCCGGCGATCGCCCAGCGAGCCATGCGGGGCTACGTCAATCCGCTGTGGCGGGCCCGTCTGACGTTCCAGTACGTGGTCGCGCGGCTACAGCCCGCCGCTGCTGCAGGCGCGCGCGTCGCGCCCGCCGGCACGGCACCCATGGAGGTCGTGATCACGGCGATCGACGAACGCCGGGCCGCGCCGTACGAGTACGCGCTCACGTTCAGCGCCGTGGCCCGCGCCGCGGGCATCCCCGCGCGCCCCGTCGCGGGATACCTGATCGACGCCGACGCGATGGCGATCCCGCACTATTGGGCGGAGTTCTACCTGCAGGACTTCGGCTGGGTGCCCGTGGACCCGGCGATGGAGGCCGGTGCGGCTCTCCTGACCTGGACCGGGGACGACACGGCGGTCGACCCGTGGTTCGGGAGGCTGGACAGCCGCAGGATCGCGCTGGCCAAGGGGATCTCCGATCCGCAGCCGATCGCGCGTGCGCGGCGTCTCCGGCGGCCAGAGGTCCCCGGGCTGCAGACCGCGCACGTCGACGTGGCAGGTGCGTCCGCCGAATTCCGGACGAACTGGGAGGGGCTCACCGTCACGGAGCGCTTCCGGGCCCCGTAACCGACCGATCAGGCGCCGACCGGAATCGAACCGGTGCATAAAGGTTTTGCAGACCTCTCCCTTACCACTTGGGTACGGCGCCGGGTTGCGTGCTACATCATAGTGCGCACGGGGCGGCTGCGTGTCGATGCCCTGGAACCCGCGGAGTGGTCCGCGGCGTAGGCCGAGCGCAACTCCCGCCGCATCACCTTGTTGGAGGCGGTCCGGGGAAGCGCTTCGACCAGGCGGAGCTCCGAGATCTTGAACAGGGGATTGAGCCGTTCGGCAAGGGCGTGCTGCAGGAACGGGAGCGGGTCCGTCAGCGCTCGGGACGTTACCGCGAAGATCACCAGGCGATCGGGCCCGCCGTGGCGGTCCGCAACCGCGACGGCCGCGCACTCGCTGATGCCGTCCACGCCCGACAGGGCGCGCTCGATCTCCGCGGAGGACACCTTGATCCCCGACAGGTTCATCGTGTCGTCGACACGGCCGAGGGCGCGGTAGTAACCCCCCGGCAGCCGCTGCATGTGATCGCCGTGGCGGCGCAGCGGCCGTCCGTCGGCGGTCGGCGTACCGGCCAAGTATACGTCATGGTGATCGTCGTTGAGGAGCTCGGTGGACAGGCCGACCGACGGCGGCACCAGGAACAGCTCGCCGTTCGTCGCCGGGCGCCCGTGCTCGTCGCGGATGGCCAGATCCAGCCCGAACGCCGGAGTCGTGAACGTCGCCGGCGCCGCCGGCTGATCCATCGTCGCCGAGACGTACCCGCCGCCGATCTCCGTGCCTCCGCAGTACTCGATGACCGGGCGGTAGCCGGCGAGCGCCATCAGGTAGAGCTGGTCTTCGGGGTCCGAGCACTCGCCCGTGGAACTGAAGCGGCGTATCCGGCTCCAGTCGATTCCCTCCATGCAGCCGGAGCGGCGCCAGATGCGCACCAGCGTCGGCACGAGTCCGAGCATGGTGACGCCCGCGTCCCTCACGAACCTGCCGAAGTCCGCTCCCTTCGGGCCCGGATGGTACAGGGCGATCGTCGCCTGGTTGAGGAGCGCGGCGTAGATCAGCCACGGGCCCATCATCCACCCCAGGCTGGTCGGCCATGCCAGCACGTCGTCAGTCCGGACGTCATGCAGCAGCACGGCGTCCGTCGCGCACTTGATCGGGGTCAGGTGGGTCCACGGGATCGCCTTGGGCTCGCCGGTGGTGCCTGAGGAGAACAGGACGTTCGTATGGGTTCCGGCCGCGCAGGCGACGGCGGCGGCCGGGGCGGCGGACGCAACCCGATCCCAGGAGGTGTCCGCCGCGCGTGGCCTGTGCCCGTGCGGGAGCTCGCCGATGACGATGGCGTCCAGGTCGGGAGCAGCGTCCAGGAATCGCTCGTAGGTGCGGGTGGCGACGACCGCCAGCGAGGCATCGGTGATGCGCAGCCGCACCGCCACCTGCGGCGCGGCGAAGCTGTCGGCGATCGAAACCGCCGTGCAGCCGGCCAGGATCACCCCCAGGTAGGCGGCGACCGCCTCCGCTGTCATGGGCAGATAGAACGCCACACGGGTGCCCGGTCGCAGCCCGCGCTCGCGGCAGTGACCGGCCACGGCGTACGCCAGCCGCGCCAGATCGGCCCGGCTCATCCCGTCCAGCGGTCCGTCCTCGCTCGTGCGGTAGACGATCGCCAGCCGGTCCCCGGCCGATCCCGGCTTGAGGCAGTTCTCGGCGATGTTCAGCCGCGCGTCGGGAAACCACCGGCCGTCGCGCATGGCGGGCCCCGGATCGCCGTGGAAGCCGATCTGCAGTCGCTCACACATCAGCCCCCAGAACTCGGTGCGATGCTCGATCGACCAGCGGTGCAGGGCGGCGACGTCGTCCACGCCCACGCGCCGCGCCAGCCTGCGTACGTTGGTGTCGCCGGACCCCATCTCCGGCAACCACGCCGGGGCCGGCGGCAGTGCCGGGTCGCGGTCCGAGTACGCGGCCGCGAAGCACAGCCGGTGCACGGCGAAGGGGACATCGGTGAGCGGCAGCGGCTCGGTCAGCACCTCGCGGACCATCCGTTGCCAGCGCAACTCTCCCGTCGGCTCGTCCGCGCAGCGCTCGATGCGCTCCGCGAGCGCGACCGCACCGTCGATTCCGAGCGCCGTCAACGCCGGCAGGACCGCGGGCGCGGGCGTGGTCTGTCCCTCCATCCGCAACCATGACGAGTCTGCCGAGCCGGCCGCTCGCGGCGCAAGTCCGGCCGGCTCCTTCGACTGCGTGCGGCACCCGACCCGGGCCCGGCCCCGTGCTGGTCCCTCGCTCCACGGGGGGGCCGGAGGTTGCGTGTGCCCGCCCGGAGCGGTACTCTGTACGCAGCCATGGTGCAGCGCCTGACTCCGGAAGGGGCGTTGGCGCCCGAGTGTCACGACGACCCGGGCATGACCGACCAGCAGCTCCTGTACGCGTTTCGGGTGATGATCCAGTCACGCGCCATCGACGAGTGGGCGGTCAGCCTTACCCGGCAGGGCAGGCTGCTTCCCTACCCGCCTGCCGTCGGCCAGGAGGCCAACGGCGTCGGCGGAGCCATGGCGCTGCGCGACGACGACTGGATCGTCCACGCCTACCGGGAGCTCGGCGCCCTGTTGGTGCGCGGCCTGCCGATCACCACCCATTTCCAGTACTGGTACGGGGTCGAGGACGGAAGCCGGCTGGACATCGATCGCTACCACCTGGCGCCGGTCGCCATCCCGATCGGCTCGCAGCTCCCGCACGCGGTCGGGCTCGCCTTTGCCGAGCGACACCTGGGACGTGACCGCGCGGTGCTGTGCTACTGCGGCGACGGCGCCACGTCACAGGGCGACTTTCACGAGACGCTCACCTTCGCGGGGGTGTGGAAGACGCCGACGGTATTCTACGTTCAGAACAACCAGTACGCGCTCTCGACCCCGCGTGACATGCAGTGCGCGTCGCCGTCGCTGGCGGCCAAGGCCGAAGGCTACGGCTTCGCCGGCGTGCAGGTGGACGGCAACGACATCACCGCCGTCTACCAGGTGGTGCGCGAGGCGGTGGAGCGCGCGCGGGCGGGTGACGGGCCGACGCTGATCGAAGGAATCACCTACCGGGTGGGGGCGCACACGACCACCGACGACCCGACCCGGTACCGGACCCGCGAGGAGGAACGGACGTGGGAGCGTCACGATCCCGTCAGACGCCTGCAACGGCTGTTGATGGAACGGGGACTGCTGACGGAATCAGAGACGCGGGCACTGGTGGCCGACGCGCGGACCAGGGCCCGGCAGGCTTTCGAAGAGGTGGAGTCGCATCCCGACCCCGACCTGGACGCCGGCTTCCGCCACACGTTCGCGGAAACTCCCCCGGTACTGCAGGAGCAGCTTGCGCGGCTCCGCGAACTGCGCAGCGACCGATGAGAGGACGCCGGTGAGACCGGTCAACCTGGTGTCTTCGATCAACGACGGGCTGCGCACCGAAATGCGCCTCGACGAGCGGGTGATCACCTTCGGAGAGGACATCGGCGCCAACGGCGGCGTGTTTCGTGCGACCACGGGCCTGCAGGAGGAATTCGGTGCGACCCGCTGCTTCGACACCCCGCTGGCCGAGAGCGTTGCCGTCGGCAGCGCGATGGGGATGGCGGTGGCGGGGCTGCGCCCGGTGGTGGAGATTCAGTTCAGCGGGTTCATCTGGACGGCGTTCAACCAGATCATCAACCACGTGTCGCGGATACGGACCCGTACGCAGGGCGCCTTCACCGCACCCATCGTGATCCGCATGCCGTACGGCGGCGGCGTGCGCGCGCTGGAGCACCACAGCGAGAGCATGGAGGCCATCCTCGCGCATGTTCCGGGCATCAAGGTGGTGATCCCGTCCACCCCTCACGACGCCAAGGGGCTGTTGATCGCCGCGATTCGGGATCCCGACCCCGTGATCTTCATGGAACCCAAACGCGTCTATCAGGCGCCCAGACAGGAGATCCCCGAAGGCGACTTCGTCATCCCGCTGGGTACCGCGCGGGTGGTGGCAGCCGGCACCGACCTGACCATCGTTTCCTACGGAGCCCAGATGAAGGAGGCGATCGCCGCGGCGCGGCAACTCCGCGACGAGGCTTCGGCGGAGGTGATCGACCTGCGCACGATCTATCCGCCCGACCTCGCGACGGTGGTGGAGTCGGTGCGAAAGACAGGCCGGTTGCTGGTCGTGCACGAGGGCCCGCGATCGTACGGCGTCGGCGCGGAGTTGATCGCGGCCGTCGCCGAGCAGGCGTTCCTGCACCTCGAGGCGCCGCCGGCCCGGCTGACCGGCAGCGACATCGTCGTGCCGCTGCCCCGCCACGAGCGTCACTACCTGATCAGCGTCCCCGACATCGTCGGCGCGGCACGGCGGCTGCTGAGTTATTGAGGCGGTTGAGCGATGTACGAATTCAGGTTCCCGGACATCGGCGAAGGGCTGCACGAAGGCAAGATCCTGGAGTTGAAACTGCAGCCGGGCGATGCGGTGGAGGAGGGCGACATCCTCGCCATCGTCGAGACCGACAAGGTGGTGGCGGAGATTCCGTCGCCGAAGACCGGGGTGCTGCGGCGCTTCGGATCCACGACCGGCCAGATCATCAAGGTAGGCGACCCGTTCGCCTATATCGAGGTGGACGGCGAGGAGGTGGACGGCGAGGAGAACGGCGCCGAGCCGGCTGCGACCGGCGAGGGCACCGATGGCGGAGTGAGGCCGACCGAGGGGGCAGCAATCGTCGGCCGGCTCGACGCCGGCGACGACCTGCTCGCCCCGAGCGACGAGGCGCCGCCGGCCGCCGCGGGTGACGGCGCCGCGCCGCCGCCCTCGGTGGAGCGTCCGCCGGAGCTCCCGCGCCGCCGCGCGCCCGGGGCTGCCCTGGCGACCCCGGCCGCTCGGCGTCTTGCGCGTGACCTGAACGTCGATCTCGGCTCCGTGAAGGGAACCGGCGAAGGCGGCCGCATCAGCAAGGACGACATCTACCGCGCCTCGGAGAACCGGGCGGCCATGCCGGTGGCCGCGCCTCCGGCGCTCGACAAGGACGCGTTCGGCTTCCCGCTGACCGACGACCCGCTCACCAAGCCGGTGGACCTGCCGGCCGGGCAACGGGTGGAGCTGACCATCCTGCGCAAGACCATCGCGCGCAACATGGAGATCAGCCGCAGGATCCCCACGGCGCTCGTCCACGATCTGGGCGAGGTGGACGAGCTGGTCGAGCTGCGCGCGAAGGCCAATCGCAACCGCACGACGCACATCAGCTATCAGCCCTTCTTCATGAAGGCGCTCGCTACCGCGCTGCGGGACGTTCCGGTTCTGAACGCAACCTACGACGCGGTTTCCCAGGAAGTGACCGTGTACCGCGAGGTCAACATCGGCTTCGCGGTCAACACGGAGGCCGGCGTGCTGCTGCCGGTGATCCGCAACGTCGACTCCAGCACGATCCTTGCCATCGACGAGCAGATGAAGCAGCTCGTGGCGGCGGCGCGCAACCGATCCCTGGCGGCCGACGACCTGCGCGGCGGCACCTTCGCCCTGACCAACTTCGGATCGTTCGGCGGCTTGTGGGCTGCCCCGATGATCTTCCCGCCGCAGGTGGCCATCCTCGGCATCGGGCGGATCCATCAGGCGCCGCACGTGGTCGCCGGAGGTGCGATCGAGGCTCGCGTGGCCCTGCCGGTATCGCTGGCGTTCGACCATCGCGTGGTTGACGGCGTGCCGGCCGCTACCTTCGTGTCCCGCTTCCTGGAGCTCCTGTGCTCGCCGCAGGAGTTGATGGTATCGATGTAGTCCGGTCCAGGTGACCGCCCCATGTGCTCGCGAGCCGCGCTCGACCAGCCCCTGGGGCGCTCCGATACATCGCCTGCACGTCACCACGTCGACGATGGACGAGGCCGCCGGGCTGATCGTTGCGTCCCCGGCCCACGGAACCGCCATCACCGCCGAGCGCCAGAGCGCCGGGCGCGGACGCAATCCGGGGAGCCGCTGGTCGTCGGAGACGGGGGCGAATCTTCTGTTGACGCTCATGCTCCGTCAGGACCGGACGGCGGCGGTACCGTCCACGGTCCCGCTCCGCGTGGGATGCGCGCTGGCGGAGGTGGCCGCTGCGTGGGGCCTGTCGCCGTCCATCAAGTGGCCGAACGATCTGCTGATCGGCGCGCGCAAGCTGGCAGGCGTTCTGTGTACGGCCACCCGCGGATGGCTGCTGATCGGCGTTGGCGTGAACGGCAACCAGCGCTCGTTCCCGTCCGAAGCGGGAGACGCCACGTCGCTGGCACTGTGCCTGGGCCGCAGCATCGACCGCGCGCGGCTGGAGCGGGACGTGCTGGCGGCGATGCATCGCCTGCTGGATGCCGACGACTGGCTCGACCGGCTGCGCGGACGGCTCGCCGGGGTCGGCGGTCCCGCACGGGTCGAGCAGGCAGGCGAGGCCATCGCCGGAGTGCTGCTCGGCGTCGACCGCAACGGCGCGCTACGGCTGCGTACGGGCGCCGGGTCAGGCCCGGTCAGGCAGGTGTTGAGCGGCCGTCTCACGTTGGAAGCCGCGCTCGAGGGCCCCGGGGCAGAAAATTGACCGCAGATGTTGGCGCTGGCGGCCGGAGTTGTTATCTTGGCGTCAACTATCCCAAATCACATAACTCTTCAAAAAAGGGTGATCTATGGCTAAGCAACTGCAGTTCGATGAATCGGCGCGCAAGGAGCTCCTCTCAGGTGTCACGAAGCTCTCCAACGCCGTCAAGGTGACGCTGGGCCCGAAGGGGCGCAACGTCGTTCTGGACAAGAAATTCGGCGCTCCGACGATGACCAACGACGGGGTCACGATCGCCAAGGAGATCGAGCTCGAAGACCCGTTCGAGAACATGGGGGCGCAGCTTCTCAAGGAAGCGGCCACCAAGACCGACGACGTGGCCGGCGACGGCACCACCACGGCGACCGTCCTGGCCTACTCGATGATCAAGGAAGGGCTCAAGTCGGTCGCGGCCGGCATCAACCCGATGGACATCAAGCGGGGCATTGCCGTCGCCGTCGACCAGGCGGTCGACCACATCAAGGCCTCCGCCAAGGACATCAATGAGAAGGAGGAGATCGCGCAGGTCGCCGCCATCTCCGCCAACAACGATCCGACCGTCGGCGAGCTGATCGCCAACGCGATGGAAAAGGTCGGCAAGGACGGCGTCATCACGGTCGAGGAATCCAAGTCGATGGAGACCAACCTCGAAGTGGTGGAAGGCATGCAGTTCGACCGCGGTTTCCTGTCGCCGTACTTCGTCACCAACCGCGACACCCAGGAGGCGGTGCTGGAGAGCCCGTACGTGCTGATCCACGACAAGAAGATCTCCAGCATGAAGGACCTGCTCCCGTTGCTGGAGAAGCTGGCGCAGTCGGGCAGGCCGCTGCTGCTGATCGCCGAGGACGTCGAAGGTGAGGCGCTGGCCACCCTGGTGGTCAATAACCTGCGCGGCACGCTCAACGCCTGCGCGGTGAAGGCACCGGGCTTCGGCGACCGCCGCAAGGCGATGCTCGAGGACATAGCCATTCTCACCGGCGGCCAGGTCGTTGCCGAGGAGCTGGGTCTGAAGCTGGAGAACACCGAGCTCGAGCAGCTCGGCACCGCCAAGAGCATCAAGGTCGAGAAGGAGAACACCACGGTCATCGAGGGCGGCGGCAAGCAGCACGACATCACCGACCGCATCGCCCAGATCAAGGTGCAGATCGACGAGACCACCTCCGACTACGACAAGGAGAAGCTGCAGGAGCGCCTGGCCAAGCTGGCCGGGGGCGTCGCAGTGGTCAACGTCGGCGCCGCTACCGAGGTCGAGCTCAAGGAGAAGAAGCACCGGGTCGAGGACGGCCTGTCCGCCACGCGCGCCGCCATCGAGGAGGGCGTGATTCCGGGCGGCGGCTCCACGCTCGTGCAGGCGGGCGGCAAGCTGGGCGAACGGGATCTGGAAGAGCTCAACGAAGCGCAGCGCGTTGGCTTCAAGATCGTTCAGCGGGCGCTGGAGGAGCCGATCCGCCAGATCGCCGTGAACGCCGGGCTGGACGGCTCGATCGTCGTCGAGCGCGCCAAGCACGAGGAGCCGGGCGTCGGCTTCGACGCGCAGACCATGGAGTGGCGAGACATGTCCGGCGCCGGGATCATCGATCCGGCGAAGGTCACCCGCTCGGCGCTCACCAACGCCGCGTCCATCGCGGGCCTGCTGCTCACCACCGAGTGCACGATCACCGATCTGCCGGAGAAGAAAGAGGCGCCGGCGGGACCTCCGGGCGGTCCGGGCGGTGACATGGGAGGCATGGGCTACTAGGAGGCCAAGGCTACTAGGAGACCAGGGTTTACTAGGAGACCAGGGTTACTAGTCAAAACGCTGGGGCTGCCGATCGTTCTTCCGAGGCCTCGCGTCCGCGCTGTGCGGACGTGAGGCCTGTCTCATGCGCTCGATGAAGCTACCGACACGCAACCGACGCCCTCGCGGGCTCCCGCGGGCGGATTTCATGTTCACCATCGGCTACCGGGGCAGCGTCGCCATCGTCGACCGCGCCGCGCGGCGGCGCCATGCGCGGCTGTCCGGCGACGGGTTGCTCGAACGCGGGCTGTACAAGGCGGCGCTGTGTGCTGCGGAGTTCGATGGAGACACCGCAGCTCAGGAGGCCGTGCTGAGTTCCTACAACGCGCAGGCGGCCGTTCCGGTGGCCGACGTGGACCAGCTCCGGGCCCGGTTCGGCGTGTTCGGCGTGCCCGCCTCCGTGACGGGCGTCGAGCGCATATGACCGCATATGACCATGCGGATCCGGGATGGGCGGGTTGTCGCGGCGGTTGTGCCGGAGCCCCGGGCGTGATAGCTTCGGGCGTCGGCGAGCCGACGATCACTTCCGGCTCGCCGACGGCCGTTAGGAAACCAACGGAACTCTAAGGAACTCGCTGCATGCAAGCCAACGACCCGATTATCGGGCTGATTCTGCCGTTCGCCGCTATCTTTCTGATCTTCTACTTCCTGGTGCTGCGCCCGCAGAGCAAGAAGCGCAAGGACACCAAGGTGTACCTGGACAGCCTGAAGAAGGGGGACAAGGTGGTTACCATCGGCGGGATGCACGGGGTGATAACCGCCATCCGCGAGGAATCCGGTACGCTGACTCTGAAGGTGGACGACGATACGAAGCTCGAATTCGACAAAGCGGCCGTCCGGTCACCGGACGGCACCGATTCCAAGTAGCACCGCCGGACCGTTCCCGGCTCTCTCTCCCACGGTAACGCTGATCTGATGAGCAAACGACTCCGTCTCGGGATCATCCTGGTTTTCGTCGGGATCGCCGTGGCCTTCCTGATGCCGACCATCCGGTGGCACGTGCTCCTCCCGGAAGAAGAGCGGCAACTCGCCACCTCGTCGCGCGAGCAGATCCGCATCGTTTCGCAGCAACGGGCGGGCGCCGACCTGCAGCGGCTTCTGACGATCGTCGTTGCCGATCCCGGCACGTCGGTACCGGAGGATCTGCGTTTCCTTCGCGGCCCGGCGCGGGACCAGTACCGGTTCGAAGGGCAGCCGGTGCCATCTCCGTGGACGGTGCAGGCGCTCCTGGACGGCTTCGGGAGCCAGGCGACGCTGCTGGCGGAGTTGGAGTCCGACCACCGGCAGCGCCTGCTGGACCTCAAGGAGCTGACGACCCGCAGCCTGCAACTCGGCCTGGACCTGCAGGGCGGCATGTACGTGCTGATCGAGCCCGATTTCGCTGAGTTGGCGAACGAGCTGGGACCCCTCAGCGACGCCGACAGGAGCGACGCGCTGGACCGCGCGCTCGAGATTCTCCTCAATCGTGTCGACCAGTTCGGACTGACCGAGCCGTCGATCAACCGGCAGGCCGACGACCGGATCGTCGTCGAATTGCCCGGCGCTCCGGATCCCGAACGGATGCGCAACTTCATTGTCGGCAAGGGCCGATTGGGCTTTCACCTGGTGGATCCGGCGGGTCAGACCGCGTTCGACGAGTACCAGCGTGCCAATCCGGGCAATTTTCTCGCCGCGGACGGCAGCCTGCGTGATCCGAACGTGCTGCCGGCGGGCACCGTGCTGCGCGGTGTGTATGAGAAGGACACCTATGGGGTGGATCAGCTCCTCGGCTACGCGGTCATCAAGGAACGGGAGGGGCTGTCGGGGGAGTACATCAACGACTCGCGGGTGGACCGCGATCCCCTCACCGGCCGGCCGGAGGTGCTGTTCTTCCTGAGTCCGGAAGGCGGCGACATCTTCTTCAACCTCACCCAGGAGAACGTGGGAGAGGTTCTCGCGGTGGTGCTTGACGACCGCGTCAAGGCTCGTGCGCAGATTTCTCAGGCGATTCGCCAGCAGGTGCGGGTCACCGGATTCACCCAGGGCGAGGCGGAAGACCTGGCGCTGGTGCTGCGTACGGGTTCTCTGCCGGTGCCGCTCGATATCGTCAGCCAGCAGCAGATCGGCGCCGGACTGGGCGAAGACGCCATCCGCGCCAGCCTGCGGGCAGTAGCGGTGGGGGCCGCGCTGGTGTTTCTCTTCATGGCGGTCTACTACCACGGCGCGGGACTGATCGCCGACCTGGTGCTGGCGCTCAACCTGTTCTTCGTCGTGTCGATCCTGTCCGTGCTGGGCTTCACGCTGACCCTGCCCAGCATCGCCGGCGTGATCCTGACGGTGGGCATGGCGGTGGACGCCAACGTGATCATCTTCGAACGCATCAAGGAGGAGTTGCGCGCGGGCAAGTCGGCTGCCGCCGCGGTGCGCACGGGCTTCGCCAAGGCATTCCGCGCGGTGCTCGACGCCAACATCACCACCTTCATCGCCGCGGTGGTCCTGTCACAGATCGGCAGCGGTCCGATCCAGGGCTTTGCGGTAACCTTGTCCGTCGGCATCCTGTCCTCGATGTTCACGGCCCTGGTGGTGTCGCGGCTGATCTTCGACTTCATGATCGAGGTGGTGCGCGTGGACCGCCTGAGTCTCGGCTGGGCCGGCGCACGGCGGAGGCCGGCGTGATCCGCTCGACGATCGAGTTCACCCGCTACCGGCTGCCCATGGTGATCCTGTCGCTCGTGATCATCGGGTCGGGACTGGCGGTGACCGTTCAGCGCGGCTTCAATCTCTCGGTCGACCTGGCAGGCGGCCTGTCGCAGCAGATCCAGATCGCGCGCCCGGCGCTGGTCGTGGAGTTGCAGGAGGGAGCCGATCTGGAGGTCGTCGTGCAGCAGGCGACCGACCGGATCGTCCTGCGCACCGTCGACGTGCTTGGCCAGACGACTCTGGCTTTCGGCGACTACCCGACGCTGGCTGAGATCGCCGACGCGATCGCGGCGGTCGCCGGCGTGTCGGCCGCGACGGCGCTGGAGCCGGGGCTGGCCTCCGACGATCTCCTCGCCGAGAGCCCGCGGCCGAAGGACGGCCGCCTGGTTCTGCATGCGGAGGCGGAAGGGGAGGCGCCGCTGTCGATCGAGGCGGTGCGTGCCGCGCTCGCCTCCCTGGAGAAATTCGAGATCAAGACCATCGGGGCACCGTCCACCCAGCAGTTCGTGATACGCGTGGAGGTACCATCGGACGACGACTCCGAGCTGCAGGCGGTCCAGGAGCGGGTGCGGGCTCTGCTCGGGGACGAGTTCGGGGATGACAGCCTGATCGTCCGATCCACCGACTTCGTCGGCAGGCGGTTCTCGCAGATCCTCAGCCAGCAGGCGGTCTGGCTGGTCGTGGTCGCGTTGCTGCTGATCATGGTCTACGTCGGCTTTCGCTTTCGCCCGGAGTATTCGGTAGCCGCGCTGGTGGCCGTCGCCCATGACGTGCTGTTGATGATCGGGGTTCTCGGCACCTTCCAGCTCGAGGTTTCCACCGCCACGATCGCGGCCCTGCTGACCATCGTCGGCTACTCCCTGAACGACACCATCGTCATCTTCGACCGCGTTCGCGAGAACGTGTCGCTGATGCGCGACGCCGACCTGCGCCGGGTGATCGACACCAGCATCACGCAATCCCTGTCGCGCACCCTCATCACCTCCCTGACGACCCTGCTGGCCGTGGTCGCCATCTACGTCTTCGCGACCGGGCCGATCCAGACATTCGCCTTGGCCGTGATCATCGGCGTGATCGTCGGCACCTACTCGTCGATGTACATCGCGTCGCCGATCGTGCTGCTGCTGCAGCGCCGCCGACGTCCGGCAGCCGGCGGCCGCGCCGCTTCCACCGCAACGCAGCCGACACCGGACGGGTCAGGTCCGCCACCGGAACGGGCGAGCGAGGCGGCCACTGCAGGCGACGGCGCGCCTCCCTCCGCTTCGTCCCCCGCAGGCCCGCGCGTGCAGCCCGTCAGCAAACGGCGCAACAAGAAGCGCAAGGGCAAGTAGAGCTCTTCGGCGCTCGTCGCCCGACCGTCTCCTGTCGCCACTGCGGCTCGCTCACGTCCGGGGTTTCGTGTTCCGGGCGGTGCGGGTGAGCAGGGCGAGCTTTTCCACGGCCGACGCTACCAGCACGCCGGCGAGTCCCAACTCCAGGAGGGTGCGCAGCACGAACAGGGTCCCGGCCGAAGGCATCGCCCGTGCTCCGAGCGCTGCCGCCAGCTCCGCCGCCAGCAGCACCATGCCGGCGGCGATCGATGCCTTTCCCAGTCGCGTTGCCGACGGCAGCGGCCGCCCGGTCGAAACCATCCACAAGACCGCCGCGGACTGGATGGTGAGCCGCCCGACCAGCACCGCGAACACCCACGGTGTGCCGACACCGTAGATCAACAACAGGATCGCCGCCGTACCCAGCAGCAGGTAGTCGGTGGAGGAGTCCAGATAGGATCCGATGCGCGTCACCTGGCCCCTGCGCCGCGCCAGCGCGCCGTCGGCCAGGTCGGTCAGCAGCACGATCGACAGCAGCGCGATCACCGGCCACACCGGAGCGGTCCGGTCGGCCGCGGCAGTGATGAGCAGCACGACGGTGGGGATCGAGGTCAGTCGTGCGAGTGTGAGCACGTTCGAGGGGTTGACCCTCGACAGCACCGGCCCTTCGAGCAGGGCGAAGTCGCATCGGCGCCTCAGGAGGAGCAAGGTCATCCCGCCGGCCACGACCGTGTGCAGCAGGGCGTACGGGATTACACCGGCCGTCACGCCGAGATCGGCGGCGATCGCCACGATCGAGACCTGCAGCAGCCACAGGCTCAGGCACGTCGCGATGATGCTGAACGCAAGTCGGTCCCAACCGCGGCGCGCCCCGATCGGATCGACGTACCAGTACAGGGACACGACCGACAGGACCGCCGCGACGCCAACCAGCGGCACCGCCACCTGGCGTGCGTAGTCGGGCTCGATCAGCAGCACCAGCAGCACCACGATCGCGGACGCGGCCTGCAGCACGGTCTTGAGCTTGCCCACCGGCCGCGCTCCGGCGTCGATCCGCATGCGCAGCAGCGCGGGCCGGATGAGTCCGTGCATCGCCGCTTCGCGAGCCGCGATCAAGGCCGGCAGCCACGGCGGGAGCACCCCGCGAACCCCCAGCCCCACGAAGATCGCGACGAACACCATCGCATCGGTGAGGGCGTCGGCGACCTTGCCGAACCTCGAGACGACGGCGAAGCGACGCGCGACCGCACCGTCGAGGTAGTCGGTCACCACGGCGACCCCCGTGAGGATCAGCGCCAGGCCGGCCCCTCCATCGAAGTCGACGGCCAGCGAAATCAGGATCGCCGGGGCCAGGAACGCTCTGCTCAGGGTCAGCGCGTTGGCGGTGGTGCGGGCGATGTCCATGCGTCGTGCCGGAACTGATTATGATCCGATGGTGGTCCCACAGGCACCCCGATCTGAGGTATCATGGAGCGACGAACAGACGGGGCCTGTAGCTCAGGTGGTTAGAGCGCACGCCTGATAAGCGTGAGGTCGCTAGTTCGAGTCTAGCCAGGCCCAGGACAACCTGACCCGCTCGGTCGGCGGCAGCTTCGCTACCGGCGTGGGCGGGCGAAAGACCGGGGGTGCGCGGTGTCGAAAACATACGTCGAGACCTCGTCCGACCTGTTGGCCGGGATCGACCGCATGGTGAAGGATGGTTTCTATCACGACCGCACCGAGGCGGTGAATGACGCCATTCAGCAACTGCTGAAGGCGTACAAGCTGTCGAAGCTGCACATGAAGGACGAACGGCGTACGGAAGGTGCCGTCCTCTGACGGATGCGTGACCGCGGCCGGCGGTTGACCCGGTCAGGCCCCGGGGAACGGGATGCCTGCCGTATGGTGCACCGCCAGTTGCAGAGTCGCGGCATCACGGACCGGCGCGTGATCGCCGCGATGAAGTGGATCCCGCGCCACCGCTTCGTCACGCCCCGTGGGCGCGGCGGCTGCTACGAGGATCATCCCGTGCCGATCGGCTTCGGGCAGACCATGTCGCAGCCGTTCATGGTGGGCCTGATGACCGCGATGCTCGAGCTCACGGGGCGGGAGCGAGTTCTGGAGGTTGGGACCGGCAGCGGCTATCAGACGGCGATCCTGGCGGAACTCGCCGGCCAGGTGTGGTCGGTGGAGATCATCCCGGAGCTGCAGTTTCCCGCCAGGCGGGTCCTGGCTGACCTGGGGTTCTTCAACGTCGCGTTTCGCATCGGCGACGGCCGGCTGGGATGGCCGGAGGCGGCGCCGTTCGATCGTATCCTGGTGGCCGCTGCGTCCTCGTCGGTACCGCAACCGCTGGTCGAGCAACTCGCGGACGGTGGCGTGCTTCTGATTCCGATCGGTGAGACCGACGGCTACCAGGTGATGACCACCGTCCGCCGCTCGGGCGCCGCGACGCGGACCACCCACGGCGTGGACTGCCGTTTCGTGCCGCTGCGCGCCGATTCGGCGTCCGCGGCGGCGCCTGGACGGGGGTCCTGAGTGAACCGGGTTCCCGTGTTCCGGCCGACGGTGCGGCGCGCCGGCATGGACAGCGTGCTCGGGTGTCTGGTCACCGACGAGATCGGGCCCGGGGACCGCGCGCGGGAGCTGGCGGCCACGGTGGCGCGTGCTCTGGGCATGGCCGGCGGCATCGCGCTGGCCGACTACCGAATGGCGCTCTCGTGTGCCCTGACCACCATCGATGTGCCGGCCGGATCTCGCGTGCTGTGCTCGGCACTGGCTCCGCTGGCACACCGAGGCGCCGTGGAGGCGAGCGGCCTGGTGCCGGTGGTGGTGGACGTGAGCGCCGAGTCCGGGGTGATGGACCTCGACGCGGCGGACGAGGCTCGCGGGGGGGCGCGGGCAGCTCTGCTGGACCATACGCTTGGATTCATCCCCGACCTGACGCGCGTGGGCACCTGGGATCTGCCGGTGATCGAGGACGTAACCTGCTCGCTGGGGGGATACGATGGCGATGCGGCGCCGGGACCTCGCGCGGATCTGGTGGTCGTATCGCTGGCGGAGACGGCCTTGCTGACCGCGGCGGGAGGTGCGTTGCTGCTGTGCCGTACGAATGCCTTGCTCGCGTCCGCCCGGGAGGCGGCCGCGGATCGCGCCGAGCCGCTGGCGGACCTCAACGCCGCCCTGGCGCTCGCACAGCTCAAGCGTTACGACGGCGACATGCAGACGCGGCGCACCATCCGCGACGCCTACCATGCGGCGATCACCCGTACGCGCCACCGCACGCTGAGCCTTCCGCACGGCGCGGACGAGAACCTGCAGGTGCCGTTCTCCTATCCGGTGGTCGTCGCCGATGGTGCTCGTGAGGTGCAGCGGTATGCTGCCCGCGCCCGCATCGACACCCGCCAGGCCTATGGAGGTTCGATCGTCGCCGGAGGGGGAGCGACGAACGGCGCGGCCGTCGACGTGCCCGACGGAGCTCCCGGCGAGGTGCACCCGGCCGGAGCGTGTCCGGCCGCCGACTCACTGGCACGGCGCTGCGTGCTGTTTCCGCTGTACCCGCTGCTCGGTGACGGGCAGGTCGAGGTGATCGCCAAGATCCTGGCGACACTGCCGTAGTGATTCCCCGGCACCGGCGTGGACCTGTGGCTCGCGACGTGAAACAGGTGGCCCGAGCGCTTCTGGTGCACAAGCCCGGCAATCCCGATGCGGAGTTCGTGGACGAAGTTGACGGCTATCTGCGGCGCAACTCCGTGCACACGGACCGGATCGAGGCCGATCCGCGCGCCCGCTGCGGCGCGCCGCCGGACATCGCATTGTCGCTCGGCGGCGACGGCACGCTGCTGACCTGCGCGCGGATCGTGGCGGAACTGGAGACCCCGATACTGCCGGTCAATCTCGGCACGCTGGGCTTCATCACCGAGATCGCCAAGGCGGAGTGGAAGGAGGCGTTCGAGCGCTACCGCAGCGGGCGGCTGGCGGTCAGTCCCCGTCTGATGGTGGTTGCCACGGTGATCCGGGCCGGTCTGGAGGTGGCGCGTCTTCCGGGGCTCAACGATGCCGTCATCTCCACCGGCGGCACGCCAAAGATCACCCGCCTGCAGGTGGCGTTTTCCGGCACTGCGGTCGGCCGCTACCGCGCCGACGGGGTGATCCTTGCCACGCCCACCGGTTCCACCGCTTACTCGATGGCCGCGGGCGGTCCGATCCTGCATCCGGAGATGCAGGCGCTGGTGCTCAATCCCGTTTGCCCGTTCACGCTCTCCAATCGCCCGCTGGTGGTCCCGGCCGACGAGGTGGTGGAGATCACGGTGGAGGACCAGCAGCGCACGGAAGTGATGCTGACCGTCGACGGTCAGGAGCCGCTCCCGCTGCAAGCCGGCGACCGAGTGGTGCTCAGGCACTTCGAGCACCCGGCGCTGATCATCCAGTCGGACCGGCGGAACTTCTACGAAGTGCTTCGGCACAAGCTGCACTGGGCGGGGGAGCCGGGTGCTTGAGGCACTCCACATTCGAGGCTACGCCCTGATCGACACCCTCGACCTCACGTTCGGCCCCAGGCTGACCGCGATCACCGGCGAGACCGGATCGGGCAAGTCGATCATCATCGGCGCCCTGGGAGTCGCCTTGGGCGCCCGCATGTCCGCCGAGGAGATCCGTTCGGGCTCCGACGTCTGCGAGGTGACGGCGGTGTTCGATCCGCCGAATGGCGTGGAGATCGACCGGTGGCTGCGCTCCCGCTCGATCGAGCTGGACGAGGGATCCCTGTTCATGCGGCGGGTGGCTCGTCGGGGCGGCCGCGGAACGGCGTTCGTCCAGTCGGCGCCGGTCCCGCTGGCGGATTTCGCCGAGCTCGGACGCATGTTGCTGGCGATCCACGGGCAGCACCAGCATCAGGCTCTGCTGTCGGCAGCGGAGCAGCGGCGGCTGCTGGACCGGTACGCCGATGTCGAAGAGCAGGTGGCCTCCGTCGCCGCCGACACGCGCCGTCTCACCGGGTTGAAGCAGCGTCTGGACCGAATGCTGTCCGATCTTGACCGCTCCGAGCAGGAACGCGAGCTCCTGCAGCATGCGGCTTCGGAGATTGCGGGAGCTGAGCTCCGCGACGGCGAGGAACAGGAGTTGTCGGATCGGCAGCGTGTGCTCCGAAACGTGGAACAGATCCAGCGGCTCCTCGCCGCGGCAAGGGCGGCGACCTCCGAGACGCAGGGAGGCGCAGGCGCGGGTCTGCGCGCCGCGCTGCAGGCGCTCGGCGAGCTGACGGCCATCGACGGCCGCTTCGACGCGCTCGCGCAGCAGGTGGAGACGGCGCTCTACGAGGTGGAGGACATCACCGACGCGCTCGGCAAGGCCGAGAGCGAGACGGTGGACCCTGGTGAGCTGCTTGCGGTGGAGGACCGGCTGGCGGCGATCCGCACCGTGATCCGCAAGTATGGAGGCAGCGAAGCTGCTGCGCTGGCACACGCCGACGACTGTCAGCGCCGGCTCGACAGTCTGGCGGCGGCCGGGGAGGAAATCTCCGGCCATGGCGAGCAGGTGGACGCGCTCGACCGGTCGCTGCGCGCCTCGGCTACCGCTCTGAGCGCGGCCCGGGAGCGCGCGGCGCAGGATCTGGCGCGGTCCGCGCAGGAGCAGTTGCGCAAGCTCGGCATGCCGCAGGCCCGGTTTGCGGTATCCGTGACCCCGCGTCCGGACGGGATCGGCGCGACGGGGGCGGATGTCGTGGAGTTTCTGCTCGCGGCCAATCCCGGTGAGGATTTCGCCCCGCTGCGCTCGGTGGCCGCCGGGGGCGAGCTGTCGCGGGTCATGCTGGCGCTCAACGCGGTGCCGGCCCGCGCCCGCGGAACGTCGACGGCGGTGTTCGACGAAATCGATGCCGGCGTTGGCGGGCAGATCGGGGTGGCGATCGGCGAGCGCCTGCGCTGGCTGGCGGAGCGCCAGCAGGTGTTGTGCATCACGCACCTTGCGACCGTGGCAGCACGCGCGGACCGGCACCTCAGGATCGAGAAGACGACTTCCGGGGGGCGCAGCTCGGTCACCGCCGACGCCGTCGACGGCGCGGCACGAGTCGATGAGCTGTCCCGTATGCTTGCCGGCGACCACAGCGAGGGAGCCACGCAGCAGCACGCTGCGCGGTTGCTGGAGACGGCGCGCCGCCAGGGCGATTGACCCGTCCGGCTACAGGCCGGTGCTGCTACAGGACCGCGCGGCTACAGGACCGTGCGGCTACAGGGACTGCTCTCCGCCGTCGCCACCCGACCGCTCGTCCAGCTCTTCCTCAGGGGAGTCCTCCACCAGCGTGAACGGGCGGATGCGCGAACCCGAGTCCGCTGCGAACTCTTCGATCAGGGAGACGGTCTGGAACGGAATCATCAGGTGCGAGGCGTCGCCGAAGGTGCGCCTGATCTCCTCCTCGGAAGGGTTGATGATCAGCTTTTCGCCTTCCTTGAAGACGATGCCCTTGATCGACACGAAGTACGGATGGGTGAGGTCCAGGCTCTCCGCCACCAACTGCACCTCTTTGTTCCGCCACCTGAAATGTACTCGATATAGGGTCACGGGGCATTCTGCGTCGGCGCGCTCGTCGAAGGTAAGGGCGCTCCCTCGACGGTGTCAAATCGGGCGCCGACCTTCCGCCCATGTACCTACAAATGTTTACCATTAGGGGGCGATGAACGTCCGTCGAGACGCCGGGGGCGGCCCATCGGCCGTTGGGCAGTTGACATGTGGTGGGTGCTCCCTAATATAGGGAATTCGTGGGAGAAAGTGGGAGATGGTGGAGGTCCATCGGGAACGGGTTTCCGCGCTCCGGGAGATAGTGGCGTGATTTCAGGCGAGTACCGACACGCGATGGACGAGAAGGGTCGGTTGATGGTGCCGGCGCCGATTCGCCGGTCCATCGCGGGCAATCTGGTCGTCCTGACGCGTGCGATTGATCGCTGCCTGTGGCTGTTTGCCCCGGAGGAGTGGACGGCGGTGTCCACCAAGCTGACCGGATCCTCGTCGCTGTTCCTGGCCAGGGATCGGATGCTGGGCCGCCGGTTCCTCGCTCCCGCGCAGGAGATCGAGATCGACCGGAGTGGGCGGATCGCCATCCCGCCCACTCTGCGCAACTACGCCGGACTGCACAAGGACTGCATCGTGCTCGGCATCAACAGTTACGTGGAGGTGTGGGACGAAGAGACCTATCGGGCATACGAAGTGGAGACCGACGACCAGTACAAGGAGGCCGCCGAGGAGATCGGCGGCAGCATCACGCTCTGAATGGCCACCATGGCAGGCCGCACGATCCTGAAGGGCCGCTACACGTCCCGGTGCTGCAGCAGGCGGTGGTCGACTACCTGCGGCCGTCGCGCGCCTGCAGCACGTTCGTGGATGTCACGCTCGGCGAAGCCGGGCACGCCGCGGCCATGCTCGCGCGCTATCCGGACATCACCCTGGTCGGGTCGGATGCGGACGAAACCCTGCTGGCTCGAAGCCGCGACCGGCTGGCCGCGTATGTCGGCCGCTTCGCCCTGCGGCATGCGTGGTCCGATGAGGCGCTGGGGGAGTTGGCCCCGGCCACGGTGGATCTGATTCTCATGGACCTGGGAATGTGCCGGTTTCACATCGAGGGTGGCGCGCGTGGATTCTCGTTCATGCGTGACGAGCCGTTGGACATGCGCTTCGATCCGCGCCGGGGCGTCTCCGCGGCCGACATCGTGAACGGCGGTTCGGCGGACGAGCTGTGCGACCTGCTCACTCGCTACGGCGGTGCCCGGAACGCGCGCGCGAACGCCGTGGCCATAGAGCACGCGCGCTCACGGCAGAGAATCGAGACCACCTATCATCTGGTGCGCGCCATCCTGGCTCGCACGCCGTGGCGTGGGGGCAGCCGTCATCCGGCCACCCAGGTGTTCCAGGCGCTGCGCGTGGCCGTCAACGATGAGGTCGGCAGGTTGCGCCGTTCGCTCGACGCCGCCGCCCGGGCGCTGCGACCGGGCGGCCGCCTCGCCGTGATCGCCTTTCACTCGATCGACGACGGCATCGTCAAGCGCTACCCGGCGGGCAATCCTCACATGGTCGCGTTGACCAGGCGGCCGGAGATCCCGAACGACTCCGAGGTGCGGGCCAATCCCGCATCGCGCAGCGCTCGCCTGCGCGTGCTGGAGCGGCTTCCATGACCACCACGTCCGGGCGCCAGCGGCTGCTCACGATCTTCGTGGCGCTGGTGATCCCACTGGCTGTCCTGATGACCACCTGGAGCGGACTGCACCGGCATCTGCTGGCCGAGGAGCTGCGGACCCTGGAGCACGAGCAGACCGCGTGGCTGGAGCGGAACAAGCGGCTGCTTGCGTCGATCGCCATCTACCGCTCGCCGCAGCGCATCGCGGAGCTCGCGGGGCAGGAGCTGGGGCTGGCTCCGATCAGCGCGGAGCACGTGACGGTCGTCGAGCCGGCTCTCCCCGCAGGCGGTCAGCGGCCGGGGACGGTGGCGCCATGAACTACACCGTGGACGAGATCGCCGGCATGCTGGGTGCCGGGGTCCGTGGGTGCGCCGACGCTCGGGTGTATCAGGTCACCTCGGACTCGCGGCTCGCTCGCGCAGGCTCCCTGTTCGTGGCCCTGCCGGGGCAGCATGCGGACGGTCACGAGTTCGTGCACGACGCATTTCGGCGCGGGGCCACGGCGGCGCTGGTCCGCCAGGACCGTCACATCGAGCCTGAAGAGCACGGCACGCTGATCGCGGTCGACGATCCGCTGACCGCGCTGTACGACCTGGCGCGCGGTCACGGTGAGGTCCATGGCGCTGCGGTTCGCATCGCGGTCACGGGCAGCAGCGGCAAGACCACGACCAAGGAGATCCTGGGCTCGATACTGCGCCGGGCCAGCCACAGCCTCGTGTCGGAGGCGTCGTTCAACGCCGAGATCGGCCTGCCCATGTCGGTGCTGCGGATGACCGGCGACGAGCGGTTCGCCGTGTTCGAGGTCGGCATCAACTCCGTCGGCGAGATGGAGCGCTACGCCGCGCTGGCGCGCCCGGACCACGCGCTGGTCACCAATATCGGCAGCGCTCACGTCGGACGGCTTGGCAGCCGCCGCGACATCGCCCGCGAGAAGGGCGCGCTGCTGCGATCGGTCCCTGCGACCGGTTGTGTGTACCTGCGCGAGCAGGAGCCGGCGGCCGAACTGCTGCTCGCCGGGGTTGGCGCACGGGTCATCAAGTATGGAGCGAATTCGACGATCGGGTACGAGCGAAGCGAGAATCTGGGGCTGGATGGCTGGTCCATCCATTGGGAGGGGCTCCAATTCCGCTTCTCTCTACCCGGTCGTCACAATCTGGACAACGCGTTCGCGGCGCTGACGGTGGCCACGGAGCTGGGATGCGATCCCGCAACCGTTGCCGCCGGGATCGAGGCCGTACGCCCGGCGCCCGGTCGGCTGACGGTGCATCGGGGCCGTTGCACGGTCATCGATGACGGCTACAACGCCAACCCGGAATCGGTCCGGGCGGCCTTGGCCATGCTGGGCGAGGAACGGTCGCCCGCTCGTCGGCTGGTGGTGCTGGGACCGATGCTGGAGCTCGGCCGCTACGGTGCCCGAGCGCACCGCGGCCTGCTCCGGCCGCTGATCGACGCCGGAATCGAGGTCCTGTGCTGTTTCGGCGCGGCCACCCGCGCGCTCCGCGACGCGTTCGCCGGCGAAGTCGGTGGAGACGACGCAACGGACCGCGCGATCTGGACGGACACCATCGAAGGGATGGACGGCCGGCTGCGCGCCATCGTTCGCGATGGAGACCTGGTGCTGCTGAAGGCCTCACGAGCCTTCCGCATCGAACGGTTGCTCCCGGCGCTCGGCGTCGATGCCACGGATCCCCCTGGTCGGTGTGATGGCTGACGGCGACGCGCCGGCGGGGCACCGCCGCACCGACCTGACCTTGATCGTCATCCTGATCACCCTCACGGGAATCGGGCTGGGAGTGTTGCTGTCGGCCTCGCACTACCGGGCGCAGACGGTATTCGGCGACTCACTGTATTTCGTCAGGCGCCAGGCACTGTTCATCCTGCTCGGGACGATCGCAGCGGTGGTGGTCTCCCGGGTGAACGGCGAGGTCCTGGGGCGCCTGTCGATTCCGTTGCTCGCGCTTTCGGCGGTGCTGATGGCGCTGACGCTGATCCCGGGAATCAGCACACCCATACAGGGGGCGCGGCGCTGGTTGGTGGTAGCCGGCGTCTCCTACGAGCCGTCGGAGCTGGTCAAGTTCACGCTCGTCCTCTACCTGGCGTCGATGCTGTCACGCAAGTACGAGGCCAGAACCGACGCTGTCAACACGCTGCTGCCGCCGGTCATCGTGGTGTGCGTCTTCGCGGGGCTGATCTACCTGCAGAATGACTTCTCCACCGCGGCGCTGCTGATGCTGGTGACCGGCATCATCTTCTTCGTGGGTCGCGTGCAGTTCCGGTACTTCGTCGCCCTCGCGCTGGTGGGTGTCCCGCTCGCGGCGATGATGATCTTCACGCGCGTGCATCGTGTCGAGCGGGTGATTGCGTTCTTCAATCCGGAGGCGGATCCGACCGGGTCCGGCTATCAGGTGCTGGCGGCGCGCCAGGCGCTGACGGCCGGCGGGTTGACCGGGCTCGGCCTTGGGCAGGGCGTCCGCAAGCTCGGCGATGTTCCGGAGATTCACTCCGACTTCGTGTTCGCGGTCGTGGGCGAGGAGACCGGGCTGATCGGCGTGGCGATCGTGCTGGCGCTGTTCGTGGCGTTCGCCTCCCGCGGCTATCAGATCGCCGGCCTGGCTCAGGACCGCTTCGACGCCTACCTGGCGTGCGGGATCACCACGTCCATCACCGTGCAGGCATTCGTCAACATCGCGGTGGTCGCCGGCCTGCTGCCGTCAACCGGGATCCCGTTGCCGCTGTTCTCCCATGGAGGGTCCGCGATGGTGATGACCTTGGTGATGGTGGGCGTGCTCTGCGGCATCAGCCGGCGCGCGGCCGGCGGATCGCTTTCGGCCGGCGCCGGACTGTCCGGCCGGGTGCGCCCCGCGGGAGGACGCGGTGCGTAGGGCGGCGCTGGCCGTGTTGCTGGTCGGCGGCGTGGTGGTGGTGGGACTGCTGACCCAGGTCCTGTTCAGCAGTCTGATCGCCCCGCAGCTCCTGATCAGGAAGATCGTCGTGTACGGCGAGTTCCCGGTTTCGACCGTGGAGCTGAAGCGCATCGCGGGACTCGACGGTGACGATCACATTTTCGACGTCGACACCCAGGCCGTCGCCGAGCGGATCGCCGCCCACCCGATGGTCCGGTCGGCATCGGTGCGAACCCGCATCCCCGGAACGCTGGAGATCAGCGTGACCCGGCGCCAGCCGCTGGCGATGTCGCTGACGACGATCGAGGGCCGAAGTGTGCCGGTGGTGTTCGACGCGAGCGGGGTCATCATGGAGGTCGATCCCGGCGCGGCGCCGGAGCTGCCGATCGTGTCCGGGCTTCGCTTCGCCCAGTTGCCACGGCCCGGCATCACGTTGCCGGAGGACCTGCTGCCGGCCGTGGCAGCTCTGGCTGCCATCCGCGATGGCGACTCACGGCTGTACGGCCTGATTTCGGAGGTGGTGGTGACCACGACCGATGCGGGGGCGCTCGACCTGTCGTTCTATCCCAGCATCTTTCCCGTGTCGGTGCGGCTGGGGACGCGCCTTGACATCGAGGTGATCAGGCATGCTTTCGTGGCGCTCGACGTGCTTGCAGCGGACGGTACGTCTCCGCTTCCGCACGAGATCGACGTGCGAGGCGGAGAGGCGGTCTACGTCGAACCGTCCGCGTCACGGTCGCAGGTGGCCGCGCCGTACACGCAGGTCGAAGGACGCACCGGGGTGAGGGGGTAGCGTGGCACGGGACGACCTGATCGTCGGTTTGGACATTGGGACCAGCAAGGTGTGCGCGATCATCGCGCAGATCGGGCACGAAGGCGGGCTGGAGATCATCGGCGTCGGCACCACCCCGTCGCGCGGACTGCGCCGCGGCGTCGTCATCAACATCGACGCCACCGTGCGCTCGTTGCTGAACGCCGTCGAGGCTGCCGAGATGATGTCCGGCCGTGAAGTCACCGGCGCATTCGCGGGCATCGCCGGCGGCCACATCGAGGGGATCAACTCCCGGGGCGTTGTCGCCGTCACGGGACGGGATCGCGAGATCACGCGTGACGACGTGGAGCGCGTGATCGATGCCGCCAAGGCGATCGTCATACCCATGGACCGGGAGGTCGTGCACGTGATCCCGCAGGAGTTCACCGTCGACCAGCAGGACGGCATACGGGACCCGATCGGGATGATGGGCGTGCGGCTGGAGGCCGAGGTCCACATCATCACCGGTGCGGTATCCTCGGCACAGAACATCATCCGCTGCATCAACCGCGCCGGCTTCAAGGCCGACGACATCGTTCTGGAGCCGCTGGCCGCCGCCGCTGCCGTGTTGAGCAGGGACGAGCAGGAGCTGGGCGTGTTGCTGGTCGACATCGGCGGCGGCACCACTGACACCCTTGCCTATCTGGACGGGGCACCATATCTGACCAACGTCCTCGCGCTCGGCGGCGACCAGGTCACGAGCGACATTTCCATCATGCTGAAGACGCCCATGGAGGTAGCCGAGCGTCTCAAGCACGAGGCGGGAAGTTGCCATCCCGCCGATCGGCCCGCCGATCCGGACGACGACGAGATCGAAGCCAGCATCCCGGGCGTGGGTGGCCGCCCGCCGCGGCCCATCAAGCGAAGCCGCCTTACGGAGATCATTCGCCCGCGCATGACGGAGGTGTTCGGCATGGTGAAGGATCAGTTGGACCGTGCCGGCTACCTCAAGCTGCTGAGCGGCGGCGTCGTGCTCACCGGCGGCGGCGCGTTGCTGCCCGGTACGGCGGAGCTGGCGACCGACGTGTTGGGGTTGCCGGCGAGAATCGGACATCCGAAGCCCATGGGCGGACTGGTGGAGGAGTACCGCAGCCCGCAGTTCGCAACGGGTGTCGGCCTGGTGATGTACGGCCACGGCAAGCGGCGCCCGGAGCAATTCGACATGGATACCAGCGAGAGCGGATACGACAGCGTCTGGGACCGCATGAAACGCTGGTTTCGCGAATTCATATGAACGCTATATGATGCGTCCGGTCATCGAAGGAGGGGACGATGACGATTGAGATTCATGATGGGGAACCGAGGTCGCTCACCGAGATCAAGGTTCTTGGAGTAGGAGGGGGCGGCAGCAATGCCGTCAACCGCATGATCGCCTCAGGACTGCGCAACGTGCGCTTCCTGGCGGTGAACACCGATCTGCAGGCGCTGGAGTTGAGCCGATCGGAGTTGAAGGTGCCGATCGGTTCGCGGCTGACCGCGGGGCTGGGCGCCGGCGGCGATCCTGAAATCGGCGAGAAGGCGGCGTTGGAGGATCAGCAACGGCTTGAGGAGGTGCTCCGCGACGCCAACATGGTGTTCATCACCGCCGGCATGGGCGGAGGCACCGGTACCGGCGCCGCTCCCGTGATCGCACGGACGGCTCGGGAAGCTGACATTCTGACCGTTGGCGTCGTGACCAAGCCGTTCGAGTTCGAAGGCGCCCGCAAGATGACGCTGGCCGAAGACGGGATCGAGCGGCTTCGCAAGGAAGTGGACACCCTGATCATCATTCCCAATCAGCAGTTGCTGCGGATCGTGGAGAAGAAGACCTCCATGAAGGAGGCCTTCTATCTCGCCGACGACGTGCTGCGTCAGGGAGTGCAGGGCATATCGGACCTGATCACCGAACCGGGCGAAATCAACATCGACTTCGCCGACGTGCGCACGGTGATGAAGGAAAAGGGTGATGCGCTGATGGGCGTGGGCGTGGGAACCGGCGAGAACCGCGCCGTGGACGCCGCGACCAATGCCATCAACAATCCGCTCCTGGAGCATGCCCGCATCGACGGGGCCCAGGGGATCCTGGTCAACGTGACCGGTGGCGAGGACCTGTGTCTCACCGAGTACGAGGACGTGCTCAAGATCATCACCGCCGCCTCCGACGAGGCGCTGGTGATCGCGGGGATGGCGACCAACCCGGACCTCAACGACGAGTTGCGCGTTACCGTGATAGCCACCGGGTTCAATCGGGAGGCCGAGCAGCCCCAGCCGGAGGAGAGGTCCGACGATGAAGTCGACGTGTTCTCCTACGAGGAGTGGATGAGCCTGAACGGGGGCCGGGGCCATCGCAACGGAGGGGGGCACCGGGGGCGCGACGACGACCTGAGCGTCCCGGCGGTGCTGCGTGAACAGCAGCGCTCGGCCCACACCGAGTCCCGGCAGACCGAACCCTGAGCGAGCTTGACGCTGACTTCGGCGCGCACCTGAGCGCGGAGCTCGCGCTGGCCGCGACCAGCGTGGCCACGTACCGGCAGGAGTGTCGGACCTTCGAGTGCTTCTGCGTCGAGCGCGGCATTGCCGTCGCGCACGCCCGCACCGCCGACATCATCGACTACCTGGTCGAGCGCCAGCGGGGTGGGATCGACGCTCGCACCACGGCCAAGTCGGTCAGCGCGCTCCGGGCGCTGTATCGGTTCCTGCAGGCGGAAGGGATTGCGAAGGCCAATCCGGCCGCGCTGATCGAGCCGCCGCGGCCGACACGCAAGCTGCCTGCCGTCCTCAGCCCTACCGACGTGGATCGCGTGCTGGCAGCCGTGGACACCGCCACGCCGTCCGGGCTGCGCGACCGGGCGCTGTTCGAGATGATCTACTCCTGCGGGCTGCGAGTCAGCGAGGCCGTGGCGTTGCAAGTGACCTCCCTGCATCAGGACCAGGGATTCGTGACCGTGTCCGGAAAGGGCGGACGGCAGCGTCTGGTGCCGCTGATGGGCGCGGCGCTGGACTGGATCCAGCGCTATCTGCAAGACGGGCGGCCGGCGCTCGCCAGGCATGCCGGAGAGGCAGCGCTGTTCGTCAACCGCTCCGGCCGCCGGCTCACGCGCGCCGGCATGTGGAAACGGTTCCAGGACGCCGCCGTGCGGGCGGGAGTCGGCGGGAAGCTGCACGCACTGCGTCACTCGTTCGCCACACACCTGCTGGGCGGAGGCGCCGATCTTCGTTCGGTGCAGGAACTGCTCGGCCACGCCGATATCTCCACCACTCAGATCTACACCCACGTGGACGCCAGCGATCTGCGTGACGCGCACCGGCGTCACCATCCACGGGGGAGCGCCGGAACGTAAAGCACCACGGACTTACTGCCGTTTGTATGTTCGAAGGAAGCAAGCGAGGTTGCAGGCCGGGGATCGGGTTTCGGGAGATGAGTGGCGCTGTCGGGAGTCGGACCGCGATCTTCTCATCGCGGCCCTGGCGATCGATCGCATCGGCTGCCTGAACGCGGCGGAGAAGCTGCGGCTGCTCGATCGCGCCCCGGAGGTGCGTGCCGTCTCGCGACTCACTCCGGGCATGGTGCGGGAGGTGTCGGCACGCCGGCTCCGCTCCGTCCCTGAGGAGCCGGGCAGGCTGGTGGAAGCTGCGGAGCGGGAGCGGTCGCGCTTGACGCAGCTTGGCGGAGGCTGCATTTTGTACGGTAGCGGGCGGTATCCTGCCCTGCTGACGGCGATCCACGATCCGCCGTTCCTACTGTATTACCGTGGGCATCATCCTGAGCTTCTCGCGTCCGCCGATCATCTGTCGGTCGTCGGCACCCGTCGCCCGTCGGGGGCGGGCCGGCGCGCGGCGTTCGAGGTGGGTTTCCAGGCGGCACGGCGGGGCGCGACCGTAGTGTCGGGGCTTGCGCGCGGCGTCGACACGGAGGCTCACCGGGGCTGCGTGGCCGCCGGCGGCCGCACGGTGGCGGTCCTGGGAACCGGCGTTGACACGATATACCCGGCTTCGAGCGCATCGGTGGCGCGTGCCCTGATCGGCGCCGACGGCCTTCTCCTGTCCGAGTTTCCGCTGGGCACGCCGCCACGCCGGCATCACTTCCCGAGTCGCAACCGGATCATCAGTGGCCTGTCGACCACGCTCGTCGTGATCCAGGCGCCGGCGGAATCCGGAGCGCTGATCACGGCCGACCATGCCCTCGATCAGGGCCGTGAGGTGGTGGTGCATGCCGCCGGCCTGGGTGAGGCGCAGTGTTCGGCCGGCAGCGACGCACTGGCGGCCGACGGCGCTCCAGTCCTCGACACCGCAGGCGGCGCGCGTGCGTCCGTACCCGGCTCTGTCAGGGGTGCCGCGGGCGTGGGAAAGAGGCTTTCGCAGTCGCTGCGGTCCGAGCTGGAGGGCGCCGCGCCCCGGTACGGAGGGGACGATGGTTGACACATTCGTCGCGTATCTCAGAGCCGTCCGCCACAGTTCGCCCGCCACCGTCGCAGCGTACCGGCGGGAAGTGGAGCGGTTTCTGCGCGCAACCGGCACCGGGGATCCGCGTTCGGTCCAGACCGCTGCCGTACGCCGCTACATCGCTTCGCTCGCGCGGGAAGGCCTGGGGCCACGGTCGGTGAACCGGGCGATGAGCGCGATACGCTCATTCTATCGATTCCTGCGGCGCTATGACGCCGACACTCCGGATCCGACCGCGGGCCTGCGCGGCCTGCGCGCCGATACGCGGCTGCCCGTCTTCCTGTTCGAGGACGAGGCCTCGGCCCTGCTGGACTCCGCGGCCGTGTTGGACTCCGCGGCCGTGCCGCAGTCCGCAGCCGTGCCGCCGGTGTCGGGAGACGGCCTCGCGGCCGTGCGGGACGCGGCGCTGATGGAGTTCCTGTACGCGACCGGGTGCCGCGTCGCGGAGGTGGCGGCACTGCGGCTCGACGACGTCCAGCTCGAAGCCCGTACCGCCCGCGTAACCGGCAAGGGCGGCAAGCAGCGGATGGTCTACCTGACGGAATCGGCGGTCCGTTCCCTGCAGATCTACCTGCGCAACCGGTTCGCCGCGCACCCCGAATCCCGGTCGCTGGCCGCGGTCTTTCTCAACCGGCGTGGCGGCGCCCTCAGCGACCGCGGCATGCGCCTCGCGGTAAGCCGTTATCGTCACCAGGTCGGCAAGCCGGTCTCTCCGCACACCTTCAGGCACAGCTTCGCCACGCACCTGCTCAACGGCGGCGCCGACATCCGCACGGTGCAGGAGCTGCTTGGCCACGCCAGCCTTTCCACCACCCAGGTGTACACGCACACCAGCGTGGACCGTCTCCGTGACGTCTATGCCGTCGCCCACCCGCACGCACGCCGGCCCCGCACGGGAACCGCGCCGTGAAGGCACGCGACGTGTGGGCACACGCGACCACCGTGGTCGCCGTCCGCCGCGACGGCACGCTGGCAATGGCGGCCGACGGGCAGGGATCCCTGGAAGCGACCGTGGGGAAGAGCACCGCGCGCAAGGTCCGAACGCTGATGGGCGGCAGGATAGCTGTCGGCTTCGCCGGCGGCACGGCGGACGCCTTCACCCTGTTCGAACGTTTCGAGGCGAAGGTGAAGGAATATGGCGGGGACCTGATGCGTTCGTCGGTGGAACTGGCAAAGGAGTGGCGTTCCGATCGGGTTCTGCGGCGCCTTGAGGCCTTGCTGGTGGCCGGGGACGCTGATGCCACGTTTCTGATCACCGGCAACGGCGACGTGCTGGAGCCGGATCACCCTGTCGTGGGGATCGGTTCGGGAGGCGCCTACGCCGCCGCGGCGGCCCGTGCTTACCTGGACGCATCAGAGCTCCCGGCTCGAGAGATAGCCCAGCGCGCGATGGCGATCGCCGCCGACATCTGCGTGTATACCAACGACCGGATCGTCATCGAAGAGGTCTCGGGCAAGGCCGATTCGCGCAAGGCCGATTCGCCCAAGGAGAGGGTCGATGACCATTGACCTTGATCAGTTGACGCCGGCGCAGATCGTCGAGCAGCTCGATCGCTACATCGTCGGTCAGCACAGGGCCAAGCGGTCGGTCGCCATCGCGCTGCGCAACCGGATGCGCAGGCGCAAGCTTCCCAGCGAACTGCGCGATGAGGTCTCCCCCAAGAACATCGTCATGATCGGGCCGACCGGCGTCGGCAAGACCGAAATCGCACGACGGCTGGCAAAGCTGTGCGGCGCCCCGTTTCTGAAGGTGGAAGCCACCAAGTACACGGAGGTTGGCTACGTCGGCCGCGACGTGGAGTCCATGATCCGTGACCTGACCTCCGTGGCGGTGGCAATGGTCAAGGCGGAGGAGCAGGCCGGCGTCCAGGAAGAGGCGGAACGCCGGGTCGAGGACCACCTGCTGGAGCTTCTGCTGCCGCGGCCCGCGAGCGGTACCGCCACCGACGATGCAGCCATATCCGAAGCCGGCAACAGCACCGCGGACAAGCTGCGCGAGAAGCTGCGAGCGGGCGACCTTGACGATCGGCCGGTGGAGGTCACCGTCAGCGCGCAGCAGATGCCCAACGTGTCCATCCTTTCCGGCCAGGGAGTCGAGGAGATGGACCTCAACTTCAGCAACTTCTCGAACCTCTTGGGCGGCAAGAACACCAAGAAGAAGAAGGCGTCCATCAAGCGAGCGCGGCAGATGCTGTTGAACGAGGAGATCGACCGTCTGGTGGACATGGACCGGGTTTCGGAGTTGGCTGTCGAGCGCGTACAGGAAATGGGGATCGTCTTCCTGGACGAGCTGGACAAGATCGCCTCGCGCGAGGGCCGCAACGGCGTGGACGTCTCGAGGGAGGGCGTGCAGCGCGACATCCTGCCGATCGTCGAGGGCAGCAAGGTCAATACGCGACACGGCGTGGTCGACACCACGCACGTGCTCTTCATCGCTGCCGGCGCGTTTCACATGTCCAAACCGTCGGATCTGATCCCGGAGTTGCAGGGCCGTTTCCCGATTCGCGTCGAGTTGCAGCAACTGTCCCGGGAGGACTTCGAGCGGATCCTCACGCAGCCGGAGAACGCTCTGATCAAGCAATACACGGCGTTGCTCGGCACCGAGGGCGTGGAGCTCGACTTCACGCCGGATGCGATCGTGCGAATCTCCGAAGTTGCGAACGAGGTGAACTCCAGCACCGAAAACATCGGAGCGCGCAGGCTGTACACGATTCTGGAGCACATCCTCGAGGAGTTGTCGTTCCACGCACCCGACGCAAAGGGGCAGAAGATCACGGTGACCGCCCAGTACGTGGACGACCGGCTGTCCGGAGTCATCGAGGATCGTGACCTGACGCGCTTCATCCTGTAGCACACGCCGTCGCCCCGGCGCACGTTGACGGCGCACCCGTCCCGGGTTAGGTTCTGGATTCGTTTCGGCGTCACTGGGAGGGGACACTGAATGACGATCGACCGCGGTCTGCGGCGGCGTACGCACCCCGGCTCGCACTCTGTCTGCTGCTCACGGCCGACCTGCGCGTGCGTCGGCGCATCGCGCCGGAGACGCACCGCTTGGCGGGATGGCGTGCTCTGATGTATACATGCTAATATGCCGACAGGCTCAATGGCTTGGGAGACCGATGACGAAGGCGGCCAAGCGCCGCGGCGGCGTCCTGCGGGGAGTGCAGCTCCCGTGATCAAGGCGAATCCGCGCTGGCAGGAGATGCCGGAAAACGACCTGTGGAAGCACTACCGGAAGCAGCGGGACCCGTCCGTCCGGGAATACTTCGTCCATCAGTACGCACCGCTCGTGAAGTACGTGGCGGGACGGGTCGCGATCGGCATGCCGAGCGCCGTCGACTTCGACGACCTCGTGCAGTGCGGGATGTTCGGGTTGTTCGACGCCATCAGCAAGTTCGATCCGACCAAGCACGTCAAGTTCAAGACGTACGCGGTTACCCGCATTCGCGGCGCGATCTTCGACGAGTTGCGGGCGATCGACTGGGTGCCGCGGTCGGTGCGTCAGAAGGCCCGTGAAGTGGAAGACACGGTCCGCGAACTGGAGGCAGGCCTGGGGCGGGCTGCGACCGACGAGGAGATCGCCGGCGCCATGGGGGTCAGCGTACAGGAATTCCAGCGTGTTCTGGTACGGATCGCCGGCACCGCGGTCGTGTCGCTGAACGACGTCTGGCACGGCGGCGAGGACGAGGACCGCGTTTCCATTGAGGACAACATCGAATCGCCGACGGAGTCCGGACCCGCGACCATCGCGGAAAAGGAAGAGATGCGGCGGGTGATCGTGGAAGCGATCAGGGAACTGCCGGAGAACGAGCAGCAGGTCCTTGCGCTGTACTACTACGAGGAGTTGACCCTCAAGGAGATCGGGCAGGTGCTGGAGGTGACCGAGTCACGCGTGTCGCAGCTTCACACCAAGGCCCGACTGCGCCTGCGGACCAAGCTCACCAACGTCAAGCGCGGCATCTGACCGCAGGGGTGTGCGGGAGGGCTCTCCCCGTCCCCGGGGGGCACGCCTGACCTCACCGCAGTGTGAGGCGCACCTCCAGACCGTCGCTGATCGGTGTTCCCGGCGGTGGACTCTGCGAGTGCACGTAGCCGTTGCCGATCAGGCGCACGTGCAGGCGGCTGTCGCTCAGCAGGGGCACCAGGCTGCGCTTGGGCAGACCCCGATAGTCGCCGATCGCCGCCTGCACCGCCGGAACCGCCGGTGTCCGCCGCGTGATGGCACCGTGGTACCGCACGCGCGGTGAATCGGCACTCGACAGCGACAGGTACGGCACGAGGAACTCGGCAGCCTCCGCGAACAAGGGAGCCGCGATCAGGCCGCCGTAGGTGGCCGGCCCGCGCGGACTGTGGATGGCGACGTAGAAGATCACTTGCGGGCTCTCGGTCGGCGCGATGGCCAGGAACGACGCGATCACCGTATCCTCGGAATAGGAGCCGGTTCTCTCGTCCAGGACTTCCGCGGTGCCGGTCTTGCCGGAGACCCGAAGGCCGGGAACCCGCGCCAGCACGGCCGTGCCACCGGGCTCGGTCGCCCCTTCCATCATGGCGAGCACGGTGCGGGCGACCGCCGGCTTCACGACCTGTCTCACCGGTTCGGGCGAAAAGTCCTTGACGGTGGTGCCGTCGGCGGCGACCACCCGCCGCACGATCCGCGGCCGCATCATCATCCCGTCGTTGGCGATGGCGCTGGCGGCCCGCATGATCTGGACCGCCGATACCGCGACTTCCTGACCCATCGCCAGGGTCGGCTTCGAGCGCAGCGACCACCGGTCGACATCGCGGAGGATGCCGGCGGTCTCGCCGGAGAAGGGAAGGTCGACCGTCGAGCCGAACCCGAATGCGCTGAGCGAGGCGTGGAAGCTGCCGTCGTCGGTCTGGTCCGAAGCGTAGCCGGCCCCCGCGTTGCACGAGTACCTGATGATGTCGGCGGCGGTGACCGTGCCGTGCGTTTTCAGGTCCGCGATCCGGATCGTGCCGCCCCCGGGAGTGCGGCGCGTGTAGTGGCCGCCGCAGTAAAAGGTGTCGGTCGGAGTTACGGCTCCGTCGTCGAGCAGGGAAGCCATGGAGAACACCTTGAACACGGAGCCGGGCTCGTAGGCCACCGCGACGGGTCGGTTGATGCGGGTTTGCGCCGAGCTTGTGTCGATCGAGTTCGGGTCGTAGCGCGGCGATGCGGCATAGGCCAGCAGCTCGCCGGTCTGCGGCACCATGACCAGAATCGTCACCCACCGGGCGCGGTGCTCGGTGCGCGCGCGCACCGCGATCTGCTCCATCGCGTACTGCACGTTCACGTCGATGGTGAGCACGACCTGGTGACCCCGCACCAGATGTTCTCCGGGCTGGACGACCGCCGGGGAAAGCACGTGATCGAAGGTGTTCTCGATCCCGTCAAGTCCGATGTCGTCGACCCCCACGAAGCCGACCACATGACTGGCCAGTTCCTGCTCCGGGTAGGTGCGCCCGAACTCGGGTTGCAGCGATACGCCGCGCAGCTCGCCGGCCTGCAGATGCACTCGCAGTTGCGCCGACTCGGTCGGCGTGATCTTGCGCTTGAGATAGGCGAAGTGGGGCCGGCCGCGCAGGCGCTGTTCCAGCCGTGACCGGTCCAGGTCCAGGACTTCGCTCAGCGTCGCCGCCGTCCTCGCAGGGTCGGTGACGTCCGGGGTCCAGACCGCAACCGAGTCGAAGCGCGTTGCGATCGCCAGCAGACGCCCGTTGCGATCCAGGATGGGGCCGCGCTCGACATCGGCGACCTGCACCGCGGAACGCGGATCCGGCAACGGCTGGACGGCCATGAGCCAGACGAACCGCGCCGCGATCACCACGGCAACGACGCCCAGGCCGACGATCACCGTCCACATGCGGTAGCGTTCGCGCGCTTCCAACATCGGTGCCGTCCGGGTCCCCGCAAAATGTAATAGGTGGCGCGGGATCTGTCGATACAGAGGACGATGGTACGTGCACTCCACCACCAGAAAGTCGCCGCACCCGGTCGTGCCCGTGCCGCGTTCGTTCGCGAGTTGAAGAGGCAGAACGCCCCCAGCCACCGTGTGCGGCAGGCGCGGTTCGATGAGATCTTCGACTTCAGCCCTCGCCGGGCAGAGCAGTTGACGATCGTCCCGGCCGGCGTATCCGACGCGGCCGACCGCGCTCGCGACCCATCCCTGCGCGCCCTGTGGCGGCGGGGGTTGCGTGGCCGGTTGCGCAGCCGCCTGCGCGGCAGGTTCCACGTGACCGTGAAAGCGGCGCTGGCCATCGCCGCGGCGGCCATACCCGCCGGTCTGGTGATCGCCGCTGCCCGGCCCCACGGCCCGCTCCTGGTGCCCGAGCCCGGGCCTGCCGACAGCCTCGTGCACCGCGAGGTGGCGCCGGCCGACTCCCGCCCGGCGGGCGCCGGGGAGCGGGACGGCGTCGCCGACCTGTCGCTGCGCTCGTATCTGGTGCATGCCGACGATTCCCTCTCGGAGATCGCGCACCGTTTCGGCATCGACCTCGACACCTTGATCAGCTTCAACGGCATCCGCGACGTGAACGAACTGCGGGAAGGCGTGGAGCTGTCGATCCCGAACGCTTCAGGCCTCTCCTACTCGGTGCGATCGGGTGACACGCTGAGCGAGATCGCCGCCCGGCACGGTGTGCGCCTGACGGACTTGATGGAGTGGAACGACGTGCCGTCCAGGCTCGGTGTGGGGCAGAAACTGTTCATTCCGGGCGCTTCGCTGCCGATGGACGCACGAAATGCCGTGCTCGGCAGGCTGTTCCTGAAACCCGTGCCCGGCCGGGTCGTCACGCGCTTCGGCTACCACGCGGATCCGGTCACCGGCATTCGCCGCTTCCATGACGGCATCGACATCGTGTCCGCGGCAGGTACCCCCGTGGCCGCCTCCATGGCGGGACGGGTCGGGCGCGTTGGCGTAAATGGCACGTACGGACGTTACCTGGTGCTGGTACATGCCGACGGCTACCAGACCCTGTACGCGCGCCTGTCACAGGCTCATGCGGCGGCAGGTGCTGTTGTGGCCCAGAGCCAGGTCATCGGCACGATGGGACCCGCGCAGGATGGCGAGGACAGCCACCTGCACTTCGCGATCTTCAAGGCTGGCGAACCTGTTGACCCGAGCCGCTATCTGCACTAATATCGGGCCCGCTCGTGGAGGGGCGCGCAGATCGAATCCTGCCGGTAGGCATCGTGATCCTGTCGGTGATCCTTATCGCCGCGCAGTCCGGTGGCTGGTACCTGACGAAGAAGGCCACTCTGGAACGCGACTACCTGCACCTGCCGGAGCGATGGTTCGAGGTGCTCCACCAGCCTCGTGTCGTTCCCGCGGCGGTCCTGCCCGCAGGCGGCGCAGCTTCGGCGGCGTGGCCGTTGCCCATCGCCACCATGCGCTACGTCGCTCAACCCGGCGACAACCTGTCCCTCATCAAGAAGCGTTTCGGACTGACGCTGGACACGCTGTCCAGCCTCAACCGCGACGCGGGTTCCGGCGTCCACAACGTCAAGATCGGTGAAGTCTTCACGATTCCGAACCAGGACGGACTCTATCTGACGGTGGAGAGCAGGGATCATCTGGAGACCGTGGCCGGCGACCACGGGCTGGCCGGCAGCGACGTGCTGGCCGCCAATCCCGGCGACGCCCAGTCGGTGAGCGGTGAGTTGTTCTTCCCCGGCGCCCAGAACTCCGGGTTCGAGCGCCTGCTGAGGATGGGTCTGGGGTTCGGTCGGCCGCTGTACGGAGGCTGGGTGAGCTCCCCGTTCGGGATGCGCGTGCATCCGTTCAGCGGCAAGTGGCGCATGCACCGCGGCGTCGACATCGCCGCGCCGCACGGAACCCCGGTGCAGGCGGCCGCGGACGGCCGCGTCGAGCGGGTGGCAAGCGACGGCGTCCTGGGGCGGTACGTCGTGATCGACCATGGAGCGCGTTCCTACCAGACGCTGTACGCCCACCTGTCCTCCGTGCACGTCCACGTTGGCGAGCTGGTATCCACCGGCAGCACGATCGGCCGCGTGGGTTCGACCGGCCAGTCCACCGGCCCCCATCTCCACTTCGAGCTGTGGAGCCGGCGGCAGCCGATCAACCCGACCTCCCAGGTGCCCGGCCTGTAGCGCCCCACGAACGGCGCCGTGCAACGGCGCTGTTCGTGGCCCAGCCCCTCCTTTGGCTCGGAACGCATCGGTTCCCGATGCGTTCCTCGCCGGATACGGGTTGTCCCGGCGCCCCTGGCGCCGTTTCGTTGGGTGTGGGCGGGCAGTCAGACCAGGGGTGTCACTTGGCCCATGGACCACGGGTCGATGCAGGTCAGGCTGACGGATCCCCGGGCGAGCACGTCGATGTCGGTCCCTTCGTCGGGGTCGCGGATGGCGGGAGCCCCCACGTGGCGCAGCACGTCTCCGTGGCGCTCGAAGCAGGAGCCGTAACGCGCGCGCTCCAACGCGCACGGGACCAGCCGCCACTCGGCCGCCAGCCGCGCCGGGAAGTTCACGCTCCAGGTGACGGGACATTCGGTCCGGCGTTCGCCGGGCGGACGAACCCGCGGCAGCAGGTCGGCCAGCAGTGTAGGCAGCAGGTGATCGAGCCGCGCGACGGCATCTCCCAACTCCGTTCCCGGATCCGCCGGTGCGCGTGCGGCCCAGTGGCCGAATCCTGCCGGGGTGAGTTGCTGCGACAGGGCGACCGCCGGAATGAGCGCGATGTTGGCCTCCAGGCAGGCGCCGATCGTGCCGGATGAGGCCGCGTAGGAGACGCCGGTGTTCTCACCGGCGTTCACGCCGGACAGGACCAGGTCGGGCGTGCGCGGACTGAGCAGATAGCAGCCTGCGTTGACGCAGTCGGCCGGCGCGCCTCCCAGGGTGAAACCGGTTACGGCGTGACCGGCTCGATCCCGGTGGTCATGGCGTGCCAGCGGCAGGTCGGCGTAGCGGGTCATCGCCTTCGCCGTCCAGCTCCGCTCCGAGGCGGGCAGGACCACCGTGACCGACCCCAGCGAGGCGGCGGCCTTGACCAGCGGGGCCACGAACGGAGACTCCGGACCGTCGTCGTTGGTTACCAGAATGTGCATGCCGTCAATGTGCAGGGCCTCGAGTGGTCGGAACGATACCTGGTCAGCGTCCGTGGCAGAACTTGAACTTCTTGCCGCTGCCGCAGTAGCAAGGCTCGTTGCGTCCGACCTTCCGTTCCGCCTGCGGCCCGGACGGCCCTGGCAGTGCCGGCCCTGCGCTGGCGGGAGATGCGACCGCGGCAGCCGATCCGACCGGCGTGGCCCGCCGGCTGGGCGCCCGCCGGGCGGGCGTCGCCGAGGTGCCTTCCGCGTCGCCCTGTCGCATCGCCGCGAACTGTCCCAGCTCGCGATGCACGGTCGCCATGCCTTGCGGCTGCAGTCTGCGCGCCGGCCGTCCGCCGCTCGCCGTACCGTTCCCGGTCCGGATCGTGACTCGGAAGATCTTCTCCGCGATGGTGTTCCGGATACCGGCAAGCATCTCGTCGAAGATCTGAAAGCCCTCGAGCTTGTACTCCAGCAAGGGGTTCTTCTGGCTGTAGGTGCGCAGGTACACCGCGTCGCGCAGCGCGTCGAGGTTCTCAAGGTGATCCTGCCACCGGGCGTCGATCAGACGCAGATACTCGTAGCGGATGAACAGATTGAAGTTGGCCGGGCCGACCAGATCCGCCTTTTCGGCGAGATGGGCGTCCATCTCGGCTATCACCCGGTCGCCCAACTCGCTGCCGCGCAGATCGGTCAGCGCCGACTCCCCGTCCGGCATGGTGAATCCGAATCGGGAGCGCAACGCGGCGAGCGTCCCGGCCACGGAGTACTCGGCGGCGCCGGTCAGCTCCTCGACCGCCACCGCGGCCGTCTCCCGTACCCGGTCGAGCAGATCGCCATCGGCCATGATCTCGTCGCGCTTTCCGTAGATGTACTTGCGCTGCTCGTTGAGCACGTTGTCGAAGTCCAACAGGTGCTTGCGCAGCTCGAAATTGCGCTCCTCGACCCGCTTCTGCGCGCGGGCGATCGACTTGTTCAGCCACGGATGGGCCAGGGGCTCTCCGTCCTTCATGCCCACCTTCGACATCATGCTCCGCAGGTTTTCGCCGAACAGCCGCATCAGATCGTCGTCGAGCGAGATGTAGAAACGGGAGGACCCGGGGTCGCCCTGACGTCCGGAGCGGCCGCGGAGCTGGTTGTCGATACGGCGCGACTCGTGTCGCTCGGTGCCGAGCACGTGCAGCCCGCCGGCGCCGCGGACGGCGTCGTAGCGATGGCGCCAGTCATCCAGCTCGCGCTCGTAGATGGCTCTGAACCGCTCCTCGTCACCGGCGGCGTCACCGGCTCCGTTACCGCTGTCGGCGGCATGGCGACGGCGGGCGGCATACTCCGGATTGCCGCCGAGCTTGATGTCGGTGCCGCGTCCGGCCATGTTGGTGGCGATCGTCACCCCACGCTCGGCTCCCGCCTGCGCGATAATCAGCGCCTCCCGCGCGTGCGCCTTGGCATTGAGCACTTCGTGCTGGACCCCGCGACCGTGCAACAGCTTCGAGAGCTGCTCGGACTTCTCGATGGAGACGGTGCCGACCAGCACCGGCTGCCCCGCGTTCTGACAGGCAGCCAGCTCATCGCAGATCGCGGCCATCTTGTCCTGCTCGTTGAGGAAGATCACGTCGTCGTGGTCGGCCCGGATCAGCGGACGGTTGGTGGGTATGACCACCACGTCCAGTCCGTAGATGTTGCTGAACTCCGTCGCCTCGGTATCGGCCGTGCCGGTCATGCCGGACAGCTTGCCGTAGAGCTTGAAGTAGTTCTGAAAGGAGATGGAGGCCAGCGTCCGGTTGCGCTTGAGGATCTGGATGCGCTCCTTCGCCTCGATCGCCTGGTGCAGTCCGTCCGAATAGCGCCGGCCATGCAGAATGCGGCCGGTGAACTCGTCGACGATCTGCACGGTGCCGTCCTCGATCACGTAGTCCACGTCCCGCTGGAACAACCGGTGGGCGCGCAGCGCCTGGGTGAGGTAGTGGATGAACTCGAAGTTCTCGTCGTCTACCAGCGATCCCCGGATCAGGCGCTTGCCGCGCAGCACGCCTTCGGCTGCGGCGATCCCTTCGTCGGTGAACGAGATGCGCTTGCCCTTCTCGTCGATCTTGTAGTGGCCGATCGGCTCCTCGGGGTAGTCGTCGGTCTGCGGATCCTTCGCGCACTCGCGGAGCGCGCCCACCAGCCGATCGACCTGGGCGAACCGCTCCGTGTCGTCTTCGGCCGCCCCGGAGATGATCAGCGGGGTCCGTGCCTCGTCGATCAGGATCGAGTCGATCTCGTCCACGATGCAATACCGGTGACCGCGCTGCACGCGAGCGTCGGAGTCCCAGCGCATGTTGTCGCGCAGGTAGTCGAATCCCAACTCGTTGTTGGTGCCGTAGGTGATGTCGCACGCGTACGCCTCGGTCCGTTCGCGCATCTCCATGCGCGACAGGACGACCCCGACGCTCAGGCCCAGGTAGCGGTGCACGCGGCCCATCCATTCGGCGTCGCGTTCGGCCAGGTAGTCGTTGACCGTGACGACGTGGACGCCGGCCCCGGAGAGCGCGTTGAGATAGGCGGCGGGGACGCTGGCGAGGGTCTTTCCCTCGCCGGTCTTCATCTCGACGATCGCGCCGCGGTCCAGGATGATTCCCCCCATGAGCTGGACGTCGAAGATGCGCTCGCCGAGTTGCCGGCGGGCAGCCTCACGCGCCAGCGCGAACGCCTCCGGCAGGATCTGGTCGCGCGCTTCGCCCGACTCGAGCCGCGTCCGCAGCCTGTCCGTCCACGCCGGGAAGTCGGTTTCGGTGAGAGCGACCATCCGCGACTCCAGCTCGTTGATCCGGTTCACGAGCGGAACCAGGGCCTTCAGATCACGGTTGGACTTTGAGCCGAGCACGCGGGACAGGAAACCCCGCATGTCGCGAGTGTATCGACGGTTGGAAGCCACGGTCAAGGCGCCTGGCGGGCGCGTACGCGGAGCCGGTGCGGCGGCACGTCTGGCCGTGGCGCTGGCCGTGGCGCTGGTCGCGGCGGGTTGCGCGGAACGGACATCGCTGGTGACGCGCCAGGAGCTGTTCAACCTGTCGGTGGGACCGCTGGAAGACCAGGTACACGTCGTTCCCGGTTACGAGCAGGCGGGCGTCTGGCTGTCGCTGAGCGGTGGTCTGTTCCACGTGGTCAACGCGCCGGTGCGCAAGGTGATGCGGTTCTCGTCGTTCGGAGACCTGCTGCTGCTGCTGTACGACCCGCGCTCGAACCCGAGGCCGGTGGGGCTCGCAGAACCGGAAGCGGACGGCGTAACCACCCGCCTCGCGCGCAGCCTGCCACTGGGCCCGCTGGGAAGGATAGCGGTCGATTCGCACGGGACGATGTACGTCCAGGAACGGCTCGCGCCGGACGACTGGCAGCAGGAGGACGGAGTCGTCCGCAGCCACGTGGTGCGCCGGTTCGACCGTACGGGCGCCGATCTGGGCTACGTGGGTCGCGAGGGGGTGAGCGGCACGCCGTTCGGACGGGTGCAGCGCCTGCTGGTCACCGAGCGCGACGAGCTGTTCGTCGTCACCCGCGACGCCGACTCGTGGCAGGCGTTCTGGTTCGACGCCGAGGGGGTCCTGCGGTTCGGGCGTCGGTTGTCGGCCGGCGATCTGCGAAGCGCGGACGATGCCCCGCCGCCCGTGGAGATCGAGTCCGTGCTGGCCGACGGACGCGGGCCGCCGCATCTGCTGGTTGAGACGGTGGCGCTGCCCGGCGGGCACGCCGACATCTGGCGCGTGACCGGGGAAGACGCACCGCGCCGGGCGTTCCCGGCGCCGCACTCCCCGCATGCGCCGTTCCGCCTGCTCGGCGGCGCACGCGGGCGGCTGTTCTTCGTCTCGCACGGCGGTGCCGCCGAGGCCGTCAGCGCGGGATCTCATCGCGCCTCACTCACCGTCACCGATGGCGAGGGTCGGCCCCTGGCGCAGGTCGAGCTATCTCTGCAAGATCCTGCCCTGCAGCTCTCGGAACTGCAGGTGGCGACGGATGGCGTACTGTACGGTGCCCGGATCGGGCCGGATCGGGTGGATTTCTTCTGGTGGAGAACCGACCTCCTGATGCAAGGGCTTTGATGGCCGCTGACGCGGGCGTGCTGCGTCTGGAGGGCGAACCGGGTGTACACCGCCTGGTCGACTCGGCGCAGATGTCGGCGATCGACCGCGAGGCCTCCGAGCGCTTCCGGATACCGTCGCCGATCCTGATGGAGAATGCCGGTCTCAAGGCGCTGGACGCGATGCAACGGTGTGTCTGGCGCCGTCCGGTGCCGGGGGAGCCGGTCACGATCGTGTCCGGACGCGGCAACAACGGCGGGGACGCGCTGGTCATCGCTCGTCAGCTTCACGTCATCGGCGCCCGGAGCATGACGGTCCTTCTCAGCCACGGCGAACCTGCCGATGGAAGCCAGTGTGCGGCCAACCTGGCCATCTGCCGGGCGCTTGGCATCTCCGTGCTCGACGCGGCGGAGGGATCGCTGGACCGCGGATGGGTGATCGACGGAATGGCCGGCACGGGACAGCGCGGGGCGTTGCGGGGGCCGGCGGCGGCGCTGGCCGAACGGATCAACCGCAGCCCGGCGCGCGTCATCGCGCTTGATGCGCCGAGCGGGGTGGGCGACCGATTCACGGCCGGCATGCCCGCCGTCCGCGCCGACTGGACGCTGGCGCTGGAGCTTCCGAAGAGGGCGCTCTACCTGCCGGCGGCCCGGCCCGCATGCGGGAGCATCATCGTCGTGCCGATCGGCTTTCCCGCAGCGCTCACCGATCCCGCCGTGGGGACCGCTCGGCTGCTCGGCCCCGCAGCGTTGACGGAGATGCTCCCCTCCGTCCCGGCTGACGCGCACAAGGGGATCCGAGGTCACGTGGCGGTGCTGGCCGGCTCGGCCGGCACCGCGGGCGCCGCTCGCCTCGCCGCGACCGCCCCCGCCTGCAGCCGCGCCGGCCTGGTGACGCTGCACGCCGACGCCGACACGTACCCGGTCCAGGCCGGCGCGCTCACCTCGGTGATGGTCGCAGCGTGGTCGGAAGCCGCGGACCCGAGCGAGCTCGCCCGCGGCTTCGACAGCCTTGTGGTCGGCCCCGGGTGGGGGACCGGGCCGGCCCGCTCGGAGTGGCTGCAGCGGCTGCTCGCCCTGCCGTGTCGCGGCGTGCTGGATGCGGATGCGATCACACTGCTCGCGCGGGCGGGAGGTGGCGCAGCGCCGCTCGCCGGCCAATGGGTGCTGACCCCCCATCCGGGAGAGCTGGCGCGCCTGCTCGATGCCGCCGTCGCCGAGGTGCTGGCGGATCCCGCCGCCGCCGCGGCCGAGGCGGCCGCCCTCGTCGGAGCGGTCGTCGTGCTGAAGGGGCACGTGACCTACATCGCCGCGCCGGGCGAAGGCAACGAGCCCCCTCTGAGCGTGGTGGACGGCATGCAGCCGTGGCTGGCCACCGGCGGTTCCGGAGATGTGCTGGCCGGCGTGGTCGGCGCCCTGCTGGCCGGCGGTCGGCTCGGCCCCTATCAGGCAGCCTGCGCAGGGGTGCTGATCCACGCCGCGGCGGCCCGAGAGCGGTACCGCGAGCGAGGCTGGTTCATGGCGGAGGACCTGCCGGCGTCGGTGTCGCGGGTGGTAGCCGGCCAGGACGCTTCGGGTAGCGCAGGCCGACCGCCATCACATTTGTAGACTCTGCGTTTCGTTGTTGACGTGACCGCAGGCGGGCGCTTAACCTGTCGGGGTGCATATCTACCTGTTGTCGGTGTTGACCACCATCGCCGCCGGCGCGACCCTGGCGGCCGACTACCTGGTGGACCGGGTGCCTGTTCTGGAGCCGCTGCGGCGATTCGCGGCAAGCAGCCGCGCCAAGGGTACCCTGGGCGCCATCGCCCTGGTGATAGGGTTCGTGAAGCTCTTCTGGCGCGCCCCGGGTGAGTTGATCATCGTCGGCGACTTCCTGCCGGCAATTTCCGGCATGCTGCTGGGAGCCATGCTCATGATCGATCGCTTCCAGGAGCGGCGGTTGCCGGAAGGCAGCGTCGAGCAGGGAGGCGGTGTCGGCCAGGGAGGCAGTGTCGACCAGGGAGGCGGTGTCGATCAGGTGGTCGGCGACGAACAGGATCAGGCCGCCGCCGAGTCGTCGGATTCAGGCGCCACCGGCATAGCCCGCATCGACGAAACGCTGAGGCCGTACCGGACTCCGCTGGGGCTGGCCGGCATCGGCGTCGGGGTCATCCACTTCCTGCTGGCAAGCGTGCTGTTTCTGTAGACGGCAGCGTCTTCCGTAGACGGCAGCGTCCCCGTACCAAATCCCCGTATCAGACTGTCACCGAAGGGGCGACAAGCGGAACGGGCCAAGCCCGTCCCGCGCCCTGATCCGTCAGTCTCCGTCCGACTGCTTGGCGCGGGCGATCACGTCCTCGGCCACCTTTCCGGAGATCGGCGAGTAGTGGCTGAAGGTCATCTCGAAGGACGCGGTGCCGGAGGTCATCGACTTGAGGTCGATGGAGTAGCGCAGCATCTCGGCCTGCGGTACCTGTGCGCGGATTTCCTGCAGCGACCCGATCGGCTCCTGGCCGGTCACGCGCCCACGCCGTGAACTCAGGTCGGACAGGATATCGCCCAGGTACTGATCCTCGGTCAGCACGGCGAGGTCGACGACCGGCTCCAGCAGGACCGGCTTGGCCTGTGCCAGCGCCTCCTTGGCAGCCTCCCGGGAAGCGAGCTTGAAGGCCAGCTCGGAGGAGTCGACCGAGTGCTCCCTGCCGTCCACCACCCTTGCCTCCACGTCCACGACCGGGTAGCCGGCGAGGACGCCGGACTGCAGCGCTTCCAGCACGCCCTTTTCGACCCCCGGGAGATACCCCCGCGAGATGGCACCTCCCACGATGCCGTTCTCGAACCGGAACTTCTCGCCTCGCGGCAGCGGCTTGATCTCCAGTGAGACCTTGGCGTACTGGCCGTGCCCGCCGGTCTGCTTCTTGTGCTGGTAGTCCGCTGCCGCCGGCTTGTTGATCGTCTCGCGATAGGCCACCCGCGGCAGGTAGGTCTCCACCTCTATCTTGTGCCCGTCGCGGATCCGGCCCAGGACCACCGCAAGGTGCAACTCCCCGATGGCCGCGACCACGGTCTCGCGCGTCTCGCCGTCGTAGCGGACGCGAAAGGTCGGATCGGAGTCCGCCGTCCTGCCGATGATCTCCGAGAGCTTGTCTTCGTCCTGCTTGGACGCGGTGCGCAGGGCGAGCGCGTGCACGGGCTGCGGGAAGTCCAGCGGCACATAGCTCACCGGCGCATCCGGGGCGTGCAGCGTGTCGCAGGTGGCGACTTCGGTGAGCTTGTTCAGCACGCCGATGTCACCGGCGCACAGCTCCTGCACGTCCTCGAGCTTCTCGCCCTGGCGCGTGGTCAGCTTGGTCACCCGGATCTTGGATCCGGTGCGCGCGCAGATCAGATCATCGTCGCTGTGCAGGCCGCCGGTGATGACCTTCACGAACGACAGCCGGCCGGCGTACTGATCGACGCTGGTCTTCAGCACCAGCGCGGAGGTCGAGCCGGACGGATCGATCGTGGTGGGGGTGATCTCGCCGGTGCCGTCGGCCTGCACCGTCGCGCCGGCCGGTGACGGCACGGTGCGCACGATCGCGTCCAGCAGCGGCGTGATCCCCACGTCGTGCAGGGCGGAGCCCGCCAGCACCGGGAATACCTGACCGGCAGCGACCGCCGCCGTCACTCCCCGGAGGATCTCCTCGTCGGTCAGCACCTCGTCCTCCAGGTACTTCTCCATCAGGTCGTCATCGCCTTCCGCAGCGGCCTCCATCAATTCCTGCCGCCGCTCCTCGACCGCATCGCTCACCGCGTCCGGGACCGGAGCGTCGCCGCTGCCCGAGCGCAGCAGCGCCCGCTGGCCGACGACGTCCACGACGCCCTCGAAGGAGTTGCCGGCTCCGATCGGGACGCTCAGCGGTGCGAACGTCCCGCTGAACGTCTGGCCCAGGTTTTCCATCACGGAGTCGAAGTCGGCGTGCTCCTTGTCCATGCCGTTGACGAAGATGATGCGGGGCGTTCCGTCCCGCTCCAGGCGGCGCCACAGCTTCGCCGTCTCGATCTGCACGCCGACGTCGGCGCCGACCACGACGACCGCGCACTCGGCGGCGCCGAGTGCGGCCACCACCTCGCCGATGAAGTCGCCGGAACCCGGCGAGTCGACGAAATTGACCTTGCGGCCGTCCCAGTCGATGTGGGAAAAGGCGCTGTAGATCGAGATCTTGCGGGCGATCTCCTCCTCGGTGCAGTCGCTGACGGACTTGCCGGGGTCGAACTTGGGAACCACGCCGCCGTGGACCAGTATCTGATCCATCAGCGTGGTCTTTCCCGTGCCGCTGTGGCCGACCAGGGCGACGTTGCGAATTCGGTCTGTAGGGACGCTCATGACGGTGGTACTCCGGGCTGGACTCTGAACGGCGACGCTATGCAGGCGGTATTGGGCTGTCAAGCGGCGTGCGCACGCGGGCGGTGAGCGGCGTGCCCGCGGCGCCTCAGTTTCCGCGCGCCGGCGCGTAGTGGGCGAACGTCATCGTGTACGCCGCGCGGCCCTGGGTGGCGCTGCGCAGGTCGGTGGTGTAACCGAACATGGCCCCCAGCGGCACCCGTGCGCTCACCCGCTCGGCGGCATGGCCGGACTCCACCGTGTCGATGGCTCCGCCGCGCATCTGCAGGCCGCCGAGGACCTCGCCGACGAAATCCTTGGGCGTGGTGACGTCCACGCTCATCACCGGCTCAAGCAGGATCGGCGCCGCCTTGCGGCAGCAGCTCACGAAGCCGCTCGCCGCGGCGGCTTCGAACGCGAACTCGCTGGCGCGTTCCTGGTCGTAGACGCAGTCGGTCAGCTCGACCGCGACATCGACCAGCGGGTAGCCGAATCCGGGACCGGAGGAGAAGCCGGCCTCGATGCCGCGTGCGATCGCCGCGCACAGCTCCTCCGGAAGGCCCGCGGCGGCCGGGACCGTGCCGGGATCGAACGTGCACTCGCCGCCCAGCCTGCGCGGCGCGACGCGCAGGCTCAAGGCCGCGTGGTGGACACGGCCACCGATCTCGCGCTCGAACTCCTCGCGATGCCCGACCGCGGCTGAGACCGACTCCCGAAAGGAGACCTGCGGCTTGCCGACGTTGGCGGCGATGCCGGTGCGCTCCGCGATCTGTCGCATCAGCACTTCGAGGTGCAACTCGCCCATGCCGGAGACCAGCAGCTGCCCGGTCTCATCGTTCTCCTCTACCGCGAACGTCGGGTCTTCCAGTCGCAGCGCCTCGATGGCAGCGAGCAGCGCGGCCGCGTCGGAGGCGGAGTTCGGCTCCACGGCGACCGACACCACCGGCAGCGGGAAGCGCATGCGTTCCAGCAGCCCGGCCGGCCGTGCGTCTGCCCCTGCCGGGTTGCCGCGCTGCTTGCGGGTCACGGTGTCTCCGGTGCGGGTGAATTTCAATCCGACCACCACGGCGATGTCGCCGGCGCTCACGGACTCGATCTGTTCGCGCCGGTTTGCGTGCATGCGCAGCAGGCGCTGGATCCGCTCGGTGCGGCCCCGGCTGAGGTTGAGGAGCCGATCGCCGCGCTGGAATGTCCCCGCGTAGACCCGGAGGTAGCTCAAGGCTCCGGATTCGCGGTCATTCTGCAGCTTGAAGGCAAGCGCGACCGGCGGCCCCGCCGAGGATCGGGCCAACGATGGCAGGCCGGCGGCGCTCCCGTCACGATCGAGGAGCTGGAGAGCCGGAAGCTCGTCCGGTGCCGGCAGGTACCAGACGATCGCATCCAGCAGTGGCTGGATGCCGATGTTGCGCCGCGCCGCGCCGGCGAGCACGGGCACGAACCGGCCCGAAGCCACCGCCGCGCGAACCGCCTCGCGCAGCAGCGGCACGGGCAGCTCGCGGCCTTCCAGGTAACGCTCGGCGATCTCGTCCGACCCGTCGGCGAGTGCGTCGACGAGCAGATCGCGGCGCGGGCCCACGTCGGGATCTGCCGGATCGGCCGCGAAGCACCGCATCGCGGTACCGTCGTCGCTCCAGGAGATTCGCTCCATCGTGATCAGATCGACAATCCCGCGCAGCTCACGGTCTTCGCCCCACGGCACCTGCAGCGCCACCGGTTCGGCGGAGAGCAGGCTGCGCATCTGCTGCAGCACCGCGTCGAACGATGCGCCCGCGCGGTCCAGCTTGTTCACGAAAGCGATGCGGGCGACCGAGTGTCGGTCCGCCTGGTGCCACACCGTCTCCGACTGCGGCTCGACCCCCTCCACGGCCGAGAATATCGCCACCGCGCCGTCCAGCACGCGCAGCGAACGCTCCACCTCGGCGGTGAAGTCGACGTGTCCGGGGGTGTCGATGAGGTTGATCTGGTGGTCGGCCCAGAAGCAGGTTATGGCGGCCGAGGTGATGCTGATGCCGCGTTCCTGCTCCTGCGGCATCCAGTCCGTGGTCGCCTCGCCGTCGTCGACCTCGCCGATGCGGTGCGTGCGCCCCGTGAAGAAGAGCATTCGCTCCGTGGTCGTGGTCTTGCCGGCATCGATGTGCGAGATGATTCCCACGTTGCGGATGGGCGACATCCCTACACCGGTGGTGTTGAACGTGCGCACGACCGCCATTGTCGCGGTACGTGGATCGGCTGTCATCCGCGCGGCGTTGCCGTCAGCGCTCGAACCTTCCCAGCAGCGCCGCCATCCGCCGGCTGCCGTCGCGGCCGGCCGCCCGCTCGGCGCGAAAGGAGTGGAGCGCCGGAGAGCAGGCCGTGCAGGCGTCGTAGACGGTGATGCCGGCGACGCCCGCATCACCGAGCAGGGCCATGTTGGCCGCGCGCAGGTCTATGCGGCCTGTCGCTCCTGACGCCTCGGCCGTCTCCGGGCCGAATCGTTCGCGGAAGCGTCGTGCCCGCTCCGCGGGAACGTCGTAGCAGCACGGGCCGATGCCGGGACCGATGATCGCGTGATACGCGCCGGCGGATCGGCCGAAGCGGCGCTCCAGGCAGGCGAGCGCGGCGGTGACGATGCCGGTGCCGCGCCAGCCGGAGTGCAGCAGCGCCGGAAGCCGCCCGTCGCGAGGGATCAGGAAGATGGGCAGGCAATCGGCGACGGCCACGCACAGGACCTCTTCGGCCCCGCCGGCGATCATGCCGTCGGCCGCGGTATCCGCGGCAGCGGTGTCGGCGACCACCACGCGGCGCGTGTGCCTTTGCGCGACGCGGCGAAGCCGTTCCGGGGCGACCCCGAGCTCCCGGCACAGCCGCTGCTGCGCCGCCGGGTCGCTCATGTCTCCCGCGGCCGCGGTGGTCAGGACGGCGCGCAACGGTGCCGGAGCGGCCAGGTCGACGATCGACGCTGCTGCCTCCGCGGGCTCGATGAGCCGCCGGACGATCCTGGGGACCGGCTCCTTCAGCTCGTCCGGACCAGCCGCCAGGCGGCGGGCAGTAGCAGCGCCGCGATGGCCAGCTTCACGAGGTCGCCCACGATGAATGGCGTCAGCCCCCACTGCAGGATCGGGTTGTCCCAGCCGGCGACGCTCCCGAGCCACAGCAGTCCCGGGACGTAGATGACGACGTTGCCGATCAGCATGGCCGCCGCCGCCAGCGGCACGCTGCGGTCCCAGCCGGCCTCGGCCAGCAGGCCGATCACCAGCGTTGCCAGCAGGAAGCCAAGCAGGTAGCCGCCGGTGGTGCCGAGCATGTAGGTCAGGCCGATTCCTCTCTCCGGCGTGCCGGCGAAGACCGGTAGCCCCACGGCTCCTTCCGCAAGGTAGACCAGCACCGTGAGGCCGCCCAGGCGCCATCCGGCGGCCATGCCGATGACCAGGATCACCAGGGTCTGCAGGGTCATCGGTACCGGCACCATCGGGATCTGGACCTTCGACGAAACCGCGACAAGCGCGCTGCCCACCAGTGCCAGGAACGCGACGCGGAACAGGTTGGCGCCCCATGTGCCCGACTCGGAGGCGCTCCCGGCCGGCGGCCACAGGCGGTCGATCAGGGTCCGTGGATGTGATCGTTCGGCCATCGCCGGGAGTCTATGGGGCGTCCGGAGCACCGTGCAAGCGATGTCCCTCCTGCCACCCCGGCGCGCCGTTTGACGCGGTCGCGGGCCGCCCCTATGGTGCCCGTTCGGTTGAGTTGCGGCCGGGGCGTTTGACGCCGTACCGGGCCGACCCTACTGTGCCGTCCACCGGAAGCAGCCAATGTCACTTCGCGTCCGTTACGCCCCTTCGCCCACGGGGCTGCACCACATCGGCGGAGCTCGCACCGCCCTGTTCGCCTACCTGCTGGCGCGTTCGGCCGGCGGGACCTTCATCCTGCGCATCGAGGACACCGATCGCGCGCGGTTCGATCCGGCCGCGCTGGAAGACATCTACGACACCCTCGGCTGGCTGGGACTGCGCTGGGACGAGGGGCCGTCCGTGGGTGGACCGCACGGCCCGTACGTGCAGTCGGAACGCGTCGAGCGCCACCGCGCCGTGGCCGCGCGGCTGGTGGAGACCGGCCGCGCCTATCGCTGCTATTGCGACCCTGAGCGCCTGCAGCGGGTGCGCGGGTCCGGCGGCGGGTACGACCGCCGCTGCCGGAACCTTTCGGCGGACGAGCGCCGGCAACACGAGGAGCGAGGCGAGCCGTCGGTCGTCCGGTTCAAGGTGCCTCTGGACGGCGCAACCCGCTATGAGGACCGCCTGCTGGGGCCGATCGAGCGCCGCAACAGCGACATCAATCCCGATCCGGTGCTGCTGAAGTCCGACGGCTATCCCACCTACCACCTTGCGGCCATCACCGACGACCACGACATGCGCGTCAGCCACGTCCTGCGTGCTCAGGAGTGGGTCTCCTCGGCCCCGCTGCACGTGCTGATCTTCCAGGCGTGCGGGTGGAAGCCGCCGCTCTACGCCCACCTTCCGGTCGTCAACGGACCCGACGGGAAGAAGCTGAGCAAGCGCCACGGATCGATGAGCGTCGCCGAGTTCCGCGACCAGGGCTACCTGCCGGAGGCGCTGGTGAACTACATGGCCCTGCTCGGCTGGTCGCTGGACGGGGAGCGGGAGCTGTTCAGCCTGCCGGAGCTGGAACGGTCGTTCAGCCTGGAGCGGTTGCATGCCTCACCGGCGATCTTCGACGCCGACAAGCTGCGCTGGATGAACGGCACCTACATCCGCGCGCTGCCGCCCGAAGAGCTGTCCGGGCGGCTGGCGCCGTGGCTCGCCAAGGCCGGCGCGGCCGACCCGCAAGGGGTGGCCCAGCCGGTCGCCGACCTGGTCCGGGAGCGGCTGACCGTGCTCGGCGACACGATACCCATGGCCGGGTTTCTGTTCGCCGCCGAACTGGACTACGATGGCGGCGCGCTGGTGCCGAAACGGCTCGACGGCGCGCGGACCGCGCGGGTGTTGGAACGGTCGCTCGACCTGGTCGACACCGCGTGCGGCCCGGACGAAGAGGCCGCCGAGCAGGTGTTCCGCACCGCTGCCGATGAGCTCGGCGTCAAGTTCGGTGACCTGATGATGCCGGTGCGGGTTGCGATCACCGGCGCGCGGGTTTCGCCGCCGCTGTTCGGAAGCATGCGGATCCTGGGCGCGGAGACCTGCCGGGACCGGCTGCGGACGGCCATCGTCAAGCTGGCCGAGCAAGCGCCCGACGCGTAACAGGGACGCGTAACAGGAAGGAACATGACGCGCACGACACTCGATCGACCTGGACTGGACCAACTGGTATCGCTCTGCAAGCGGCGGGGGGTCGTCTACCCGTCGAGCGACATCTACGGCGGCCTTGCCTCCGCGTGGGACTACGGACCGCTCGGCGTGCAGCTCAAGAACAACCTCCGCGACCGCTGGTGGCGGACCATGACACGCGGCGAGATGCCGGTCGTCGGCCTGGACGCCGCCATCCTCATGCACCCGCGCGTGTGGGAGGCCTCCGGGCACACCAGCGCCTTCAACGATCCGCTGGTGGACTGCCGCAACTGCAAGGCGCGCTTTCGCGCCGATCACCTCGAGGATCCAGCCGGCCGCTGCCCGCAGTGTGGGCGATCGGAGCTTACCGAGGCGCGCCAGTTCAACATGATGATGCGCACCACGCTGGGACCGGTGGAGGACGGCGGCGCCGACGTCTACCTGCGCCCGGAGACGGCGCAGGGCGCGTACGTCAACTTCAAGAACGTGGTGCAGTCGGGACGCGTCAAGGTGCCGTTCGGGATCGCCCAGGTCGGCAAGGCGTTCCGCAACGAGATCACCACCAAGAGCTTCATCTTCCGCACCTGCGAGTTCGAGCAGATGGAGATGCAGTTCTTCGTGCATCCCGACCAGGACGAGCGCTGGTTCGAGCACTGGCGCGAGGCGCGCTTCGGCTACTACACCGACCTGGGCATCGAGCCTTCCCGGCTGCGGCTGCGCCCGCACGGACCGGACGAGATCGCCCACTACGCCAAGGTCGCCGTGGACATCGAGTACGACTTTCCGATGGGGTGGCAGGAGCTGGAAGGGATCCACAACCGCACCGATTTCGACCTGCGCAGGCACTCCGAGCTGTCGGGCAAGGACCTGACCTACCTCGACGACGGCAGCTCCGGGGGCGTGCAGGGCGAGCGGTTCGTCCCGTACGTGATCGAGACCGCGGTGGGGCTGACCCGCACCGTGCTGGCGGTGCTGGCCGACGCCCATGACGAGGACGAGGTGGAAGGGGAGAAGCGCACGGTGCTCCGCTTCCACCCGGCGATCGCTCCGATCACGGTGGCGGTGTTCCCGCTGTTCAAGAAGGACGGGCTGGCCGAGCTGGCCCGCGCGGTGGCCGCCGACCTGCGCGCCGACCATGACATCTTCTACGATCAGGGCGGCGCCATCGGCAGGCGCTACCGCCGCCAGGACGAGATCGGGACGCCGTACTGCGTCACGGTCGACCACCAGAGCAGGGACGACGGGACGGTGACCGTGCGGCTGCGCGACTCGATGGACCAGATCCGCGTCCATCGCGACGCGCTGCGCGGGCAGCTCGCCGAGTTGACGGCCGGCTACTCGCGGACGGCCCGCGACTCGCGGACGGCAGGCTCCTGATGGACGTGCTGGCCACCCTGACCCGGCGCGGCCTGATCAAGCAGACGACCGATGCCGCGGCGCTCTCGGGTTTGCTGGAGCGCCAGCCGGTCACCTTCTATCTCGGCATCGACCCCACCGGGCCCAGCCTGCACGCCGGCCACCTGGTCGGTCTGCTTGCCATGGCGCACCTGCAGCGCGCCGGCCATCAACCGGTACTGCTGATCGGCGGCGCCACCGCCCGCGTGGGTGATCCGAGCGACAAGGACGACATGCGGCCGCTGCTGCCGGTCGAGACCGTCGCCCGCAACGCCGAGCTGATGCAGCGGCAGGGGGGCCGCATCATCGATCTCCGCCGTACCATCGTGGTCGACAACGCCGCGTGGCTGGCCGAGCTTGGCTACCTGGAATTCCTGCGCGAGATCGGCCCCCGCTTCTCCGTGAACCGGATGCTCAGCTTCGAGACCTACCGCCGCCGCCTGGAGACCGGCCTCTCCTTCCTGGAGTTCAACTACCTGCTGCTGCAGGCGTACGACTTCCTGGTGCTGCACCGCCGCCACGGATGCCTGCTGCAGATCGGCGGCGACGACCAGTGGGCGAACATCCTGGCCGGCGTCGACCTGATCCGCCGCGTGGAGAAGGCCGAGGCGCACGCGTTGACCTGGCCGCTGGTGACGACCGCGGACGGCAAGAAGATGGGCAAGACGGCGGCGGGCGCGCTGTTCCTGGACCCGGAGCGGGTCGCGCCGTACCGGTTCTACCAGTACTGGATCAACGTCCCCGACGCGGACGTCGGCAAGCTGCTGGCGATGCTGACGCTGTTGCCGGACGCCGAGGTGGAGGAGCTGGGCAGCCTGCGCGACCGGGCTCTGGTCGCGGCCAAGGAGCGGCTGGCGATGGAGCTGACCACGCTCGTGCACGGCGCCGAAGAGGCCGAGCGCGCGCGCCAGGCCAGCCTCGCGCTGTTCGCAGGCGGCGGAAGCGACAGCGGCGCGATACCGAGCTCGCCGCTGGACGCGGCGGAGATGGGGGGCGGCATCACGCTGGTCGAGTTGCTGGTGCGGGGCGGACTCGCTTCCAGCCGTTCGGAAGCCCGCCGGCTGATCGCGCAAGGCGGCGCCTACCTCAACGAACGGCAGTGGAGTGACATGGACCGGGCGGTAGCCGCGGCGGACGTGACGGACGGACAGCTCATCGTGCGCGCCGGCAAGAAGCGGCACCATCGATTCGTGATCGGCACGTCGTGATCGGCCCTGCGTCTTGACGATCGCTTCGCCGCACTGGTAGGTTGGCTGGCGATGCCCGCGAAACTCTCCGCTGCCAAACGCCAGCGCCAGAACAGTATGCGCCGGTTGCGCAACCGGTCCGTGCGCAGCCACATGCGTACGGCGATTCGATCTTTCGTCGATTCCCTTGATGGGGAAGAGTCCGAAGCCGCCGAGCGGCTTGGCCATGCCGTGCGCGCGGTGGACAAGGCCGCTTCGAAGGGCGTCGTGCACCGGCGCACGGCCGCGCGTTACAAGCGTCGCCTTGCGGGCCGCCTGCGGCGGCAGTTCGCGGCGACCTAGAGACGTACGGGGCCACAAGGAGCAATCTGGTGGCGGTTGAGAGGACGGACAGCGCTGAGAGACCGGACAGCGCTGAGAGACCGGACAGGGCAGAGAAACTGACCAAGGCGGAGATCATCGAGAGCATCTACGCCGAGGTGCCGGTCAGCAAGAAGAACATCCATCGCATCCTTGATCTCTTCTTCGACCAGGTGAAGGCCGGGATCATCGGCCAGCGCGCCGTGGAGTTGCGTGGGTTCGGGACGTTCGAGTTGAAACCCCGCAAGGGCCGGGTCGCGCGCAATCCGCGCACCGGCGAACGGGTCGAGGTGGAGAACCACGGAGTCGCCTCGTTCCGCCCGGGACGCGAGTTGAAGGAGCGTGCCTGGTCCAGCCGGGTGTGACGCCTCCACACTCACCATGGCCGATCTGAGAAGGTCGGCCATCCCCGCCGGCGCGGCACACCGCTCCACCGGCACAGCTTGGCGGCGGGTCGTCTTCGAGGTCGCCGCGTTGACGTTGTCCGCGGCGCTGTTCGCGCTCTCGTTCCCCAATCCGCTGTCCACCTGGGGGTGGTATCCGCTCGCGTTCGTGGCGCTGGCGCCGCTGTTCTGGGTGATCGGCAGGACGCCCTGGAGCCGGGTGGTCCTGTACGGCATTCTCTACGGATTCGGCAGCTACGCGCTGTTCAACTACTGGCTGGCGAAATTTCACGCCTTGGGCCTCCTGTTCGTGCCGGCCGTTCACGCGATCTACATGCTGGCGCTGTTTCCGGCGCTGAAGCTGGTCACCGATCGCTTCCCTCGCCATGCGCCCCTGTGGCAGGCGGTGCTCTGGGTGGCCTACGAATACCTGAAGACCCAGGGGTTCCTGGGGTACTCGTACGGGGTCATCGGCTACACGCAGTACCTGTTCGGCCCGCTGGTACGCTCCGCGGCGGTGGCGGGCGTGTGGGGCGTGTCGCTGCTGGTGGCGTTGGCGAACAGCTACGTCGCCCAGGTGATGGAAACGCTTCGGCCGCTGCGTGGCGCGTGGCGGCGCGTGGGCAGGACTCTGCGCGCGCGGCCGGCTGTTCCGGCAGTCTGGACCCTGCTGTTCGCGGGTGCCGTCGTCTACGGCGCGGCCCTGCCGACCGACTACGGCGCCAGTCCTCAGTGGCGGGTCGCGCTGGTTCAGCAGAACATCGATCCGTGGCGGGGCGGGTACCTCGCCTACGAACGCTCCCTGCACGTCCTGCTGCGGCAGAGCCGCCAAGCATTGGCGCGCAACCCCGATGCCGTGATCTGGTCCGAGACCTCGTTCGTGCCCGGCATCGACTGGCACACGCGCTACCGCGCGCGCGACCAGGAGTCGATCCGGAAGTACGAGCTGGTCCGTCAGCTCCGGGCGTTCCTGGACGAGCAGACCGTGCCGTTCGTGGTCGGCAACGACGACGGGCAGAGAGTGCCTTCGCCCGAGAACGGGGAGCCGATGCGAATCGACTACAACGCGGCGCTGCTGTACGAGCACGGCCGGATCGTCCAGACCTACCGCAAGCTGCACCTGGTGCCGTTCACCGAGCGCTTCCCGGACTGGGGACCCCGGTTTCTGAAGGACCTGCTTGAGGACTTCGACACCCACTTCTGGGAACAGGGCGAGGAGTGGACGGTGTTCGACGCCGGCGGGGTGCGCTTCTCGACGCCGATCTGCTTCGAGGACACGTTCGGCTACCTGAACCGCGAGTTCGTCAACCGCGGCGCGCAGGTGATCGTCAACATGACCAACGACTACTGGTCGAAGTCCGTACCCGCGGAGATGCAGCACTTCGCGATGGCCGTGTTTCGCGCTACCGAGAACCGCAGGAGCGTGGTGCGCGCGGCAAACAGCGGCATCACCGCCATCGTCGAGCCCTCCGGGCGGATCACCGCAACGCTGGAGCCGTTCGTCGAGGGCACCCTGATCGGCGATGTTCCGGTCTTCGATGCCGCCACCACGCCGTATTCCCGCGCCGGCGACTGGCTTGGTGTTGCGCTGACCGCCGCGGCGTTCCTGCTGATCGCGGGCGCCCTGGGCGGAGCCGTTCTACGCCGGTCGCGTGTGGCGCGTTGACAGGGACGGGCCGGACGGGATGATGATCCTCCCGTGACCGGTGACAAGATCCTGATCGTCGACGACGAAGCCACGAACGTCGAGATCTTCGACCTGATGCTGTCGAAGCTCGGCTTCTCCACGGATACCGCCTCTGACGGGGCGGAGGCGCTGGAAAAGCTGCGGAGCTTCCGTCCTGCCCTGATCCTGTTGGACAACATGATGCCGCGGATGACCGGTTGGGAGGTCACGCGGAGGATCAAGCACGATGACGGGCTCACCGAGCACCGGGACGTGTCGATCATCATGTTCTCGGCGGCCGACGACGTCGAGGACAAGGTGCAGGGCCTGGAACTGGGGGTGGACGACTACATCACCAAGCCATTCAACTTCACCGAGGTGCTGGCCCGCATGCGCGCGGTACTGCACCGTCGACATCTGCAGGAGCAGGTGACCAGGCGCGAGCATCGGATCGGCGTGATCGAGTCCCTGAACGAGTCACTGATATTCTTCTCCCAGCATGTGCGCAAGCCCCTCGAGCAGCAGTTACGGATGGTCGACGCTCCCGAGGCCGCATCCGCGGAGACACTTGCCGACAGGATCAGGGATGACGCGCGCGCGATCCTCGCGAAGCTCGATGCTCTGGAGCAGGAGATCGGCGACCTGCAACGGCAGGGCGATGAGCTCAAGGCGGGAGATCTCTCCCTTGACGAGCTCCACCGCCGGCTCGCCGGCATCGCCTCCGCGGGCGTGACGGGGTCCTGATCGTGCTCGGACGCAAGAGGCCGGAGCAGCGGCCCAACCCGGACGCGCCACCGACCACACTGTCGCCCGAGACCCACATGAAGGGATTGCTGCGGTTCGACAGCGTCCTTCAGATCAACGGCACCTTCGACGGAGAGATCCACTCCGCCGGGCGGCTCCTGGTCGGCGAGGACGGGCAGGTGAGCGCCAAGATCCAGGTGGGGTCCGCGGTGATCGGCGGCACCGTGCGCGGCGACATCAAGGCGACCGACAGCGTCGAGATGCTGTCGACCGCCCGCGTGTTCGGCGATGTCGGGACGGCGCGGCTTATCGTCGCGGACGGCGCCGTTTTCGAAGGCGAACTGGAGATGAGCGGCACGTCCGAGAAGCGCGACGCGCCCGTGACGCCCGCGGAGGATTGACGATGCGGTTACGTCGAGCGAACTTGACACCGCATTCTCCCGGCGAGTAACTTTCCGCAAGCACTTCACTCCTTCCCAGCGCCAAGCACGGGGCCAGCAAGAACGCCATTCAGCAGGTACCGGACGGAACGGACGTACCGATTCCACGGGGAGTCCCCGGGGAGCATCATGCCGGAAAAGAGCACAAGCAGACGTTCACGATCGCGAAAGAAGCTCAGGGTCGAAGTCAAGGACGGCTTCGACGGGGTCGACGGGACCGTGGCCCAGCAGGCCGCCGTCGCACAGGCCGAACAGGCGGCCGAGAAGCAGGCGCAGGCTTCGGGTGGCGACGGCATGGCCGGACGTTGGCCCGCCGACGACGGAACCGCGCGCGAGAAACTCCTGATCAGCGATCTCGCCGTAAAGGACCTTCCGGAACTTCGCAGTCAGGCAGCCGCCATGGGGTTGAGTCCCGAGAACCTGCTCGGGATGAAGAAGACCGATCTCATTTTCGGCATCCTCAAGGAACACACGCATGCCAAGGGTGGCGTGATCTACGCCCACGGCGTGCTGGAGATCCTCCCCGATGGATACGGCTTTCTGCGATCGCCCAACTACAGCTACCTGCCGGGGCCCGAGGACATATACGTGTCGCCATCGCAGATCCGGCGGTTCAACCTCAAGACCGGAGATACGGTCCATGGCCAGATCCGACCGCCCAAGGACGGAGAGCGGTTCTTCGCGATGCTGCTCGTGGAGACGGTCAACGACAACCCGCCGGTCGTCGCGCAGAACCGGGTGCCGTTCGACCATCTGACTCCGCTTTATCCGGACGAGCGCCTGAACCTGGAGACGGCCGACGGCAACCTGGAGACGCGGATGATGAACCTGTTCTGCCCCCTCGGGAAGGGGCAGCGCGGGTTGATCGTGTCGCCGCCGCGTGCCGGCAAGACGGTGCTGCTGCAGCGGGTCGCCAACGCCATCACGGAGAACCACCCCGAGGTTTTTCTCATCGTGCTGCTCATCGACGAGCGCCCCGAAGAGGTCACGGACATGCAACGCAATGTCAGGGGCGAGGTGGTTTCCTCGACGTTCGACGAGCAGGCCACCCGGCACGTGCAAGTGGCGGAGATGGTGATCGAGAAGGCGCGGCGTCTGGTCGAGCACAAGCGAGACGTGGTGATCCTGCTGGACTCGGTCACCCGTCTGGCGCGCGCCTACAACCAGACCGTGCCGACCTCGGGCAAGATCCTGTCCGGCGGTGTCGACTCCAACGCGCTGCACAAGCCGAAGCGATTCTTCGGCGCGGCGCGGAACGTCGAGCACGGCGGCAGCCTGACGATCGTCGCGACCGGCCTGATAGAGACCGGCAGCCGGATGGACGAAGTCATCTTCGAGGAGTTCAAGGGAACCGGCAACATGGAGGTGCGGCTTGACCGCAAGATCGCCGACCGCAGGATCTATCCGGCGATCAACATCAAGCAGACCGCCACCCGCAAGGAAGAGCTGCTACTGAGCGACCAGGAGCTGGCCAAGTTGTGGGTCCTGCGCAAGGTGCTCGGCCCCATGGATGAGATGCAGATCGCCGAGCTGCTGATCGAGAAGATGCGCAAGGCCAAGACCAACGACGCCTTCCTGCGCTCCATGAACACCTCCGCCGTAGGCGACTGATCGCTCGCGGCCCGGTTTCGCGCGGATTGGCCGAACCACGCCGCGTGGCTCCCGCGTTCGCGCTCGACCGCGTCACGCTGCGCATCGACGCGACGCCGATCCTGCAGGGCCTGAGCTGGTCGTCGGAGCCGGGACAGCGCTGGGCGGTGCTGGGGCCCAACGGCTGCGGCAAGAGCACGCTGCTGAGGCTGCTGGCCGGCCGCGCGCATCCTTCCTCCGGCACGGTGGATCTGCTCGGCCATCGGCTGGGACGGGTCGACCTGGGACCCTTGCGGCGCGCCATCGCCTGGGTGCACGCCGACCTGCTGCAGTGGATCCCCCGCTTCCAGACGGTGCAGGAAACCGTGGTCGCGGGCATGCGCGGCACCTTCGTCGTCTACGACCGGATCGGGCCTTCGGAGGCGGACCGGGCGCAGGAGGAGCTGCGCGCGGTCGGCATGTGGCCGCTGCGCGACCGCCGGTTCGTGACGCTGTCCACCGGAGAGCGGCAGCGCACGCTGATCGCACGCGCGTTCGCGGCGCGTCCGGCGCTCGTGCTGCTGGACGAGCCGTGTGCGGGCCTCGACCCGCGGGCGCGCGAGGAGTTCCTGGCCGCGCTGCGATCGGCCGTCGACCGATCCGCGGCAACGGTCATCTACGTCACCCACGGCATCGAGGAGCTGGACGGCTCCTACGACGGGGTGATGCTGATGAAGGCGGGCGTCGGCGTGGGCGCCGGGCCGCCTTCCACTCAGCTTACCGACGCCAACCTGTCGCGGCTGTTCGGCGTGCCGTGCGCGGTGGTTGCCGACGGTGGCCGGTACTGGCTGCATGTCGGCCAAGCAGGACGATCAGCGCAATGATCAGGGCCACCGGCAAGTAGTCGCCAAAGGCGGTATACGTCGTCTCAACGGGCGTGTTCGGCAACTGCAGCGTGACCAGAGCGGCGTCCTCCGTGAACGGCGGCAGCACCGATCCGGGAATCGTCCGGCCGTACACGTCGAGTGCTGCGGTGATTCCGCCGTTGGTCGCGCGCAGCAGCGGACGCGCGGTCTCCACCGCCCGGAAGCGCGCCGCCACCAGGTGCTGGGTCTCCGACGACACGGTCCGGGACCACGAGTCGTTGGTGAGGTTGACCAGCAACTCCGCGCCCGCGCGCACGAAGCGCCGGTTCAGGGCCGGAAACGCGTCCTCGAAGCAGATCGGCGTGGACAGGCGTACGCTGCGGCCGTCGGACGTGGTGACGGTGAACACGGTCGGGTGCTCGCCGGCGACCCATCCGGAGCTGATTCCCACCACCGAACGATAGAACCGGCGGATGAAGTCGACCTCGTAGAACGGCACCGCTTCCGCGAACGGCACGAGCTGCTGCTTGCGGTACTGGTCGATCCCCACCGCCCCTGGGCCGATCAGGAAGGATGCGTTGCTATGGCCGACCGCGGGATCGACTTCGTATGGGGCGCCGGTGATCAAGTGAGCATTCAGTCCGTGCAGAAAGGGCGCCAGCGGATCGCCGTTCGGGAGGGCCTCGTAGATCTCGGCGTCGGAGTGGCCGACCGGCTGGTAGACCAGGGCGGTCTCGCTCCAGACGATCAGGTCGGGATCGCCCTCATCGAGTACCTGGCGTGTAAGTCTCATCAGGGTGAGGAGGCTGTCGCTGATCGCTCGGTGACGATCAATGGGGTCAACCGCAGGCCATGGATCGTGGTTGTGCTGAATCAGGGCCACCTCGATCGGAGTCGTGGGACCGGTCGCCAACTGGCGGGCTGCATCGCTGCCCAGCCGCGCGGACCCGTACCCCAGCGCGCCGACCGCCAGCACCGCGACCATGAAGTAGGTCCGTACCGGTTGCTTCCGCCACGGGCGCTGCATGCCCTCGGCGACGGCGGCGTTGACCAGCGCCATCAGCAGCGACAGTCCCCACACGCCGGTCAGCGCAGTGAACTGGATCAGTGGGTTGATCGTGTTCACCGGATACGCGGCCAGGCCCCAGGGAAAGCCCAGGAAGCCGCCGGATTTCAAGTATTCGTAGACCGTCCAGGCGGCGGCGACGGCATACGGGCGCAACGGGCCGGCGGCGACGGCCACGCCGCGGAGCACCGGTCCCAACAGAGCCCCGAACAGCGCGTACCCGAGGACGGGGCCGCCCAGCGTCCAGATCGCGTACTCATGGAAGTACAGCAGCCAGTAGTACGACAGCGGCGTGGCGACCACCATGAACAGGACGGTGGCGGCCGCTGCCTGCGCCAGGGAGCGGCAGCGGTAGATGGACAGGAACAGCGGCGCGAAGGCGAACGGGCCGAGCAGGGGGTTGCCAAGCGGCGCAAGCTCGTTCGGGAGCGCCAAGGGTACGGCGATCGCGGATATGGCCGCCGGCACGTAGCGATGGAGCCACACGCCGGCCATGGTAGCTCGCCTTCGCGGCTCGTTCCCGCTATGCTGACGTCCGTGTTCGCCGACCTGCAGCGCAAGTGGGACGATCTGTGTACGCAGTGTGGGCAGTGCTGCTATCGGCGCGACCGGGTCCAGGGCGAACTGGTCATCGACCGCGACTCACCGTGCCGGTTTCTGGATGTGTCGACCCAACTCTGCACGGTCTACGAATCACGGCTGTCCACCTGTTCGAACTGCAAGCGTCTGACGATCTTCCACGCGCTGTTCTCGCGCCATCTGCCCGACGACTGCGGGTACGTGGAAGCGTTCAGGAAATGGCGTAAACCACCCAGCGGCCGTCAGCGTCCCGGAGATCCAGACTCTGACCGGAACGGAACAACGGAAACGCCTCCTGATACCGAGCCTCGAAGCTGACTTCGACCCGGTACCGTGCGCTGCCGTCGTCTCCGTCCAGCGCTTGGGCCATGCCCACGGTGATCACGTCGGCGGCGGTCAGGGCGCGGTAGGGAGATCGGCCGAAGTAGTCATCCAGTATCGTTCGCAGCGACTCGCGCGTCAGTGCCGAGCCGTCGGGAAGTCGTAATTCGTGGTCGATGGCTGCCAGCATGCCGGCGGTGTCCTTCTCCAGGAACCGGTCGGCCGCGTCGATCACCGCCGTGCCGACCGAGGTCCGGTCGGCCAGCGCCTTGTTGCGGGCGGCCGAGGCGCGCATGCGTGCCTCGGCTTCCGCGGCTGACTCGAGGGGAGCAGGAGACCAATTTGCGGGGACCCGCTGCTCGTCGGAAAACAGGATCGCCGAGACCAGCCACGTGTCTCCGACGGGGCGCAGCACGAACCGCTGCTGCGTGCCCCAGAACGGTACGTCGGCCGACAGGTCCATGCGAGCGTCCAGGCCGACCTCGAAGGCGTCCGAAAGGACCCCCGTTCCGATCGCGTAGCGGTGAGCGATCACGTTGTCGACATCGTAGATCTGGCTGAGAGAGATGCCGGCGAGCGATCGCTCCGCGAACAGCGCGTCCAGTGCGGTGTGCGCCTGGGAGCGGGTCACGTTCAAGCCCGCCACGTATACCGAGCCGTCCAGCATGGACACGATCGCGCCGGAGTCGTGGGCCAGGAAGGCGCTTGCGAGACGCAGCAGTTGCGACACCACCAAGCTCGATGTCCAGCCGGTCGTGTCGACGGGATCGGCCGACGGCCGGTCAGGCAGGTCGATCTTCTCGCGTTGCGGCTCCTGGATGGCGTCGGGATTGAGCTCGGGATTCAGCTCGAAGGCGAGCCGGCGCATCCCGGCGGCCAGCTCGATCTTGCCGACTTCCTCGTACTGCAGACCTGCAAGGTAGTACGACTCGGCCATCTCGGCCTTCTTCTCCGGGGACAGAGCTGCCAGATCGGCCGGCAGCGAGAAAGCCGGCGTACCAAGCGCGAGCAGACAAACGACGAGTCCTGTTGAGGTCACGAACCGGCGAACGGTAACCATGGCGAACAGACTATACCATCTGCATCGGCGCGTGGCGAGACGACGCAAGTGCCGGAAGTGCCGGCCGGACGGAGATCGGGGGCCGTCGCCGAAACCCTGCCGGAGACCGGATTCGACTGCCGGAGACCGGATTCGAACCGGTACGGTCCGTGCGGACCAGGGGATTTTAAGTCCCCGGTGTCTACCGTTTCACCACTCCGGCGCGGATCCGGAGCCTAACGACGGCTCCCTCGTCGGGTCAAACCTCCGCGCGGCTCATGGATGCGGCTCATGGATGCGGCTCATGGATGCGGCTCATGGATGCGGCTGCACGGATTTGACCGCGACGCCTGCAGCGTACTACCGTTGGGCCCGTGTATGCGCTCGTAGAGATCAAGGGAAAGCAGTACCGGGTGAGCCCCGGTGCTGAAATCGTCGTCGATCGACTGCCGACCGCGCAGGCGGAGTCGTTCGAGCTGGACTCGGTGTTGCTGGTGTCCGACGGTCAGGACGTGCGGGTCGGCGATCCGTATGTCACCGACGCGCGGGTTCGCGCGCGGGTAGCCGGCCAGGAGCGCGGCAAGAAGATCAAGGTGTCCACCTACCGCCGCCGCAAGCGCACGCAGCGCACGCGGGGCCATCGGCAGCACTACACGCGGCTGGTGATCGAGGACGTGGTCGCGGGCGCAGCCGGGGAAGTCGCGGCTTCCTGAGGAGAGACGGAACATGGCTCACAAGAAGGGTGGAGGAAGCTCGCGCAACGGACGCGACTCGATCGGGCGCCGGCTTGGCGTCAAGCACTACGGTGGCGAACGCGTTCACGCGGGCGCGATCCTCGTGCGTCAGCGCGGAACGCGGTTGCATCCCGGTCCGAATGTCGGCCGGGGCAGCGACGACACGCTGTTCGCGCGGACATCCGGCCTGGTCAGGTACTACCGCCGCCGAAACCGGAAGTTCGTCTGTGTCGATCCCGGCGATGCCGTCGCTTCCGGCAGCCTTGGCGCTTCCGGCGGCCTTGCCGGTTCCCGCGGCCCTGCCGGTTCCCGCGGCCCAGGTTGACTCTCGCGGCGCTGCCAATTGCCGCGGCCCTGCCGAGTAACCCGTCGTCCGCTGAACGGCGCTCCTGCGGATGGCTGCCTGCCGCCCCATATCCCGCGCCAGACCGGGTGCCGTGAGGACGGCGATCTTCGGTGGGACCTTCAATCCGGTCCATAACGGCCATCTCCACCTCGCCGCAACCGTCTGCGCCGAGCTGGAGTACGGGCAGGTGGTCTTCGTGCCTGCGCACATTCCACCTCACAAGGGCGCCGACGAGTTGATCGCCGGCTCACACCGGCTGGCGATGCTGCGCCGGGCGGTCGCCGGACACGATGCCTTCTCCGTGGACTCGTGCGAACTGGACCGTCGCGGGGTTTCCTACACCATAGACACGGTACGATTCCTCGCTGCGGTGCGCGGCCGGCTGGGCGTCGTCATCGGTGACGATCTGGCGGCCGACTACCGGTCCTGGCGCGAGGCGCCCACGCTGGCCCGTGAGGCCGACCTGATCATGGGCCGACGCCTCGACGGCAGCGCGCCGCTGCCGTTTCCGCACCGGGTCGTCCGCAACGTGCGGCTGCCACTCTCCTCCCGGCTCATCCGCGAACGGTTGCGCGCCGGCCTTCCGGTCGATCATCTCACGCCGCCCGCGGTCCTCGAGTACATCCGCTCCCACGGGCTCTATGGCGCGACATGAGGGTAGCCGGCCCACGCAGGGGACGGGCGGTGACCGGGGTGATCACGGGGCTCATCGTGGTCATCGCGACCGGTGCATTCGTTCTGAGCTTCGCGAGATTGCGCAGCGACCCGGTGAGCGACCTGATCGATGCCCAGGGTCGGATCGTAGTGACCTTCATGCTGCCCATCGACGACCCGCCGCCTTCCTTCGAGGTGCTCATGCTCGACGCGAGGACAGGCCGGGCAGCGCTGCTGTTCGTTCCCGGGTCGATCGGCGTGGTGCTTCCGGACCCGCAACGCATGGACGCCATCGCGGCGCTGTACGGCCCGGACGGCCACGCTGCGCTGGCCGGGCGCCTTGGTGAGCTCCTCGATCTGCAGGTCGACTTCCACGTCGACCTGTCCTACCAGGGGCTCGGGCGGTTGGTGGACGTGCTCGGCGGCGTCGAGCTCGTGATCCCGGACACCATCCAGATCCTGGATGCGGACCCCCGCGTCCTGCTGCCGTCAGGCAGCGTGGTGCTGGATGGCGACATGGCGCGCGCCTATCTTGCGTACCGGCCCGCCGAGGAACCTGCCGCCGAGCGGGTCGAACGGGTGCACCGACTGATGCAGGGCCTGTTGCGGTCCATAGCCGACGGCCGCGCAGTGCTGGCCGATCCCACCGCGAAGCGGTTGCTGTATGACGCGGTCGTCACCGATCTGAATCGCCGCGCTTTCGACCGGCTGTTCGCAACGCTGGTCGAGCTGGACACCGATCGGGTCAGTTTGCTGCGGGTTCTGGGCCGGGTCCAGGCGGTCGACGGGCGCCCGCTGCTGTTCCCGTATGAAGAGGGCGCGCTGCTCCGGGATTCCGTCAAGCAGACCATCGCCGCCCTGTCCGTCCCGCTGGACGCCGCCGACCGGGATCTGACTCCTGCGGTCGAGGTGCTCAACGGCACCCGCACGAGCGGCCTGGCGGCTCAGGCGGCGACGGTGTTCGAGAGCTTCGGCTACCGGGTCGTGGCGGTGGACAACGCCGACCACCCGGACTACGAACGCACGCTGTTCGTCGGCCGACGGGGCGATCCGGAGCAGGCGCGGCTGGTAGCGGCACTGATTCGGTGCGAAGCGGATGCGGCGCATGCCGCGGACAGAGCCATCGCCGCGGACCATGCCATCGCCGCGTCTTCGGCTGCCGCGGACGTGACGGTGATCCTGGGTCGCGACTTCAACGGGCGCTTCTGTCAGTCGCGGTAGCCATGGCACGACAGGAAGACGGCAACCTCGCGAGCGGAAGCCTGGGAACGGCCCTGGCCTTGGCCGAGTTGCTCGTCGAGCACCAGGCCGAGGAGACGGTCGTCCTCGACGTGAGCAGGCAGAGTGGCTGGACCGACTACTTCGTGATCGCGACGACGCGGAGTCACGCTCATCTGCGCGGCGTTCTTCGCCACCTGGACAACGCGTTGCGCCGGATGGGTGACACCGGCCGCGAGCGCTCAGGGCACAGCCTGCGCCGTGCACCGGACGACAGCGGGTGGGTACTCGTCGATCTGGGAAGCGTCGTGGTCCACCTCATGACCGACGATCAGCGGCGGTTCTACGAGTTGGAGAGGCTCTGGTTCCGGAGTCCGGCTGTCTTCCGCGACGGCGGTTCGCGCCCGAACCCTAGGCAGTCGAAGTAGGAGTCCGCCAAGCGCCGTCAGTGTCGGCGAAGGCGTCCTCGAACTCGTCCTCGTCGTAGTCCTCGTCCTCGTCGTAGTCGAGGTCGTCCTCGTCCTCGATCCTTTCGTCGTCGATCTCCTCGTCGTCGTCGAAGTCGTCGAGCTCATCGAAATCGGCCGGCTCGTCGTCGTCCACGGCGAAGCGCCGGACGCGGGTCGGCGGTGGCTGCCGGCTTCGCGGCATCCCCGGATCCGTCAGGAACCGGTCGTACGCCGTCCCCCCGGGCGGCGCGGCGAGGGATGAGATCGAGGCAGCGGTTTCCAAATCGTGTTCACCGTCCGTATAATTCTGTGTCGATGGGACGTCGGCAAGCGGTAAGCCACCGGTTTTTGGTACCGGCATTCGCAGGTTCGAATCCTGCCGTCCCAGATGATACATATGGAGCAGATACGTGGAGAGATTGGCATTACGGGCTGAGCCCAGATTGAAGACCCGGACGCGGGAGTCGCGCCGGCTGCGCCGTGAAGGGCGGGTGCCGGCGGTAGTATACGGTGGGGCCGAGGCAGAGTCGATCTCCCTTGACGCGAAGGAGGTGCAGCGGCTGTTCCGCCATGCTTCCGAGAGCACCATCATCTCGCTTGCCAGCGGTGACGGCGAACGCGACGTGCTCATCAAGGACTACCAGACCGACCGCATCACCGACACGCTCCTGCACATCGACTTCCTCGAGGTGGTTGCCGGCCGGACCCTGCGCACCCACGTCCCCCTGCACTTCCTGGGCACCCCGGTCGGAGTACGCGAAGGAGGCATCCTGGAGACGCTGATGCGGGAGCTGCACGTCGAGTGCCTGCCGCGCGACTTGCCAGAAAGCCTCGACATCGACATCGAGGGGATGGACAGCGGGCACTCGATACACGTGCGCGACCTCGACACGCCGGCAGGCGTTCGCGTCCTGAGCTCCGCTGACCAGGTGGTCTGCCTGGTCGCTCACCGCTTGGCCGAGGAGGAAGAAGAGGTCGACGAGGAGGAGATCGAAGAGGCAGGAGACGACATCGAGGTTCCCGACGCAGAGGAATAGGCCGGCAAGGCATAGGCCGGCGGGGCATAGGCCGGGCGCGTCCGAAGGTCGGCTCCTGGTCGTCGGTCTGGGCAATCCCGGTCCCCGGTACAAGGACACGCGGCACAACGTCGGGTTTCGGATCGTGGAGGCGTTGGCTGATGCGGCCGGCGCGCGGATGAAGCGAAGGGGGATCGGCCGCTACACCGTGGCGCGCGTCGGGTCCGACGACGGCAGTGTCTTCCTGGCGGAGCCACTGACCATGATGAACCGTTCCGGCGACGTGCTTGCCGCGCTTCTTCGGTTCAGCGGATGCACGCTGGCGGAGACCCTTGTCATCTGCGACTCCATCGATCTGCCTGCAGGGGCGGTGCGCTTGAAGCGCTCGGGATCCTCCGGCGGCCACAACGGACTGGCGTCGATCATCGCCGCCGTCGGCGGCGACGGGTTTCCTCGGTTGTGGGTCGGCGTGGGCCGACCTGACGGCAGGGGCGACGTGATCGGCCACGTGCTGGGCGCGCCGGGCTCGGACGATCGCCGGCGCATCGAGGCGGCCGAGCGCTTCGCCGCGGAGCATGTACCGCGCATGTTGAACGAACCGATCGATCGGGTGATGAATGCGGTCAACTCATACGAACCGGATTGAGGCGATCCCGGCCGAAGCAGGGGACGCCCTGCGGTCTCTTGGCGTCGGGCACGGCCAGACCGTGGTCGCCGGATACTCCACGGGTCCCGATTCCACGGCGCTGCTGGCGCTGTTGTGCCGGTTGCGCACGCGGCTGGGTATCGACGTGGTCGCCGCGTACTTCGACCACGGCCTGCGGCCCCGCTGCGATATCGACGGGGACATCGCACACGCACGTGCGGAGTCGAGCCGGCTGCAGGTGCCGCTGCGGGTGGGCGTCCCTACCCCGGGGGAGGCGTCCGTTCGGGGAGGCCCGGAGGCGGCCGCCCGCGCCGCCCGCTATCGCTTTCTGGAGGGTCTGGCCGACGAGTGCCGCGCCGAGTGGATCGCGGTGGGCCACACCGCCGACGACCGGGCGGAGACCGTGCTCATGCGGGCGCTGCAGGGAACGGGCGTGGCCGGCCTCGGCGGCATGCGGGCACGGCGCGGCCGTGTCATCCGTCCGCTCGGGGCGGTGCGGCGTGACGATCTGCGTGCGTGGTTGGATGCCGAGGGTCTGGCGTTCCGTGGGGACTCGCAGAACGGCGACCCGCGTTTCACCCGCAACCGGGTGCGCGACCTGCTGGGCGACATCGAACGCGGGTTCCCGGGGGCCGCAACGCGTCTTGCCGAGGTCGGGAGGCAGGCCGAGGAGACTCAGGCTTTCGTCGCGGCGCAGGCGGCGGAGCGACTTCCCTGGAGGCGAACCGCTCTCGGCATCGCCTTGCCGTGGCAGGAATTCCGGACCGCTCCGCGGGCGCTGCAGATGGAGGCGCTCTTCCAGGGGTACGACCTTCTGCTGCGCGGCACGGGTCCGCGCCGCCTGCCCCGCCGATTCCTGCTTCCCATTCAGCAGGCGGCGATCCGCGACGCGGCGCGGGTGCGCGCGGCCGGCCATGGAGTGGTCATCGAGCGCCTGGCAACCCATCTGGTCATGTCGGCCGCGGTTGTCCATGGCGCCGGAACCGGCTATCTTTGGGAGGCCGTAAGGAGCGGATCGTATAAAATACCGGAGACGCAGGTCGAAATCCGGAAAGCGGAACCCGTGGCTGGCGGACGCACGGTTGCCGGCACAGGGTCGACTTCCGCCGTGTCGATACCCGGCGTGCGGGTGGGCTCGATTGACGGACCCCTCCTGGTTCGGTCGTGCCGGCCCGGAGATAGCATCCGACTGCACTCCGGCGTCAAGCCTCTCGCCGCCCTGCTGCGCGAGTGGGGCGCGCCGGAAGCGCGTCGGTGGATGATTCCCGTGATCGCCGATAATCGTGGCGTGCTGGCGGTCTGCGGTGGTGCGTTCGGGTATCAGGACGTGCGGAGCGTACGCTGTGCTGACAGTGAGAACGGTGCCGACGGCAAGGGCGGCGGCCCGGGCGCGGTGATCGCGATCAGCCGCGTGGAGGAGGAGTCGTGAGTAACCGTTCGCAAGAGCCGAAGAAGCCGGACCCGGGGTTGCCCAAGCTTCCGTTCAACAACCGGGTCGCGCTGATCACCCTGCTCGCGCTGATCGCCTTGTTCGTGCTGCTGGTCGTCTACAACAACGAGCGCAGTTTCGCGCAGGAGATCGCCTACTCCGTGTTCCTGGCCTATGTCGACGGCAAGGAGGTCGCGGAGGTCAAGATCGTCGACGGGTTCGAGATCCTTGGCACTTACCGGGACGACAACAGACAGTTCAGGACCACCATCCCGTATCATGATCCGCAGCTTCTGAACCGGCTGGAGAGCAGCGGGGTGCGGGTCACAGGCGGGCCGAAGCCGGTTTCGCCCTTCCGCATCTTCATCGAGTTCCTGCCGTGGGTGCTCGGCATCTTCTTCATCTGGTTCATGTTTCGCCAGGTGCAGGGCTCCGGCAACCGTGCCTTCTCCTTCGGCAAGAGCCGCGCCAAGCGCTACATGGACACCAGCAAGAAGATCAGCTTCACCGACGTCGCCGGCCAGGAAGAAGCCAAGTACGAGCTCGAGGAAGTGGTGGAGTTCCTCAGCAATCCGGCCAAGTTCTCGCGCATCGGCGCCAAGATACCCAAGGGGGTGCTGCTGGTCGGGATGCCGGGAACCGGCAAGACCCTGCTGGCGAAAGCGATCGCCGGTGAAGCGAACGTGCCGTTCTTCCACATGTCCGGTTCCGACTTCGTGGAGATGTTCGTCGGCGTGGGCGCCAGCCGGGTGCGCGACCTGTTCGAGCAGGGGCGCAAGCACGCCCCTTGCATCCTGTTCATCGACGAGCTGGACGCGGTCGGCCGCACGCGGGGCGCCGGCTACGGCGGCGGCCACGACGAGCGCGAGCAGACGCTCAACCAGATGCTGGTGGAGATGGACGGCTTCGACACCAAGGACGGCGTGATCATCATCGCCGCGACCAACCGGCCTGACGTCCTGGATCCCGCGCTGCTCCGGCCGGGCCGGTTCGATCGCCAGGTCGTCGTCGACATGCCTGACGTCCAGGGACGGCACGAGATCCTCAAGATCCACTCCAGCAAGATTCCGGTCGGCAAGGACGTGGACCTCAACCGGGTCGCCCGCGCCACTCCCGGCTGCTCGGGCGCGGATCTGGCCAATATCGTCAATGAGGCGGCGTTGCTGGCCGCTCGCAACGGCAAGGATCAGGTGGGCATGGCCCACCTGGAAGAAGCGCGCGACAAGATCATGATGGGCTTGGCGCGGCGGTCCAAGGTGATCCAGCCGGCCGAGCGGGAGATAATCGCCTATCACGAAGGCGGCCATGCGCTGCTCCATTACCACCTGGAGCACGCCGACCCGTTGCACAAGGTCACGATCGTCCCGCACGGCCAGGCACTCGGCATTTCCTTCTCGCTGCCTGAGAACGACATGTACACGCGTGGCAAGGGCTGGCTGCTGGACCGCATCACCATCACCATGGGGGGCTACGCTGCGGAGAAGCTGCGCTACGGCGAGACCAGCACCGGGGCTCAGAACGACATCGAGCAGGCCACCGAGCTGGCGCGGCGCATGGTCTGTGAGTGGGGCATGAGCGAGACGTTGGGCCCGATTTCGTACGGCCAGAAGGAAGAACCCATCTTTCTCGGCAAGGAGATCGCCCGGCACAAGGACTACTCGGAGGAAACGGCTCGCCACATCGACCAGGAAGTGGGCGCCATCCTGTCGTCGCGGCTGCAGGAGGCGACCGAGCTTCTCAAGACGCACGACCATCAGCTGCAGATGCTGGCCACCGCGCTGCTGGAAAGGGAGACGATCGAGGATGCGGAGATCCGCATCCTGCTCGGCTTCCCCGAGCGCGAAGACCTGTCCGGCGGCGACGCGCTGGCCGAAGGCCGGCCGGCCTGAGGGGGTCACTTTCACGGAGTCCGACCGTGCACGAGCCGATTCGCAACTTCTGCATCATCGCCCACATCGACCACGGCAAGTCGACGCTGGCCGATCGCTTCATCCAGCGAGCGCACGTCGTGTCGGACCGGGAGTTCCACGACCGGTTGCTCGACAGCATGGACATCGAGCGTGAGCGCGGCATCACGATCAAGTCGCAGGCGATCTCGCTACCGCACCAGCACGACGGCACCCGCTATCTCCTGAACCTGGTCGACACCCCCGGACACGTCGACTTCACCTACGAGGTGTCGCGGGTGATCAGCGCCTGCGAGGGCGCGCTGCTGCTGGTGGATGCCACGCAGGGCGTGGAGGCGCAGACCCTGGCCAACTACTACCTCGCGTTGGAGCACGACCTGGAAGTGATCCCGGTGATCAACAAGGTCGACCTGGCGGCCGCGGACGTCGATCGGACCCGGGGGCAGATAGAACGGGACCTGGGCCTCGACGGGGAGGACGCGATGCTCGTGTCCGCCAAGACCGGCCAGGGGATCGACCAGCTCCTGGAAGCGATCGTCACGCGCATTCCCCCGCCCGACGGCGACCCGCAGGCGCCGCTGCAGGCGCTGGTGTTCGACTCCGCCTACGATCCGTACCGCGGAGTGGTCGTGCACCTCCGCGTGGTATCCGGCCGGATCGTCCCGAACGCGCGCATCCGCTTCTGGGCGGGTGACGATGCCACCTACCGGGTGGAGGAGCTGGGGCTGTTCGGGATCAAGCCGCGACCGGCGGATATCCTGAACGCGGGCGAGGTCGGTTACCTGGTAGCCGGAATCAGATCGGTGGGGCAGGCGCGCGTGGGCAACACCATCACCGAGGCGGAGCGTCCGTGCCAGGCGCCCCTGCCCGGGTTCCGGGAGGCAAAGCCGGTGGTCTTCGCGGCCATCTACCCCATCGACGCCGACCAGTATGACGAGCTGGCCGCGGGGCTGGAGCGCCTGCAGCTCAATGACTCCACCCTGAGCTTCGCCAAGGAGTCGTCGGTGGCGCTCGGCTTCGGGTTTCGTTGCGGTTTCCTCGGCCTGCTGCACCTGGAGGTTGTGCAGGAGCGGCTGGAGCGGGAGTTCGGACTGGGCGTGGTCCTGACCGCCCCGTCGGTCGAGTATCGGATGCGGCTCCAGGACGGGTCGGAGTTCAGCGTGCATACGCCGGGCGAATTTCCGGACCCGGGCAGCATCGAGCAGACACAGGAGCCGTATGTACGCGCGTCGATCATCACGCCGTCCGAGTACGTCGGCGCGGTGATCACCACCTGTCTGGAGCGGCGCGGCATCCAGCAGTCCCTCAACTACCTGGATGAGACGCGCATGGAGCTCCACTTCGACCTGCCGCTGGCGGACATCGTGACCGACTTCTACGACCGGCTGAAGTCCGTCACCCGCGGCTACGCGTCATTCGACTACGAGGTCGCCGACTACCGTGACACGGACATCGTGCGGCTGGACGTCCTGTTGAACGGCCAGCCCGTGGACGCGCTGGCACAATTGGTGTACCGCGGTTCGGCGGTCCGTCGCGCGCGCGAGGTGTGCCGCAGGCTTCGCGACGAGATCCCGCGTCATCAGTTCAAGATCCCCGTGCAGGGAGCGATCGGCGGTCAGATCATCGCCCGGGAGACGATCAACGCCTATCGCAAGGACGTGACCGCGAAGCTGTATGGGGGTGACGTCACGCGCAAGCGCAAGCTGCTGGAGAAGCAGAAGGCCGGAAAGAAACGCATGAAGGCGGTAGGTGCCGTACAGATCCCCAAGGACGCGTTCGTGGCGGTGCTGCGCGGCGCCGACGCGTAAGTTCTCAAGTCCCCTGCTCGGGCCGGGGCTTGGTGCAGGTCAGCCGCCGCCCGTGACGACCGCGAGCGCCTGCGCGAAGTTGTCCTCCAGCAGGCCGCTGTTGTTGACCCACCACACCAAGTCGTCGTTGATCGCCCGTTCGGCGAACCAGCCGAACATGCTCTCCCCGAGCACCTCGTTGCGCAGGTGCTCCTGGGGCAGCTCGCGCTCGTCGAGCAGGCTGAGCACGATCACCTGATCGGTCAGGCGGACGGGTGCCGATACGTCACCGATCCGCTGCAGCGCGAAGCCCTGCTGGAAGAACTCCTCGAACTCCTCGGCCCCGGACAGAAGCGGCAGGTCGCCCGCGGCCCTGACCTCGCGCAGAGACACCTTGTTCCGGAAGTTGATCGGAAACCATTCGGTCGCGTGCACGGTCAGCTCGAGATCGGTGGCGGCCGTGTGGAAGTCGGTCTGCGACGCCGCCACGGCGAACCGGTCGGCCTGCCCCAGCAGGTAGTCTTCCACCCGGCCGCGTTCGAAGGTGACCAGGAAGGCCCGGACCGTGGCGAGGGTTTCCGTGTCCGAGAAGTCGGGCTCGATGACCCGGCTGTCGGCACGGTAGAGGTAGAAGACGTCTTCCGAGCGTCCGGCGAGCACGGGGGACACCTCACCTTCGCCGAGGGCGAACACCTGGTTCGCCGTTTCCGGATCATCGAAGGCACGGCTCACGTCGAAGAAATAGCGAAGTCCCATGTCGCCGCCGGATTCACGGAACCCGTCCTGCGAATGGGCGCGCGCCTGGTCCTCGAACGTGGCTGTGCCGGAAACGATGCGCTGCCGGATCTCCTCGGCGGCTTCGGCTTCGCCTCTGATCTGGATGCGGCTGAGGCCGACGCGGCGGAAATCGCCCGCGTTGTCTGCGGCGTATGCTGCGACCTGCTCGTCGGGGTAGGCGCCGTAGCTCAGGCTGACGAACTCGAAACGCCGCTCGTGGCGGATCATCTCCTCGTAGAAGGCGATCTCGCTCTCACCGGTCAGGCGGCCGCGCGTCAGATCATCCCGGTAGCGCTGGCTGAGCAGCAACTCGTGCAGTCGTTCCAGGTTGCCTTCGCGCGTGGTCACCGGCATCCGCTCGAGGTCGTCGTAGCGTGCAACCGACTCGATGAATGTCTCGTCGACGCGTTGCTGGGAAACATGGACGCCGCCGGCCTCCGCAATATGCACCTGCGCGGTGTGCAGAACGGTGGCGTTGTACGCGTCGCGCCAAATGTTGCTGATCACGAGCCGCTGATCGGTCTGTTCCGTCGCCTGCGCGGTGTAGAGCTGGTAGAACCGATCGTACGCCGCTCCGAAGAAGTTGGTCGGGGTGTACGAGAGTTCCTGGCCGTCGTAGGTCCCGAACACGATCGTGGACCCGCTCGAGCCGACCCCGGACGGGGCCAGCGTACCGATCATCGACACGCCGATGATGACCATTACCACGATGCTGAGCCCGTAGAGGAGGTAAGACCGGTTCCTGCGTGCCTCCACGGCCAGCGGGTTGCCGCCCCGCGCCATGGACGACGAAGGTAGCCACGCCGCCGGCCGCTGTCAACGCAGGGCCGCTGTCATCGCACGGACCAGGGTGTGCCATCCGGCCGGCGCGCCGGCCTTGACAAGCGCGCCAACGGCGGCGCACCCTCCGGCTCTCATCCGGGGGCGTGGCGAAGCTGGTTATCGCGCCGGCCTGTCAAGCCGGAGGCCGCGGGTTCAAGTCCCGTCGCTCCCGAAACACGACTGCGGGCTGTGGCGCAGTGGCTAGCGCGCTCGGTTCGGGACCGAGAGGTCGGGAGTTCAAATCTCCCCAGCCCGATTCCCGCGCGCCGTGCTCCGTGGCGCGCCTGCCGCTCCGTGTCGGTTCCGGAATCCAGCCCGGAAGGCTCAACCTCCCGCGGCGAGCCGCCGAAGATAGGGGAGTCGTGCTCCGAGGGTTGGTACTGCTGTCGATCTGCTTGTGGGCGGTTGGCTGCGCGCACGGCCAGGATCGCTACTACGTCATGCAGCGGGGCGACACGCTGTACAGCGCCTCGCGCGAGTTGGGCATCCCGGTGCAGACGCTGATGGCGGCCAACGACATAACCGACGCCCGACGGGTGCCGGTGGGTATGCGTCTCAGGCTGCCCGGCGGCGGGGGCGCCTCGTCCGCACAACAGGCGTCCGTTCCGTCGATGCCCGTCACCTACTCGATGGTCAAGGGCGACACGCTGTACTCGATCGCGAACCGTTTCGATCTGGACGTTGGCGAGCTGATGCGCCTGAACGAAATCGAAGATCCGCGCGACCTGGCCACCGGTACCGTGCTCACCCTCCAGGGCGTCAGCGACGGCGCGGCGGACCCGGAAGGGCCGATGCTGTGGCCCACCGCGGGGGAGCGGCAGAGGCTGACCGGCAAGTTGCGGGGCGTGGCAATCCACGGCGCTCGCGGGCAGTCGGTGCGGTCGGTCTCCTCGGGAACGGTGACGTGGTCGGGACCGAGTCGCGGCTACGGGTATGTCGTCCTGGTTCGCAAGGACAGTTACGTCTACGCGTACCTCAACAACGAGCAGGTGCTCGTAGAGGTCGGCGACCTCGTGCAGGTCGGTTCGGAGATCGGCAAGCTCGGCGTCACTTCTCACGACAACACCCCGCAGTTGTACTTCGTGGTCACGAAGGACTCACGCTTCGTCGATCCGGTCTCCGCGCCGCGGGCCTGACGGGGTACCAGCGTCACCACGCGGCCGATGACGGAGCGTCCACCGGCGTCCGGTGGCAACGCCGACACGTCGTACGCCGATACGTCGGACCTGGTCTTCCGGTTCGGGCCGTCGCCCTCGACGATCCGCTTCGTCCCGGCCTTGTGCCCTGACGACGTGGGGCCGCCGGACAACGCGCTGCTGGTCTGCGACCGCCACACCGCGCCACTGCTCCCGTCCGGATCGCCCGAGCCCCTGCGCATCGATGCGGAGGAGGCCGACAAGGACTGGGGCACGGTCGCGCGCGTGATCGACGCCGCGTTCCGGGCGGGACTCGATCGCGGCGCCAGCGTCACGGCGCTCGGCGGCGGCGTACTGTGCGACGTCGTCGCGTTCGCCGCGTCCGTGTACCTGCGCGGCGTGCGCCTGGTCCTGATCCCGACGACCCTGGTGGCCATGGTCGATGCCGCCGTGGGGGGAAAGACCGGAATCGACTACGGGGGCCGAAAGAACCTCATCGGCTCCTTTTATCCGGCGGCCGAGGTGGTCGTCTGGCCCGGCGCGCTTGCGAGCCTCCCGGCGCGACAGCTCGCGGCCGGAATGGCCGAGGTAGTCAAGACCGCGTTGCTGGGCGACCCGGGCCTGGTGGAGCTGCTGGAACGCGACGGGTTCGCGGCGGTCACGGGCGACACGGACGCGGCCTGCGCGGTAGTGCGCCGCTGCCTGCAGGTGAAGGGTGGCATCGTCGCCGCGGACCCGACGGAGCGCACCGGCCTGCGCGACGTGCTCAACCTGGGACATACCTTCGCACACGCCCTGGAGGCGGTGACGGGTTTCGGCCCATGGAACCACGGAGAAGCGGTGGCGTGGGGGATCGCCCGCGCCATGGATCTCGGCGTGCATCTCGGCGAGACCCCGCCGGCGCACCGGGAGCGGGTGCTCGCGCTGCTCCGGTCGCTCGGCTTTCGGCTGCGCGCGGGTTCGGAGGCGCCACCGGCGGACCTGGTGGAGGCGATGGCGGCGGACAAGAAGCGCCGGGGCGGGCAACTGCGCTTCGTGCTGCAGCGCGGCGTCGGCGATACGTTCGTGCGCCCGGTGGAACGGGCCGAGGTGCTGCGCGTGCTGGCGTCGGCCGCCCCGTAACGCGGACGGCGCCGGGCCTACCGCTCGGAGACCCGCTCCAACAGCTCGCGCAGGCGCCCCTGCAGCGGCTGCGCGCCGCCGGCCACCGACTGCAGGCTGGCCAGCGTCTCCTCCAGGGCATGGCGCCATCCGCGGCGCGGCTGCAGGCGGAAGCCGCCGGAGCCGTCCGCGGCCAGGGACAGGAAGCCCAGTCGGCGGCTTCCTGCCCCTCGCGGGACGACGCGCAGGGCGAGCTCGGCAGCCGCGAGCAGCGCCGGCCGGTCGGCGTGCGGGTCGAACCGCCGTTCCGGCCAGGTGCGCAGCCCCCCTTCGTCCAGGCGGAGGTGGGGCAGTGCCTGCAGAATGGCGGAGAGCGGCACGCCGCGCATCAGCTCCCCGCCGCTCTCCCGTATCACGCCGCGCACGTCTCCCAGGTCACGCCGGTTCGCGGAGGCCAGCTCCATCCGCCGGTCGCGGACCGCGCTCCAATCCAGAATCGCGTAGCGTCGCGATCCCTTGCCGGGCGTCAGCGGCAGGACCACCCCCGCAAGCTGCAGGGTTGCGCTGCCGCGTCGCGCCCGTGATGCGCGGACTCCGTCGCGGTCGCCGCGGCCACGCTGCGAGCCGGACCGCGCCCGCGGTTCCGGAACCAGCGCCTCTGCCAGGCGCTGATCGATGCGCGCGAGCATCGCGGAGCGCAGCGGGGAGACCGATCGGGCGTACAGGCGGGAAGTGCGCACGATCTCGCCGGCGACGATGAAGCGCGCATCCTCCCGGTACATGGATGACCCCGGGTGGATGTGGATCCTCTCGGCCGCCAGCGACCGGTACACGCCGCGGCCCGTGTTGACGCACACGGACTGGATCAGTCCGCGCGAGATCGCGCACAGGTAGTCGTGCAGGGGACCGCCTCCCGCAAGCGGTACACCCATGTCGGAGACGATCTGGGCGAGCTGGCGCTTGATGTTGGAAACCTCGCCAAGCACCCGATCGTCCAGGAAGTGGCGCTTGCAGAAGCCTTCGCGATCGCCGGCACGCTCGAACCGGCGCAGCAGGTCCAGGAAGCCCGCAAAGTCGCCGAGCCGGTGATGAAAGCCCTGGTGAGCGCTGCGCGCCTGGTCCTCTTCCCCCAACGGGTACAGGAACGGCGACGGCGTCGAGAGGAACGCGGCGCCGGTAATGGCTTCCTCGATGACCGTCGGGTAGCGGTGGATGGCCTCGACGATGACGCGCGCGAGCCGGGGCAGAATCGGAAACAGGACCATCTGTTTGCCGACTCCGGTCAGTCGTCGGCCGTCATCCAGGGCGCCGAGCCAGCGCAGCGAGTCCACGGCTGCGCGGATGTGCCGCCGCCCCGGTGGCGAGATGAAGTCGAAGCCTTCGAAGTCGTCGATACCCAGATCGGCCATGCGCAACACGACCTCGGTCAGGTCGGTCCGCAGGATCTCCTCTTCCGTGAACGGAGGACGGTCCTCGAACGACCGCCGGTCGTACAGCCGGAAGCACACGCCGGGGCGCGTCCGTCCCGCGCGGCCCGTGCGCTGGTCGCAGGAGGCCCGGGAGATCGGCGTCTCGGTCAGCGAAGCCGTGAACGTGCGTGGGTCGTAGGCGTTGAGCTTTGCCCGCCCGGGATCGACGACCCAGACGATACCGTCGATGGTCAGGCTGGTCTCGGCGATGTTGGTCGCCGCCACTACCTTGCGGCGCCCCGGGTAGTCGTCGAACACCCGTTGCTGCTCGTCGCCGCTCAGTCTGGCGAACAGCGGCAGCGGCGCAAGCGGCTGGCCGAGCCGCAGCGACTTCAGGGTCTCGATGCACTCGCGGATCTCGCGCTCGCCGCTCAGGAATATCAGGACGTCGCCCGGGTCGCCGGTGCGGTCGATCTCGGTCATGACGTCGCCGATCGCGGCCCGGGTCGCCTCCGGATCGTTTTCGGGGTGGATGGGGCGGTAGTGGACGTCGACCGGGAAGGTGCGCGAGTCCACCCGCACGATGGGGCAGCCGTCGAAGTAGGCCGAAAAGACTTCGGCGTTGATGGTGGCCGAGGAAACCACCACGCGGAGGTCTTCGCGCCGCTTCAGCACCTGCTTGAGCAGGCCCAGCGTGAAATCGATGTTGAGGCTTCGCTCGTGCGCCTCGTCCACCACCACCACCTGGTACTCGCGCAGGTCGGCGTCCAGCTTGATCTCCTGCAGCAGTATGCCGTCGGTCATGATCTTGATGGCGCAGGAGGCGGTGGTGGTGTCCTCGAACCGCATCTTGTAGGCGACCAGGGCTTCCGGAACGCCGTCGGCGGCCGCCATCTGCCGCTGCAGGTACCGGCACACCGAGACCGCGGCGATGCGCCTGGGTTGGGTGATGCCGATGCGCGCGGTGCGGCCGTAGCCGTGCTCGTACAGCAGGCGAGGGATCTGCGTGGTCTTGCCGGAGCCGGTCGGGCTCTCCACAACGACCGCGCGGTGCGATTCGAGCGCGGCCAGGATGCGCCCGCGGTGCCGGTAGACCGGCAGGTTCACCGTCGCGTCCGGCATCGGCGTCATGAGCGGCCGCGAGGCGACCGGAAGCACGCAAGGCCGGTGAGACCGGCGTGTGCTTTCCGCGCGGTGACGGGGTAGGATTGCCTCCGGTGTTGAGGCGGTACCGGACGACGGCCGACGGCGAGCACGCCGTCACCGCCCGCGTCTACATGCGTGCCGAGCACGGGATCGACCGCGAGCAGTTCGATCGCGACGCATTGGCGGTCGTCGGCCGGCTGCAACGCGCCGGCCACGAGGCATACTTCGTCGGAGGCGCCATCCGCGATCTGGTCACCGGGCGCACCCCGAAGGACTTCGACATCGCCACCAGCGCCCGTCCGCGCGTGGTCACGCGGCTGTTCTCCCGCGCGCGGATCATCGGCCGGCGGTTCAAGCTCGTGCACGTGCCCGCCGGCCGCCAGGGGATCGTCGAGGTGTCGACCTTCCGCGGTCCGGGCTCGGGGGGACCGGGCGCGGGGGGGCCGGGCGCGGATGGCGACAACCACTACGGCACCATGGCCGAGGACGCGCTTCGCAGGGACTTCACGGTGAACGGATTGTACTACTGTCCCCGGCGCCAGCAGATCATCGACTATGTGGGCGGCTTCCGGGATCTCACCGCAGGCCGCCTGCGGACCATCGGCGATCCCGAGCAGGCGTTCGTGGACGACCCCGTGCGCATGTTGCGGGCGATCAAGTACGCCGCCTTTCTGGAAGTGCGCCTACCCGAGCAGTACCGGCGGCTGATCCGGCGGCACGCCGGGCTGCTCGGCGAGTGCCCGACCGGCCGGTTGAGCGAGGAGCTGCGCAAGTTGCTCGCCTCCGGCAACGGTTCGGCGATCGTCCTGGACTGCGCGCGGCTGGGTTTGCTGTCCGCCATGCTTCCCGCGGTGGCCGGCTGCGTGCGTCCGCGCCGTCAGGATCCCCTGATCGTGGAGCTGGCGCGTATCGAGCGTACCGCGCCGGCCGGAGAGGAAACGCGCCAACGGGCGATGGCGGCGCTGGCTGTCACGGTGAACGGAATCGGCGCCGAACCCACGTTGAGCGGCGTGAAGGAGGCGTTCGCGCCGCTCGCGATCACCAACGAGGACGCCCGTTCCATCGTCGCGTCCCTGGGCGGAGGTCAGATCGAACCGAAATCCAGGCCCCGCCGCCGGCGCCGAACCCGATCGCGGACTGCGCCCGGGCGGTAGCCGGCCCCTGCCCGTCATCGCGGCTTGCCGTCCGGATCCGGAAGGAGGCTGCCCACGGTAACGTCCACCTGACTCAGCACCAGCCCGGCGTAACGCTGCAGGCTGGACATGATGAGCTCGCGCAGATCGTGCAGCCCCGGTCCCGCCGCCACACCGGACGGGACGTCGATGATCACCTCCAGTGCCCACGCTCCGGTCGACTTGCTGACGATCACGCGCGCAAGGCGCAGGCTGGGATCGTGCTCGTGCAGGCAGTGTGTGACCATCTGCGTCAGTGCCGCCTCCGAAACCGAGACCGCTCCGCGGCTCTCGCCAAGCACCTCGGTCTTCTCGAACACCATCCCCTTGTTCCGCAACACCCCCCGCTGCCAGAAGATTCTGATGGCATCGATCGCCATGTGTGCGTAATCCCGGCGTACCTCGACGGGCGGCACCGGAATGATGTGCTTGCCTTCGGACTCGCGCGCCGCGCGCGCCGCATCGATCTCCGCGCGGCTGGCGATCTCCTCGATGTGCAGATACTTGTGCGGCGCCGGCAAGCCGAGCCTGCGGGTGATGAGCTGCACCATCTTCGCCGAGGTGCCCAGCACCAGCACGCGGCGCGGACGCATGGCCGCGATCCGCCTCCGAGCCCCCTGGGCGGCGCGCGGGTCGTGAAAGACCGCCGTCTTCACGGCGGCCAGAGCGTTGTTGGCGACCTTTGCCGACCGGCCGCCGAGGATCTTCTGGTTCCGGATCAGGAGCCCGTCATCGATGATGAGGTCCATGCCGTGGCGGGTGGCGATGAGCTGGGCGCGGAAGCTCTTGCCCGTGCCGCTGCGGCCGATGAGCGCGGGGACGCGCACGCCGCGCAGTCGCCACGTCAGGTGATGCACCAGGGTTCTCAGCCACGTCATGGATCTGCCGCGTGATCAATATAGCCGGCGCGCAGGGGCCCTGCCGCCCGTTTCCAGTCGGCGGAGTGCCGGGCGAGCCGTGCGATGTCCGGCGGCGCCTCCAACCACCGTGCGCCGGTACAGCGCAGGAGGGACGGGTCGCCGGAACACAGCAGCCACGCGTGCAGGAACGGCCGCCTCTGCCGTCGCGATTCGTAACGCCGGTCGCCCGCGAGGGGCATCCCGGCACTCGCGCACAGCGCCCTGACCTGGTGGCGCCGGCCGGTGCGGGTGGACACCGCCGCAAGCGTCATGCCGGCCGCCGTGCCGACCGGGAGCAGGGAGGCATGCAGCAGCGCGGCTCCGTGATCGATCACCGCTCGGCGGCGCGCAGAGTCGTAGCGAAGGCGCGCCTGCAGAAGCCGCGGCCGGCGCACCGTGCCTTCCACGACCACGAGGTAGACCTTGGTGGCGCGGCTCTCGCGCAGCACGGCCGTCAGGTCGCGCGCCGCGTCGATCGTCTTCGCGTAGATGAGCAGCCCGGAGCAGATGCGATCCAGCCGGTGCACGGCGACCGGGCGGAACGACAGGGACTCCGGCACCCGCTCGGCCAGGATGGGCTCCAGGCTGTGGCTGAGCGGCAGCGGCCGTTCGGAGACGGGCCCCGCCACCGCGACGCCGGCCAGCTTGCTGGTCACGAACACATGCTCGTTCTCCAGAAGGGTGGGAACCGTCGGTGGGATCCGCGGGTCGAGCCGGGCCGTCCGATCGGATCGAGCGGCTGTGGCCGCGCTCGCGCCCCGTGCCGCCCCCGCGGGCGTGCATGAAAGCGATGCCGGCAGCGTGATCCGATCACCCGGCGAAACTCGGGCGCCCGGCACGGTGGGAGCGCCGTTGAGGCGCACCACGCCGGTCCGCACCAGCCGATACAGCAGGCTCAACGGCGTGGACGGAAGCATGCGGCGCAGGACGCGGTCCAGGCGCCGGCCGGCGTCGTTGCGCTGCGCTTCGACGTTCGTGCGAGCCCCTGTCATCGTTGTCCCGTCACGAGTGCCACCCGGGCCGTAGATCCATGTCACTCGGATGGTACCGCAGGTTGCCGTGTCTCCGGTCGCGTTGACACTCCTCCGGCCCGGTTCGATAGTGGACGGATGCGCCTACCGGGGGCGGCTGCGCGCGACGCGACTGCGGCCCGGCGCGTCGCGCCCGCCGAGCGGGGTCGAGGTCATGCCCGGCGCGGTGCGCGCCGGCGGACGACGGTCGGGGGCCTGATTGCCTGTCTGTTCGTCGGTTCCATCGCGGCACCGGCGGCCGTACCGCTGTTCTCGGCGCACACACAGATGTGGGACGGATACTATCTGCTCGGCGGACGCCTCTCCGGCCCGTTCGAGCGGGCGTTCCCCGGATCGCTGACCCATGCCGCGCCGGTACGGTTCACGGTCTTCGACGGATTCGCGGAAGTGCCGGCATATCGGTTGACGCAGCGACTCGACCCGGTGGATCCACGCTACGATCCGTTCCTGCGCGGCGTCGCGGGGTTCTTCGTCACCGAAGAGCCGTCCGGGGAGCGGAGGAGCCTGAGCTATGTGCGCACCGACCTGCCGCCGGCGGGCCTGCTCTTCCGTCTGGCGTTCCGTGAGCCGGCGGCGGCGCTCGCGGTCCTGGACTTCGACGTCCGCAGGCGGCTGCTGGCGGCCGGCATGGTCGCCGCCGTCGCCCTGGCGGAATTGGCGCTGCGCTCCGTCTCCGGCCGTCCCGCGTCGGGACTCGCCATGGCGGGGATGGTCGTGCCATGGGCGGTGGCGGCGCTCAACGCCGGCGGGCCTGCGGGGATCGCCGCGGCCGCGGGCGTTTCCGCGCTCCGGCGCCTGCCCCGCCCCGAGCCGGCGCGCGCCGCCGTCGGG
>JAPOQV010000495.1 GCA_026710565.1 Spirochaetaceae bacterium | reverse complement strand
TGGGTGTCTCCGCCCGGCCGGTCGTGGATGGTGTGGGCGTGGGGGGCGTCGCCGAGCACGGGTTTGTTGCCCCGCGCCCCGCCGTACTCGACCAGCCCCAGGTTGGGCCGCTCCCAGAACACGCCGTCGGCCGAGGTGGCGTAGCCGATGGTGTACAGCAGGTTCCGGGCGTCGAACCCCGTCCACGGGGAGCCCGCCTGTTCGAAATCCAGCGCCGGGACGCCCATGCCGCCGTAGCCCTGGTACCACATCCGAAACGTGCGGTCGCGCGGGTCGCGCATGACCGTCCCGTACAGCGCGACCCTGCCCTCCCACGGGTACAGCGGGCTCAGGACCGGGTTGCCCGCGTACTTCGCCGGCTGGTGCAGGCAGCGCGTCACGCCCTGCATCTCCTCGACGATGAATCCGTCGACGAACAACTGCCGGGCCGTGCCGATACGGAGGGGTGCGCTCACGCTCCCACACCCGCGACGCGGTTCTTCATTGTTCCGGTGTCCCCTGCAGGGACACAATAGCGCATGGAAGCGCCGGCCTTCTCCGATCGATTCGCCGACACTTGGCTCCGCGCCACCCCGTCCTACGTCACCGACCTGAGCCGCTGCATGCCGCAGAGCGCGCTCGGCGACCGGGCGGCGGCGGGGCGGTGGCGCATGCTGCCGTACGAGACCGACACGCTGACCGGTGTGATGCTGCGGGCCGATCCGGAGACGGCGGCGCCCGCTGTCACCTGCCCGCTCGGGGTGTCCGGGTGGCATGCGGTCTCGGTGGGCCTGTACGCCGTGCACGCCGGCGAGCAGGTGATCGTGCTGGTGCGCCTGTCCGGCGAGGAGACCTTCACCAAGCTGGCTCTGTTCGAGGCGAGGAGGGAGGAGCAAGGGCACATCAAGGAGCTCTTCTGGCGAATCGCCGACCTGACCGGGCACGACCTCGTGCTGGCGCAGCTCCACCGCCGCACCGCCCCCGGCGACGCCGCGGGCGCGATGAGCTGCCCGCGGGCGCGGGTCGCCTACGTGAAGCTGGTGCCGCTCGGCGCGGACGAGGTGCGGATCGTGCAGCGGGAGCGGGCCGAACGTGGCACGCGCCGCTTGTACGCGGTCAATGACGCCCACGGGCTGCATGCCAACTTCCGCGCCACCACGCCGGAGGCGATCCGCCGCGAGCTGGAGCCGTTCCGCGACACCGATTTCGGGCGCATCTACTGGGAATGCGGCATGGGCGACCTGCTGTACTACCCGGGCAACGCCGGCCGCATCCCGACCTTCGACGGGCTCAGCGACTTCCACTCGACCAACGCGCGCTACCACTGCGAGTGCTGGCGGATCTTCCGCGAGCAGGGGCTCGACCCGTTTCGGATCGCACGCGATTACGCACGCGAAATCGGCATGGAGTTTCATGCCGGCTATCGGGTCGCCGGCTTCAAGTTCCCCTCCGATCACGACCACTTCGACCACGGCGACTCGTTCTACGACCGGCACCCCGAGCTGCGCGGCACCGCGCGAAGCGGTGAGGCGACGCCGCGGCTCTCCCATGCCTACGCCGAGACCCGCCGCTTCGCGGTCGATCTGCTGCGCGAGGTCGCCTCCACCTACGACGTCGACGGCGTCAGCCTGGCCTACAACCGCCGGCCTCCGCTGGTCGAGTACGAGCCGCCCGTGGTGGCCGGCTTCAAGGCCGAGCTGGGGCTCGACCCGTTCGACCTGGACCCCGCCGACCGCCGCTGGCTCGCCTACCGAGCCGGTGTCCTCACCGGCTTCATGCAGGAGGTGCGCGCGGCGATGGACTCGCTCGCGCACGAGCAGGGCCGCCGGCGCATCTCCGTCTCCGCGATCGTGATGGCGAGCGAGGAGGAGAACCTGCAGATGGGCATGGACCTGCCGGCCTGGATCGAGCAGGGCCTGGTCGACACGATCATCCCGTACACCTCGGTGCCGGCGCTGGACAGCACGCAGGACTCCTGGGTCGACCCGCGCGACGGCGCCTGGTTCCTCTCGATCACGAAGGGGACTCCCTGTGAGGTCGCCTTCAACCTGATGCCCCGCCACATGAGCGCGGAAACCTACCGCCGGCGCGCGGCCGGGCTGTACGGGATCGGCGCCGAGCGGTTCGCCTTCTGGGACTGCACCCCGGAGCAGCGCGCCGACGGCACCAGCGCCTGGTCGGCGCTGCGCCGGCTCGGCCACCGTGACGAGGTGCTCGCTGGGGCGCAGGCGGGCGAGCCTGGGCTGGGCGCGACGCTGGTGCCGGTCAGGAAGCTGGCAGGCTGGGATCGTTCGTACGCCACGCCGGGATGAGCCGATTCGACGTAGACTCACGGCCCCGGAGCTCACCGTCAAGCGAGGGACGCTGTGTCGATAGCGATGACCAAACAACAGAAGAACGACTTCGACTCGAACGGGTTCATCGTGCTCGAGGATTTCCTGACTGCGGACGAGCTGGACCGCCTGCTCGCGGCGGTGGAGGGGGTGGGTGCGAAGATCCGGCAGGCAAAGGGCATCGGCCCCGATGAGCCGTTCGCCATCCGCAACGCGCTCGCCCACCACGACGCGTTCCTGGACCTGATCGACCATCCGCGGATGCTGCCGCTGGTGGTCGACGCCATCGGCTGGAACATCCAGATCCGCACCACGCACCTGGACTCCCGCCCGCCGTACCCCGGCGATCTGCCGGCGGGCGCTCTCGGCAGCGGCGCCGGGGCGGACCATGAGGCCGGCTACCGCAACGTGGTCTGGCACCCCGACCTGGCCAGTGACTACCTGTTCGAGGCGCCGTCGCTCGACGGGCGGCTGCCGTTCATGGAGGTCAAGGTGTTCTACGTGCTCTCCGACCTCACCGCGTCCAACTCCGGCAACCTGTGGTTCGTGCCGGGCAGCCACCGGCGTACCCCGCAGGAGCTGCGCGACATGAACAACGAGGTCGATCCCGCCGAGGCGGTCGAGGTCAGGCTCCCGCCAGGCGCTGCCGTGCTGTGGCGGACCGCCACCTGGCACTGCGTCGGGCCCAATCTGTCCGACAAGACGCGCAAGATCATGCACATCGGCTACCACTACCGCTGGCTGCGGCCCACCGACTATGTGCGCCAGGACCCGGAGCTGGTCGCCCGCAGCTCGCCCATCCGCCGCCAGTTGCTCGGCGAACTGGCAACCGGCAGCGACCCGCTGGGCGACGACCCCCACTTCGAGCCCGCATGCGCCTACTGGCTCCCCGCCGGGTCCAGTTGGGACGATGTCCCGCTCAGGGCATGGGCGGAAGCGCGGTCAGCGTGAACCTGTCCGACCCGCCGCGGCCCAGATCGCCGGCGACGGCCGGAGCGCAGCCGCCGCTCGCCTGGACGTGGGTCGCGGCATACAACGTGGCCAAGGCCCTTCAGCCACGGACCGGATCATCCCCGCTGGCCTCGCCCACGGTCAACGCCGACCGCGAATCCCAGCCAGCGTTCTGGTATAATTAGCGCTTGTTTAACGCGAGGATGCTCCACGACTTCTTAGATCACCTGCGTAACAAGACCTGCGACAAATCGGCCTCCCGCACGGCACAGATCAACGGACTGCTGCTGGAAATCACTGGCGATCACGGGTAGTGTCCAAGGATTCCTCACCGCCAATGGACGTAGGGGTATTCGATGAATTATCCTGATTTCTCACAGCGTATTCCGTCCAGCAAGAGCAACGCCAACGCCTCTACAAGCGATCCCCACCAGAGCTTTAGCGTCGGCCTCGTAAGCATGCGTGGGTTTCCATACGCTATCGAAGAAAATTACCGTCGCCTAGAATATTATGTCCGCGAAGCAGCGAACCTTGGGGCAGAACTCGTAGTGGCTCCCGAGTCAGTACTTGATGGATATTGCTGCTCATATCCTACTTCACGACGCCGAATGACTACCATTGCCCAACGCATTCCTGACGGCCCATACCTGGTGAGAGCAGCGTCCATGTGCCGACAACTAAACATCCACCTCGTATTCGGTTTTCTTGAACGAGTAGATATTCGCGGTCGCCAACCGAGGCTACGTAACAGCTGTGTGATGCTATCTCCTTTGGGAAATGTCATCTATAGATACAGCAAGGTTTTCCCTCAGACCGAGCAGTGGATCGATGCTGGTCGTAATATGCCGTGCGAGAACACTCCTTTCGGCCGGATAGGCATGTTGATCTGCGCCGACCGGACAATAGCCGAGCACTTTTCCCCATATGCTGCGCAAGGGGCTGAGATCGTTGCGATTCCAATGGACGGAGGTGGCGGTCCCATCAATACCCGCGTCATGAGGAAGCAGGCAGTTGAAGGAGGTTTTGCGATTCTGATCGCTAACACGTGGAGTCGTGTAATCGTATTACAGGATGGGTCTATAGCCTTGGAGGAATACCAAACGGAAGGAGTCTCGGTAGAGAAAATCGGTGTCCAACAGCAAAGTCCTCCGCTGATACACGCCTCCTCGCTTGTGGAACACACGCTGACTCGTTTCTCCGATCATTGGGACCAAAAAGGACATCCAACCCGCAGAGAACGTCAAACAAGACGTATATCTCGTCGTAAAAAGTCGATTCAACAGCGCCGAATTGACACGCTCCTTGCACAAGACGACTTTGCAATCGGAGATGGAATGATCAACCTGAGCGATACTAGAGTGACCGATACGGGTATTCAACACCTAGATAAATTCAAGGAACACGTCCAGTGTTTGTGGCTCAGAGGTTGCGCCATTACTGACGTGGGAGCAGAAATCCTGTCCGGCTTTCACCGACTACGAGCGCTTGACATTCAGGGTACGCGCTGCACAGACCTGTGCCTAAAGTACATAGCTCAGTGCTCCCTCCTGACACTTCTTGATCTATCGCATACAAACATCAGAGGAATCAACTTCCAGGCCTTATGCAGGCTCAATCAACTCACTCGCCTGCGATTGGTAGGATGCCCACTTCAGGAGGAGGCTATTCTTGTTCTCGCCTGTATCCCTCAGCTACGCTTGCTAGAAGTGTCCGGCAATTTGATCGGAAGTCGAACGCTCGGCTATCTATCTGATAAGTGCTGTGATCTCGAAGTAGCCATCGCCAATAGTACATAGGTACAGAAACTGTTATTTATTGTGCATTGTAACACCTTGAATTTGGGGGATCTTTAGTGGCTGGTGAATACTCTTCGTCAAGCCGTGCCGGATAGGTAACCAAGGCCGCCAGTAGGCCACTGATGGCCGGTTACCGGCAGGATGTGCAGACGCTTCTAGCGTCTGGATCAACTCGTCTACAGGAGTCGTGGCGAAAAAATTCTCGATAGGCAGCCGTCTCAGTAAGAAGTCCGCGAACATCTGCCTCCGCACGGACGGCAGGCTCCGCACCCCGAGCCGAGCGTGGGTGGCCGCCGAGGCGTGCGTCCAGTTGAAGGTCTGCGCGCCTGCCGCCCCTTGGCTCAGCCAGTTGACGAACACCCCGCGGAACAGCTCCGGGCCGGGGTTGAGATAGGCGTCGGTGCCGTGGTGATCGTCCAGGCAGGGATACACGGGCACGTCCCGGCCGCCTGCCAGCTCCACGAACCCCTGCACGTCGACGTCCAGACTGCGGCAACCGGGCACGATCAGGTCGACCAGCCCCTGATCGACCCAGGCCGCCACGTCGAATCCGTCGAACCGGCAGCCGGCCACGCACTTGGGCACCTTCACGGCCAGCAGGCGCGGACTGCCGCGCCGGGCCGCCTGCTCTCCGCGACCAGGGCGTCCAACACATCGATCCCCTGCTGGTCCACACACCGGAACGCATGATCCGAACCGGCTCCTCCGCCTCGATCTGGCCCATGTCCCAGACGACGGTATCGACGCAGGAACCCGCGGCGTCCAGGTGCTCGAACCGGTAGTCGAGCCATTCGGTCAGGTCGATGCCCAGAAGCTCACCGGGAAGGTTGGCGTCGCAATGGGCGATGATCCGCCGCCGGCGCCGCACAGCGTCGACATGCGCCGGATCGACGTCGGCGGGGGTGAGCGGTGTCACATGCCTTCAGCACCGTCGACGTTGACGGCAAACAGCTGCGCTCCGGTGAGGCGTACGCGAAGGCGGAACTCGTGGTCCGGCAATCGCTGCCGGCCCGTCCAGACGATCGGCTGGGCGAGCCCGGAGGCGCGCATCGCGACGCTGTCGTCGATCCCGAATCCCGGCAGCTCGCGCAACCCGTCCGCATCGGTCAGAGCAGCCTGCAATCGGCCGCCGGGCTCGATCTCCACGTTGGCAGCAAGCGACGTCTCAGGCCTCCCGCGCAGCACGGCGGTCACCACCTGGCCGAACGGCGCGTCCGGTACGGTGACCAGGCTGCCGAAGCGCTCGCGCGGCATGCGCGCCATCCCCAGGTTGCTGCGCCCCTCCATCCGGTCCCCGGTTGGCGTGAAGGCGGTGTAGTAGATGAAGGTCTCCTCGCCGGCGTTGACCATCGGGCCCTGGATCATCAGAAGGTGGTCGTTTGAGGTGTTGTCCCGGAAGTCGCGGTCCCAGCCCATCTCCTGATCGCGTGGGACGAAGGTGAATCCGGGCGCCGGCTCCTTGAAGTGCACCCCGTCCTCGCTGTAGGCGAACCCCAAGTCGGCCGAGACCTTCGCGGCCAGGTAGTCGGGATGCTCCGGCGGCGCGTCGGTGATCGGGTGGTGCCACTGGCCGGTCACGGCCAGGCAGACGTTCGGGTATGGCGTGACGTAGGCGCCCAGGTGGTTCTCCTCCCGATCCCAGCCGGTCCGGAAGGGCGAGGATGACTGCATGGGCTTGAAGAAGCCCACGCACATCTCCAGCGGCCACGAGTCGATCGTCGGCGACCGCCATACCGCCATCATCTTGGCGCCGACCATCCAGATCGCCGGGTGGCGCTGCAGCGGGGCGTACGCCATGGGCGGCCCGATGTGGCCGGCCACGTGGTAGTTGCCGCGGTAGCGGTACAGGCAGGAGCACTCGAAGTGCTGGCCGATCGCGCCCGGCTCGTCGCGCAGCATCGTCCAGCGGAAGCCGTCCGGGCTGGCCGCGAACATGGTGATGGACGGCCGTTCCAGGGCCGAGCCCGCCCGGTGGCGCCACGCCATGTATTCGTTGACCATCAGGTAGCGACGCTCCGCCGGAGCGTCCGGCTGGTACAGGATGTCCATGTTGCCGGAGCCCGGCGGCAGGTCGACGATGTTGTTGCGGCGGGAGCCGCCGTACTCCACCAGCCCCAGCTCGGGCCTGGTCCACGTCAGCCCGTCGTCGCTCTCCGCGTAGCAGATCCGCCCCGTGTCGTAGGAGTGCACAACCTGAGGCTCCACATCCGCGTAGCCTCCTTCCGCGCGGCCGCGTCCACCGCCGCCGTCGTCGCGGCCGATGTACCACATGCGGAACCGCTCGCCGTCGTGGACGACCGGGCAGCACTGCATCCGCCGGGAGTCGACCGCGCCGGCCGGCCCCCGCGCCAGGACCGGGTTGCCGGCGTGCTTCTCCGGCCGGTGCATCTGCAACCGCACGCGGTAGCGCCACGGCATGGCGTGATCGTCGAAGGCGAACAGCACCGCCCGGTCCCCGGCGCAAAGGCGCGCCCGGTCGGCCACTTGCTCCCGGCTTGACAATGCCTTCAACCTGCTCGACAGGATGCGCCGTTATTACCATCGCTTCAATCCACCGGCCGGGTGACCGGATGGCGGTGACCGAATCGGAACGACGACCAACAGGGACGGCAATGGACGTACTCGTCGTCGACGTCGGCGGCAGCAAGGTGAAAGTGAAGGTCACGGGCGACGATCGGCGGCGCGCCGTCCCGTCGGGGCCGGACATGACGGCGGCGGACATGGTAGCGGCGGTGAAGACGCTCGCCCACGACCGGCACTATGAGGCGGTCTCCATCGGCTATCCGGGGCCGGTGCTGGACGGCAAGATCCTGCTCGATCCGAAGAACCTGGGAAGCGGCTGGGTCGGATTCGATTTCGAGGCCGAGTTCGGCCGGCCCGTGAAGGTGATCAACGACGCGGCGATGCAGGCGCTCGGCAGCTATCGCGGCGGACGGATGTTGTTTCTGGGGCTGGGTACCGGCCTGGGCTCGGCGATGGTCCTGGACGGCACCGTGCAGCCGCTGGAGCTGGCCCATCTTCCGTACAAGAAGAAGCGTACCTTCGAAGACTACGTCGGCGTGCGTGGTCTCGAGCGGCTGGGAAAGAAGCGATGGCGCCGCGAAGTGGCTGCCGTGGTCGCCCGTCTGCGCGCCGCGCTGCTCTGCGATTACGTCGTCCTGGGCGGCGGCAATGCCGCGCTTCTCAAAGAGCTGCCCGCGGATACCGTCATCTGCCCGAACGACAATGCGTTCGTGGGCGGGTTCCGGATGTGGGACTAGTGCCGGAGGGGCCGCCACGATGGTGAATGGAACGGCGGAACACGCGCGCCTCGCGGCCCATCAGGCGCGCACGGCCAACTGGAAGCAATGGGGGCCGTACCTGAGCGAACGGGCGTGGGGCACGGTACGCGAAGACTACAGCGCTCAGGGTGCGGCGTGGGACTACTTTCCGCACGATCACGCGCCCAGCCGCGCGTACCGCTGGAACGAGGACGGCCTGGCCGGCATCTGCGATCGCTCCCAGTACCTGTGCTTCGCCGTCGCGCTGTGGAACGGACGCGACCCGATCCTCAAGGAGCGGCTGTTCGGCTTGACCGGCGTCGAGGGCAACCACGGCGAGGACGTCAAGGAGTGCTACTTCTACCTGGACAGCACGCCCACGCACAGCTACCTGAAGATGCTCTACAAGTACCCGCAAGCCCCGTTCCCCTACCGGGAGCTGGTGACGGAGTCGCAGCGGCGCGGCTACCACGATCCCGAGTACGAGCTGCTCGACACCGGCGTCTTCGACGAGAGCCGCTACTTCGACGTGTTCGTCGAGTACGCCAAGGCGGATCAGGAGGACATCCTGATCCGTATCACGGTAGTGAACCGCGGCCCCGAGGAAGCGGCGTGCTGGACGCTGCCCACCCTGTGGTTCCGCAACACCTGGAGCTGGGGGTACGAGGCTGGCCCGATGAACGACGTCGCTACCAAGCCGGTGCTCCGCCTGCTCGACGCGCCGGAGGGGACAGACGGCATCGCCGCGGTGCAGGTCGATCACCCGGCCGCCGGGCGGTACGTGCTGCATGCCGCCGCGGCGCCGGAGCTGCTATTCACCGAGAACGAGACCAACGCCGTGCGCGTGTTCGGGACCCCCAACCCGAGTCCGTACGTGAAGGATGCCTTCCATCGATACGTCGTCGATGGGGATTCGGACGCCGTGAATCCCTACGGCCTGGGAACCAAGGCGGCGGCGCTCTATCGGCAGAACATCCCGCCCGGCGGATCGTCGACCTGCTGCCTGCGCCTTTCCCGCGTGATGCAGGACGACCCGTTCGAGCGCTTCGGCGAGACCTTCGCACAGCGCCGCGGCGAAGCGGACGAGTTCTACGCCGCCGTGCACTGCACGGGCCTCAGCCCCGATGAGCGGAACGTGCAGCGGCAGGCGCTCGCCGGCATGCTCTGGTCGAAGCAAATCTACTACTACGACATCGAGCAGTGGCTCACAGGGGATCCCGGCGCCGACCCGCCGCCGGCCGGCCGCAGGCGGGGCCGGAACCGGGACTGGGGCCACCTGACCAACTTCGACGTCATCTCGATGCCCGACAAGTGGGAGTACCCGTGGTACGCCACCTGGGATC
>JAPOQV010000494.1 GCA_026710565.1 Spirochaetaceae bacterium | reverse complement strand
TCCGGTGCCGGGCACGACGCCTGCCACATCGCGGAGCGGGCGCCGACGGCCATGATCTTCATCCCCTGCGCCGGCGGCATCAGCCACAACGAGCTGGAGGACGCCACCAGGGAGGACTGTGCCGCAGGCTGCAACGTCCTGCTGCACGCGGTGACCGAGCGCGCCAATTCCCTGCTTCGTCGCTGAGGACCGCATCTGCGTGGCCGTGGTCACGCTGAGACATCGGCGGGGCGCGTATCGGTAGAATGCGGTCGACCATGAGTTTTTCCGGTACCGACGCGGCGTTGCGTTCCGACATCAGGCTGCTGGGCAACCTTCTGGGGCAGACCCTGGTCCGCCAGCACGGGCCGCAGCTCCTGGAGCTGGTCGAGCGGGTGCGCACGCTGAGCAAGCAGTCGCGCGACCCGGCGGCGGGAAGCGGCGCGCGCGCCGAGCTGACCGCCCTCGTGGAGGGCCTGGACATCGCCGACACCACCAACCTGGTACGCGCCTTCTCCACCTTCTTCCACCTGGCGAACGTCGCCGAGCAGACCCACCGCGTCGGCGAGCACGGACCGCGCAGCGGGGTGGGCCGCGGCCGGCTGCGCGCCCTGTTCGACCACATCCAGGGAGACGACGAGCGCTGCGCGGCCCTGCGCGAGGTGGCGCCCCGTCTCGACGTGCGGCCGGTCTTCACCGCGCACCCCACGGAGGCGGCGCGCCGCTCCGTGCTGACCAAGCTGCAGCGCATCGGCGAGCTGCTCTACGACCGGGCCGACCCCAGGCAGACCGATGTGGACCTGGCCCGCCTCGAGCGGCGGCTGGCCGAGATGATCGACCTGATCTGGCAGACCGACGAGTTGCGCGTCCACCGCCAGCGCCCGACGGACGGGGCGAGGGCGGCGGGCTACTACCTGGACGCGATGCTGCGCGAGGTCACCGGCGACCTGTTCGACGAGCTGGACCAACAGTTGCAGCGGGCCGGCATCGAGTTGCCGGCGCACGCGCGCCCGCTGAACTTCGGAAGCTGGGTCGGCGGGGATCGCGAGGGCAACCCGCTGGTCACCGCGGACGTGACCCTGGACGTGCTGGAGTTGCAGCACGACCACGCGCTGCGCGAGTTGATCGGCGCCGTGGAGGGTCTTTCGGCCGAGCTGAGCAGCTCGGAGCACATCCATGGCGTGTCGGCGGAGCTGTCCCTCAGCCTGCGCCGCGACCGCCAGGCGCTGCCGGCGACCGACGGCCGCTTCCAGCGCGGCGGCACGGGCGAGAGCTACCGGCTGAAGCTCAACTACATCCGGGAGCGGCTGGTGAACACGCGAGCGCGGATCGCCGAGGACACCCGGCACGTGCCGCGCCGCGACTACCGCAGCTCCGCGGAGCTGGTCGCGGAGCTGGAGATGCTGCAGCGGTCGCTGCGCGCCCACCGGGGCGAGGCGATCGCCGACGGTGCGCTGCGCCGACTGCTGCGACGCGCGGCGGCCTTCGGCTTCCATCTGGCGACCCTGGACGTGCGTGAGCATGCGGAGAAGCACCACGCCACGCTCGCCGCGCTGTACCGCCGCCTTCCCGACGCGCCGGACTATACGCGCATGTCGCCGGCCGAGCGCTTCGAGCTGCTGTCCACGGAGCTGCGCAACCGGCGGCCGATCGCGACCGCCGCGACCGATCTGCGCGGAGACCCTGGCCGCCCGCTGGCGACGATGCGAGTGGTCCGCGCGGCTCAGGACCGGTTCGGTGCGCGCGCGATCGAGAGCTACATCGTCTCGGAGACGGTGGGTCCCGACGATCTGCTGGCAGCGGTGGTGCTGGCGCGAGAGGCCGGGTTGGTCGACATCGCCGCCGGCCGCGCCGCGATCGGCTTCGTGCCGCTGTTCGAGACGCCGGAGGCGATCCGGAGGGCAGAGGACACGCTTCGCGTCCTGCTGGAGGAGCCGAGCTACCGCGAGCTGCTGCGGCTGAGGGGCGGCCGGCAGGAGGTCATGCTGGGCTATTCCGACTCGAACAAGCTGGCGGGGATCACCACCGCTCAGTGGGAGCTGCACCGATGCGTGCGGAGGCTGCGCGACGTGGCCCGCGAGTACGGCGTGCCGCTTCGGTTCTTCCACGGGCGCGGCGGGACGGTCGGGCGCGGCGGCGGTCCGACCGCGGAGGCGATCCTGGCCCAGCCCTGGGGAGCGGTGGACGGCACGATCAAGATCACCGAGCAGGGCGAGGTCGTCAGCGACAAGTACGGGCTGCCGCGGCTGGCGCGCGACAACCTGGAGCTGACGCTGGCGGCTTCCGTCGAGGCGGCGGTGCTGCATCGGAGCTCGACCCTCTCGGCGGACGATCTGAACCGGTGGGACGCGGTCATGGACATCACCTCGCGCGCCGCGTACCGAGCCTATCGCGACCTGGTCGACCATCCGTCCCTCGTTCACTACTTCCTGACCGCAACGCCCGTGGAGGAGCTGGCGTCGCTCAACATCGGGTCGCGGCCGGCCCGGCGTCCGGGCACGGGCGCCGGCATCGGCGGCATGCGGGCCATTCCGTGGGTATTCGGCTGGACGCAGACCCGCCAGGTGGTCCCGGGATGGTACGGCGTCGGCACCGGCCTGGCAGCCGCGCGTGAGGCCGGGGCGGACGCGCTGAGCGAGATGTACGAACGCTGGCGCTTCTTTCGAATGTTCATCTCGAACGTGGAGATGACCCTGGCGAAGACCGACCTGGTGACCGCGCAGCGCTACGTGGAGGCGCTGGTCCCCGCCGAGCACCGGCGGATCTTCGATCTGGTCGCCGCCGAGCACGAGCGCGCGCTGCAGCACGTGCTGGCCACCACCGGCAAGCCGACGCTGCTGGCCGACTACCCGGTGCTCAAGCGCACCCTCGAGGTGCGCTCCGCCTACCTGGAACCGCTGAACCTGCTGCAGGTGGTGCTGCTCGCCCGGCACCGGAGCGCTGACGCGGTGGACCGGCAGGTCGAGCGGGCGATCCTGCTCACCGTCAACGGCCTGGCCGCCGGGCTGCGCAACACGGGATAGCCCGGCCCCGGGTCTCAGCGACCCACGAGGGCGCCGAGAGTCGCCGGCGAAGCAGTTCGGCGCGGCGCAGCAGGGGGTAGGTGAACGGGTTCATCGGGCGATCCCAGCACCCCCAGCGGTGTACCACTTCGCCGCCGAAGCCCGTCTTGAACCGATACAGCCCGGCCCACCGATGGCGCGGATCCGGGGCCGTCGGAATGCCGTGCAGGTCATAGGTGAGGCAGCGGCGCGCGCGTGCCATGCGCATCGCTTCCCACTGCAGGGCGTAGTTCGCCATCAGTTCACGGCCACGCGATGCGACGGCGCCGTACAGATAGCGCGCCGTACGGCCGCAGACGCTGACGATGATCCCGCCAAGCAGCTCGTACCGTGAGAAGGCCGAGAGCAGGAACAACTCGGGCGCCGTCACAGTGGCGGCCAGCTCGAAAAGGGTGGCGAAGTACCGCTCGCTGTGTGCGGCAGAGCGGTGCCAACCCGCGATCGTGCGGTAGAGACGGTACCAGTCGGACAGCACGGCGCCGCGCGCGGCCGCCGCCCGGGTGACCGTCACGCCCACCCCGCAGCGGTGTGCCAAGCGAATGTTATGGCGGGTCTTGGGCTTCATCCTCGCCAGGAGTCGATCCTCCTGCCCGATCAGAGGAACCAGCACGGTGCTCGTCGGTTGTGCGTCGACCGGCGCCTGCGTCAGGTTGGGGACAGCCGTCGCCGGCCGCTCACCCGCGGACCACGGCAGGTCGTAGCGCACGACCGTGGGACGCACGGGGGCGCGATCGTTGGCGAGGGTCCAATTCTGAAGCGTGATTGCCGGAGCCAGATCGGCCAGTACACGTCCGGCGTCACCGCGGGCCGGCGGCGTAGCGGGGGCGCCGGGAACGTACACCAGGGGGCCGAGCGGCGTCACATGCCTCAGGCTCAGGAGGGTGCCGCCGCTTCCGCCGGCCACCCAGTACACCGGCTCCGGGCACCAGCCGAATCGCTGCTTGAAGCGACCCCACAGCGCGCTCTGCTGCACCTCGTCGCCGGGCTTCAGATCGTCGAGGGCGATCGGTCCAGCTTCCATGTGACCCATGGTAGGTTGGCCTCTTGCCGGCCGCTACGGGCAGGACCGTGCGGCGCCGCGAGCTACCGGCGCGGCGCTGCGACCAACCGTTCCGCGGATGCGGTAGTTGATCGGCCACGTCCACCCTCACCGATGAGGATCAGTTGTTCGTCGTGTCCGACTCGCCCGTAACCGCGTCCGCACATGCCCGGTAGTAGTAAGCCCCCGACGTGAAGGAGGCGGTGAGCGGGATCGACTCGTCGCTCGTGCCCGCCGCCGCGAGCGCTCCCACCGCGTCGGTCCCCACCTGGAGGACGTATGCGGTCATGGCGGCGTCAGTCGCCCGGTAGTAGCGCAGCGTCGTCGTCGCCGACTCCGCGTTGCCGGCGTTCGTCACCGTCGCCGACAACGTGAACGTCGTACCCGTCTCCGGGCTCGCGTCGTCCACCGACGGCGTCTCCACCTCCAGGTCCAGGTACTGATGGGGCTGTAGCAATGGCGGATCCTGGACGTCGACCCTTGCCGCACCCGAGCAGTTGTCCGAGGTGTCCGACTCACCGGAAACGGCGTCGACGCACGCCCCGTAGTAGTACGTGCCAGCCGTCGTCGGCACGGTCAGGCTCACCGACTGGCCCGTGGTCCTGGAAGCGGCAAGCTCCGCAACCGCGTGCGTGCCCACCTCCGTGTCGGAACTCGTGATCTCGGCGTCCGAAGATCGGTAGTACCGCAGCGTCGTCGGCTCTGACGATTCGGTCCTCGCTGAGGAGTCTTCTACCCGTGGGGAGACGAGCGGGTCAAGGACTCCTATAGGCGGATAGGCGGCAGAACTCAGGCGCCTTCGTGTCAGGCGTGCGTGGTGGGCGTGGTGGAAAAACGATTGCATTGCAATCATCATGCGCTGTATGCTGGGGCTTGGAGAGGGATTGATGGCCAGCATCACGATTCGCAACCTGGACGAGGAACTGAAACGGCGGCTGCGGATTCGCGCCGCCGATCACGGTCGGTCGATGGAGGAGGAAGTTCGTCAGATCCTCCGCATGGCGCTCAGCCAGGCTCCGGCGGTCCCGGTCGATCTGGCTCACGCCATTCGCGCCCGCTTCGCACCCTTCGGCGGTGTGGAGCTCGAGTTGCCGGTGCGTGAGCCCATGCAAGAGCCGCCTCGGTTCGATTGAGGCACCGACAGTGGTCCTCCTGGACACCAACGTCGTCTCCGAGCTGATGCGGCCGAACCCGGCCCCCCGCGTCGAGGAATGGCTCGCCCGACGAATCGCAGCCAGTGTGTTCATATCCGTGATCAGTGAAGCGGAGATTCGATACGGAGCCGCGATCCTGCCGGCCGGAAAGCGTCGGGACACGCTGATCACAGCGATCGAGGACATGTTCCGCAGGGACTTTGCCGGCCGCGTCCTGCCGTTCGACAGCGCCGCCGCAGCCGCATATGCCTCCATCGCAACCGCGCGTCGCCATGCGGGGCGACCGATCAGCCAATCCGATTGCCAGATCGCGGCCATCGCCCGGTCGCGTGGCGCGGATGTCGCTACCCGGGATTCAGCGGGATTCGAGGACTGCGGCATCGGTGTGATCAACCCGTGGAACGCGTGATCTTCGCATTACGTGGTGGAGACGATTGGCGGGAGTCGCCGAACGCTGTCTTGAAACGATAAAGCTTTGTCGTTACCATGAGGAACATGAGACAGTTGAAGACATGGACGTTCGTCGCTGCCGTCCTGGCGTTGGCGGGCGCGCTGGCCCATGCGGAGCCCCAGATGGAGGAGCCGGCGGCGGATCGCCTGCCGGTCGTGGCGACCACCAACATCGTCGGCGACATCGTCGCCCAGGTCGGCGGCGACCGCGTGTCCGTGTACGTGATGCTGCCGCTCGGGGCCGACCCCCACGCGTTCCAGGCGACCCCGCGGGACGCCCGGCAGGCAGCCGATGCGGCCGTGGTGTTCATCAACGGCGCGGGGCTCGAAGCGGACTTCCTGGGTGATCTGATCGCGAGTGCCGAGCCGCGGCTCGTCGTCGACCTGTCCGCGCATCTGACCCTCCGGCGCATGGAGGACGAGCACGACGAAGGGGACGAGCACGACGAAGGGGAAGAGCACGACGGCGAGGAAGGGCACGACGAAGGGGAAGAGCACGACGGCGAGGAAGGGCACGAACACGAGGACGAGGCAGAGCACGACGAAGCGGACGAGCACGATGACGAAGAAGACGAGCACGGCCACGACCACGGCGAGTTCGACGCGCACGTGTGGATGGACCCGACCCTGGTCGCGGCCTGGACCGAGGAGATCGCGGAAGCGCTCGCCGCGGTCGATCCCGACCACGGCGCCGGCTATGCGGAGCGCGCGGACGCGCTTGCCGGCGAGTTGCATGCGCTGGACGCGTGGGTACGGGACGCGGTGGCTGACATTCCACGGGACCGCAGGATCCTGGTCACCGACCACGACGTATTCGGATACTTCGCAGACCGCTACGGGTTCACCGTCCTCGACACCGTCATTCCCGGGTTCTCAACGGTGGCCGAGCCGTCCGCGCGCCACCTGGCGGGCCTGCGCGAAGCCATCGCCGAGCACGGCGTGCCTGCGATCTTCGTGGGGCTGACGGTGAGCTCGCAGGCGGCCCAAGTGGTAGCCGACGATCTCGGCATCGAGGTGGTTGCGGTGTACACCGGGTCGCTGAGCGAGCCGGACGGTCCGGCGGCCACGTACCAGGACTTCATCCGTACCAACGTCGAGCGCATCGTCGCCGCGCTCGCCGGGAGCTGACGGTCTAGCCGATAACGGGGAATCGTTTTCGTCTTGCGGGGGAATGGGGTAGGCTGGCGGGCCGACATGCGCATTCACGGCCGCGAATCTCCGCACGAACCCGGGACGGCACTGCTCGACATCGAAGCGGTGTCCGCCGGCTACGACGGGCGCAGCGCTCTCGAAGCGGTGTCGATGCAGGTGACCGCCGGCCAGCGCATCGCGGTGGTGGGGCCGAACGGCGCCGGCAAGAGCTCGCTGTTCAAGGTGGTGGCGGGCGTCCACCGCCCGGCCACCGGGACGGTCCGGGTTTACGGCAGCGATCCGGGCGGCCACGTCTGCCTCGCGTACATCGAGCAGAGCGCCGACCTCAACTGGCGGTTTCCGGCCATGGTGGAGGACGTCGTGGCCATGGGCCGCATCGCCCGCGTCGGCTATTTCCGCCGTCTGCGCCGCCCCGACCGGGCGATCGTCGCGGCCGCCATGGAGCGCGTCGCGATCACGCCGCTGCGCCGCCGCCAGATCGGCGAGCTGTCCGGCGGCCAGCGGCAGCGCATGTTCATCGCCCGCGCGCTCGCCCAGCAGGCGGAGTTGCTGATGCTGGACGAGCCGTTCGCCGGCCTGGACGCCGACGCCAGCCGCCAGCTCGAGGCGACGCTGGACGCCCTTGGCGACACGGTCACGGTGCTGCTGGCGACCCACGACCTGGGTGTGGCGGAGCGCATGGGCCGGGTCGCCTTGCTGAACCGCCGGCTGATCGGCTGCGGGCCGGCCTCCGAGGTGCTGGTGGCCGATCGGCTCGCCCTGGCGTACGGCAGCAACGTGCTCCGCATCGACCGCGACGGCTCGCGGTTTGCACTGCCGGACAGTCACTGCGATCACGGCCATCCCGCGGAAGCCGCCGAACCGGTCCGGACGCACGCGCTGCCGTGAGCGACCTGCTGTTCGCCCCCCTGGGCTACGCGTTCGTGGTCCGCGCGCTGCTGGCGGTGACCATGGTCGCGGCGGTGTGCTCGCTGGTCGGAACCTTCGCCGTGCTGCGCGGCATGTCCTACATCGGCGCCGCGCTGGCCCATTCGCTGGTGCCGGGGGTGGCGGTGGGCTACCTGGTGAGCGGGCTGTCCCGCGACCGCCTGTTCTGGTGGGCCACCGGCACGGCCATCGTGACCGCGCTGGGCATGTCCGCGCTGGTGCGCCGCTTCCGCATCGGCGAGGACGCCGCGGTGGGCGTGGTCTATTCCGGCATGTTCGCGCTGGGCATCGCCATCATCTCCACGGTGCGCAGCTTCGCGGTGGACCTCGTGCACTTCCTGTTCGGGAACGTCCTGAGCGTGAGCGGCACCGACCTGCTCCGCATCGGCGCGGTCGCGGCGATCATCGTCATCGTGGTGGCGCTGTTCTACAAGGAGATGGTGCTGGTCACCTTCGACCGCGTGTTCGCGGCGTCGCTGCGCCTCAACAGCGGGTGTCTCACCGCGCTCCAGTACGTGCTGATGGGCTTGGCTATCGCCGTGGCGCTGCAGACCATCGGCATCGCGCTGGTGGTGACCCTGATGGTGGCGCCGGCGGCCGCCGCCCTGCAGGTCGTGCGCCGCTTCCATCACGCCGTGCTGGTGGCGGCCGCGATCGGCGTCGGCTCCGGCGTGGTCGGGCTGTACCTCTCCTGCCACCTGAGCGTAGCATCGGGAGCGGCGATCGCCGTGGTGTGCGTCGTCGTCTTTCTGATCATCTCGGCGCTGGCCCGCGTGATGAGGGCCGCGCCGGCCGAGGAAGCCCATGGAACGGCAGACCCGACAGCGTGATGCGATCCAGGCGGTCATCGAGTCGTATGACCGGCCGCTGAGCCCCACGGAGCTCTGCGACGCGGCTCGCGAGCACCTGCCTCGTCTCGGCATCGCCACGGTGTACCGCGCGATCCGCGACCTGGTGGAGTCAGGGTGGCTGCGGACGGTGGAGATCCCCGGCGCACCGGCTCGCTACGAG
>JAPOQV010000493.1 GCA_026710565.1 Spirochaetaceae bacterium | reverse complement strand
GCGGGGGCCCCCCCGTTCCCGCGGCCTGTGCGGGACTCCGGCGGCGGGGGCGGGGTGAACCGGGAGCCGATGAGCGGCATCCGCCGCACCACCGCCGTGCACCTGTCGACCTCGTGGACGACCATCCCGCACGTCACCCAGCACGACGACGCCGACGTCACCGACCTGGAGCAGCTTCGCAAGCGCTTCGCCCCGCGCGTGCAGGAGGCCGGCGGCAAGCTCACGATGACCGCGATCGCGGCGCGGGTAGTGGCGAGCGCCCTGCGGGTGTTCCCGCGCTTCGCGTGCAGCGTCGACATGGCCAGCCGCGAGGTGATCCTCAAGCGCTACACCCACGTGGGGGTGGCGGTCGACACCGACCGCGGCCTGCTCGTGCCGGTGATCCGCGACGCCGACCGCAAGAACGTAACCGAGCTCTCGGTCGAGATTGGCGAGGTGGCCGCCCGCGCCCGGGCGGGCAAATTGACCCTGGAGGAGATGCAGGGCGGCTGCTTCACGATCACCAACCTGGGCGGCCTGGGCGGTACGTCGTTCACGCCGATCGTCAACCACCCGGAGGTGGCGATCCTGGGCATGTCACGCTCCCGCGTCACGCCGGTGCATCGCGACGGAGGCTTCGAGCCGCGGCTGTTGCTGCCGCTGTCGCTCTCCTACGACCACCGCGCCATCGACGGCGCCGACGCCGTGCGCTTCCTGCGCTGGATCGTCGAGGCGCTGGAAAACCCGTTCCTGCTGTCTCTGGAGGGGTAGCCGGCCGCCTCGCCGTTACCAGTTCGCGGTGCGCGCGACGCCGAGCTGCTCGAACAGCGGCGCCTGACCGGACAGGCGCGCCCGGAAGTCGGACCAGTCGCGCGCTTCGCTCGCGCTCCACGCCGCCTCGGCCAGCGCGCACAGGCGCGGCCAGGTGAGCTCGTCGATGTCGGCCTGTGTCTCCACGTACTCGGTCCAGAGGCACGCCTGTGAGCCGATGATCCTGCCTGCCTCCTGCTCGTCGAGCTCGGGCGGCACCGGATCGAAGGCGTATGCGGTCTCCAGGGAGAGCCGCCGCGTCTGATGCCCCGGCGGCCGCGGCGGCTCGTACGGGGTGTAGTTGAGATAGGTCGAGGGGTTGGGCGTCATGATCACCCGGTGGCCGCGCCGCGCCGCCTCGCGGCCGTGGTCGGCCCCGCGCCAGGCCATGATGACCGTGTCGGCGTCCGGACCGTCCCCTTCCAGCACCTCGTCCCAACCGATCACCGTGCGCTCCCGATCACGGAGGTAACTGCAGGCGCGGCGCACGAACCACGCCTGCAGTTTCTCCGGAGAGGCGAGACCCTCGTTCCCCATGCGCTGCCGGCACCTGGCGCATGCGGTCCAACGATCCTTGGGTACCTCGTCCCCACCGATGTGGACGTATGGTCCCGGGAACAGATCCAGCACCTCCTCGAACACTCCTTCCAGGAAAGCGAACACGGCGTCGTTGCCGGCGCAGTAGACGTCCTTGTAGATCCCCCAGGTGGTTCCCACCTCGAACGGCCCGCCCGTGCACGACAGGTGAGGGTAGGCGGCCAGGGCCGCGGCGCAGTGGCCGGGCAGTTCCACCTCCGGCACGACCGTGACGTGACGGGCCTGCGCGTAGCGGACCACGTCGCGTATCTCGTCGGCCGTGAAGGCGCCCGCGTGTGGCGTGGCGTCACCGGTCGACTCGCGGCGCCGGCTGGCGGTCCGCAGCAGCTCGGGGTAGCGCTCGATGGGAAGGCGCCAGCCCTGGTCTTCGGTCAGGTGCCAGTGGAAGCGGTTCAGCTTGAAGCGGGCCGCCAGATCGATGAAGCGCTTGACCGTCGCGGCGGGGAAGAAGTGGCGGGCGCAGTCGAGCATCACGCCCCGCCACGCGAAGCGCGGCTGGTCGGCGATCCGCACGGCAGGCACACGGCGGCGGTGCGCGCCGCTGACGAGTTGCAGCAGCGTCTGCACCCCGTGCAACGCACCCGTGGGCGCGGCGGCGGACAGGACGACGCCGTCGGGGCCGACCGTGAGGCGGTAGGCGTCGGCCGGCAGCTCGGCGGCCCCGATGATGCGGACGTCGGCGCCGGCGCCCGCGCCCGCGCCCGCGACGGACGTGCGGCAGTTCCCGGCCGCGTCCAGCTCACCGGCAAGGTGGCAGGCTACCTCCGCGAGAGACCCGTCCGCGACGCTCACGCGCAACTCGTGGCCGAACAGCCACGCGCCCTCCTGCCGGACCAACTCGGCCGGCCGCGGGATCACCGGCAGCGCATCTCCATGAGGGGTCGTCATCGTTAGTCCCGTTCACCTATCCCAGGAACTGGTAGAGGGACATCATGGTAGCGAGCAGGACGACCACGCCACCCATCATCCAGCGCGTCTCGGCGAAACGCTTGTTCATGTTCGCAATGAGGTCTTCGAAGCGCTTGTCGACGGCTGCGTGGCGCGCGCTCGTGGAGGTGTGCATCTCTTCGAACCGCTTGTCGACGGCCTCGAAGCGGACGCTCATGGAGGTGTGCATGTCCTCGAAACGTCTGTCGACAGACTCGAATCGCCTGGCCATGGAGGTGTGCAGGTCTTCGAATCGTTTGTCCACGGCTTCGAACCGCTTGTCGACGGCTTCGAAACGTCTGTCGACGGCGTCGAAGCGCTTGTCCAGGTGTGCCTGCATCTCTTCGAAGCGTTTGTCCGATGCCTCGAAGCGGGTAGCGATGAGCTCGCGCTGATGCTTGAGTTCCTCCTGCACGACGAGCGTTCGATCGTTCAGGCCGGCGACCCTTCCGTCCAGGCGCAGGAGCCCCTCATCCACGTCGGCGATGCGCTCTTCGACGCGGGTGATGCGCTCGATGAGCTGCGGGCCCAGGGCGAGCGGTGTCGCGACCTCCGCGAGCCAGCCATTCAAGTGGTCCCTGACGTAGCTTCCGATCTGTTCGAGGTCGGCCCGTTCCAGCGGCATCGCACTCATCCTGTCCCTTGATACTATGCCGCTGTCCGTGGCGCTTCAATTTCCGCTCCTGGAACCGTGCGGCTGACCCTGTCGACCGAGCACCGCCTGATTCCCGCGGTGTCGCCCAAGGGCGTCGGAGCGCCCGGCCGCACGCACGCGACCACACAGGTGCTCGTGGACGTCGACCGCTGGCCGGGCAACCGCTTCTGTCGCTGATCCCCCCGACGCGGCTTGAACGGCCGCCTCCTGCCTGCGCGCTGCGGGCTTCGCAGTCCGATCGCGTTGGGGGGTCGCCGTTGCCACGGGACAGCCTCGGATGACACGATCCGCGCATGGCTGACAGCGTGCGGCTGGCCCTGGTCGGCTGCGGCGCGATCGCCGGCTACCACGCCAGGGCGATCCGCTCGATCGACCGAATCGAGATCGCGGCCGCGATCGACCCGAAGCGCGAGGCCGCCGAGGCCTTGGCCGAGGAGTACGGCGTCGGCGCGTTCGCGACCATCGAGGAGGCGGCAGCGGCGGTCGACTTCGACGCCGTGGACATCATGACTCCGCACGACCTGCACGAGGCCCTGACCGAGCAGGCGCTCGCCTTGGGCAAGCACGTGCTCCTGGAGAAGCCGATCGCGCAGGATCTGACCACGGCTGAGCGGGTGCTCGCGACCGGCGCCGCCGCCGATCAGGCATTCATGGTCGGCGAGAACTCCCAGTACTGGCCGGACGTGGCCGCGGTCGAAGATGTGCTGCGCGACGGCGCCGTGGGCGAAGTGATCGCCGCGCAGGCCGCGTTCGAGTGCCGGTTCGATCCGTTCTGGTATCCGGGGAACCGCCCCTGGCGCTTCGACCTGCAGCGCACCGGCGGCGGCGTGGTCATCGACGGCGGCGCGCACTGGATCAGGCCGCTGCGCGTCTGGCTGGGAGAGATCGACGCGGTCGTCGGCACCATGGGCAGACCGATCGGCGGGATGGACGGCGAGTCGCTCGCCCAGGCGCTGCTGCGCTTCGAGTCGGGCGTGATCGCCTCGTTCCTGGCGTTGACGTCGCCCGCGAACCTGTCGGACATGCCGTGGTTTCGCGTGATGGGCACCAAGGGCGAAGTGCTGATCCGCGGCGGCTTCGAGGGCGGTGGGGTCGAGCTGTACGACGAGGACCATCCGGACGGGCAGGCTCTGCCGGGGGACCACGGCTACTTCCACTCGTTCCGGCCGGAGCTCGAGGACTTCGCGGCGCTGGTGCTGGACGGCAAGCCGCCGGTGGCCCCGCCGGAGAAGGCGCTGGGAGAGATGCGGACCGCCCTCGCGCTCTACCGCTCGGCACGGAGCGGGGCGTGGGAGTCGGTCTGGAGCGCCTGAGCGAAGGGAGGGCCGTATGAGCATGACAGCGATGACGGCCGCGACGCCGTTTCGCGTCGTGGCGGGGGACCAGCAGGCGCAGGCGGCGCGGGAGGACGGCTATCTGTATCTTCCGGCACTGCTCCCCCAGGACGAGGTGTTGGCTGTCCGGAAAGAGGTCACGGCAATCGCGGCGCGCCACGGCCTGCTGTGGCCCGGGACGCCGGTAGGTGACGCGGTGGCCGAGCCCAGCGCCTTCCTGCACGAAAGCGACCCTACGCCGGCGTACAAGGCGTACTACAACGACCTGTTGCGCCGGCGCGGCGTGCACGCGCTCGCGGTTCATCCGGCGCTGATCGGCGTGCTGGAGACGGTGTTGGGCGAGTCGGTGCTGGCGCATCCGCGCAACATCGTCAGGACGGTGTTCCCGCGCCGCCCGTCCATCACGACAGCGCCCCACCAGGACCACCGTCCGATCAAGGCGTCGCCGGAGGTCTGGACGGCCTGGATCCCGCTCGGCGACTGCCCGGAGCAGCTTGGAGGCCTGGCGGTCGCCCCCGGTTCCCATCGCGGCGGCCTGCATCCGGTGCCCGAGGGCTCGATCTACTTCGAGGCGTCCGGCGACACGGAGTGGCGCTGGAACCCGCTGCGGTGCGGCGACGTCCTGCTGTTTCACAGCCTGACCGTCCACCAGGCGCGCGACAACCGGTCCACCGACCGGATCAGATTCTCCTGCGACTTCCGCTACCAGGGCCGCGGCACGCCCGTGCACGAGCACTCGCTGCTGCCGCACATGCGCTGGATCGGGTGGGACGAGGTCTACGCCGGCTGGGCCGCCGACGATCCCCTGCGCTACTACTGGCGCGCCTGGCCGCTGGACATCCGCTCCGACGACCGGCTGCTGTCGTCGTCGTAGCGCGCATGGGGTAGGGCTCGGCGTTGGACTTCGAATCGTACGATGTCGACCAGGCATGTTATGACGAGATGTTTCTACCCGGCGGCGCGCCGCGCGAGCACTCCCGAGCGCTCCATGAGGAGTTGCGACGCCTCCCCGTCGAGGAGCTCGAGAGCATCCAGGAACGGGTGACGCGCTCATTCTCCAGCGAAGGGATCACCTTCACGGTATACGGTGACGCCGACGCGGAGGAGCGGATCATCCCCGTGGACTGCGTGCCGCGGATGCTCACGGGCGATGAGTGGCGGCACCTGGAGGCCGGCCTCACGCAGCGGCTGAAGGCGCTGAATCTCTTTCTGGCCGACATCTACGATGCCGCCCGTGTCGTGAGCGACGGCGTCGTCCCGTCGGACATGGTGTACGGCTGCCCGCAATACCGAGCCCAGATGCGCGGGTTCCGCGCTCCGCACGACACGTGGGTCGCCATCTGCGGCACCGACCTGGTGCGCACCAACGACGGGTTCCGGGTGCTGGAGGACAACCTGCGGGTTCCCTCCGGGGTGTCCTACATGATCGCCAACCGTAAGGCGGTCAAGGCGAACTTCCGCCGCCTGTACCGCAGCTCGCGGGTGCGGGAGGTCGAGGACTACGGGCGCGTGCTGCTCGCCACGCTGCGCGAGCTGGCGCTGTCCGGCCGCTCCGATCCCGTGATCGCGCTGCTGACGCCCGGGGTCTACAACTCCGCCTTCTACGAGCACATGTTCCTGGCCGGCGAGCTCGGCGCGGAGCTGGTGGAGGGCCGCGACCTGGTCGTGCGCGACGGGTACGTTTCCATGCGCACGACCGGCGGCCTGCGGCGCGTGGACGTGATCTACCGGCGGCTGGACGACGACTTCATCGATCCGCGGGAGTTCCGGAGTGATTCTCTGCTCGGCGTGCCGGGGCTGATGGACGCGTGCCGGCGCGGCAACGTGACGCTCGCGAACGCGCCCGGCACCGGTGTCGCGGACGACAAGAGCATCTACGCGTACGTGCCCGACATGATCCGCTACTTCCTGGGCGAGGAGCCGCGGTTGGCCAGCGTGGAGACCTACCTGTGCCGCCGGCCCGAGGACCTGGAATTCGCCCTCGACAACATCGACCGCCTGGTGTTCAAGCGGGTGGGCGAGTCGGGCGGCTACGGCATGCTGATCGGTCCCCACGCCACGCCGAGCGAGCGCGAGGAGTACGCCCGCCAGGTGCGCGCAGACCCGGCCGACTTCATCGCGCAGCCGACGCTGGCCCTGTCGCGCGCCCCTTGCCTGATCGACGGGCGCCTCGAGCCGCGGCACGTGGACCTGCGGCCGATCGTCCTGCAAGGCCGCAGGACCCGCCTTCTGCCGGGCCCCGTCTGCAGCGTCGGCCCGCGGCGCGCCACCCTGGTGG
>JAPOQV010000492.1 GCA_026710565.1 Spirochaetaceae bacterium | reverse complement strand
GCTGCCGCTGCTGAACATGCAGGCGGTGTTCCGCATGAGCATGACGAAGGCGACCCTGCGCCGGCGCGGGCTGATCGACTCGGAGTTCGTCCGGGCGCCTGTACCGGCTCTCGACACGCGCGACCGCGCCGAGCTGGCGGTGATGCTCGATGCGGTGCGCGACTTGCTGATCGAGCCGCTCCCCGCCGCGGTACCGGATACGACCGCGTGAGCCCCCGGGTCGCCCGCGTCGAGTCGTTCGTGCTCACGCTGCCGCGCGACGATCCCTATCTCGGCGCGCTCCGACCGGAGGAAACGGTCAACGCCAGGGGCTACTTCGTACGCCGCGCCAATCGCACGGTCTACCCCACGTTCGACCGCTCGGTGCTGGTGCGCGTCACGTCGTCCGACGGCGCCGAGGGGTGGGGCAAACCCTGCGGCCTGGCCGCGCCCCGAGCCACCACGGAAATCATCGACGATCTGCTTGGCGACTTCGTGGTCGGGCGCGACCCGTTCGAGGCGGCCGCCATCCATGACGACCTGTACGACCTTATGCGCGTCCGTGGATACCCCGGCGGCTTCTACCTCGACGCGCTGGCGGCCGTCGACATCGCGCTCTGGGATCTCGCCGGCCGGCTCAGTGGGCGCCCGCTCGCGGACCTGCTCGGCGGCCGGCGGCGGACATCGATCCCGGCCTACGTCTCCGGTCTCCCGGCACCTACCCTTGTCGAGCGCGTGGCCATCGCAAGCCGGTGGTGTGCACACGGGTTCGACGCCGTGAAGTTCGCCGACGCCGTGGCTGACAGTGGACCGGTGGAGGAGATCGCCGCGCTGCGCCGGGAGCTGGGGACGGAGGTGCGGATCGGCGTCGACCTGCACTGGCGCTATCAGCCGGCGGAGGCGATCCGGGTGATCCGCGAGATGGAGCCGCACGATCCCTGGTTCGCGGAAGCGCCGGTGGCCCCCGAGGAGGTGGCGGCGCAGGCTGAGGTCGCGCGCGCCGTACGGACGCCGATCGCCCTGGGCGAGGAATGGCGCACGTCCTACGACGCGAAGTTGCGTTTCGAACGCGGCTGTCCGGCCATCGTCCAGCCGGAGATGGGGCACACCGGACCGACCGAGTTCCTGCGCATCGCCGCCCTGGCCCATGCCGCAGGGATCACGGTCATGCCGCACGCCACCATCGGCGTGGGCATCTTCTTGGCCGCTAGCCTGCACGCCGCCGCGGCCATCGACGCGGTGGCCAGCCACGAGTTCCAGCACTCCATTCTGCTACGCCATCGCGGGCTGCTGGACGGCCCGCTGGAGTGTGCCGATGGCGCCTACACGCTGCCGCCGGGTCCGGGGCTCGGCGTCCGTCCGGGCGCCGAAGTGCGGCGGATGATCGGAATTCAGCCCTGAGGCGTTCCTCGATACTCGTACTCGAGCACGTAGGAGTGCTCTCCCGCCTCGTTCTCGATCTCGAGCGTGCCCGAGATCCCGGCCAGCTCACCCGTTCCGGAGTCCGGAACGATCGTCACCGTCAACGCGGCATCGCCCCGGTCCATCAGACCGCTGTGCTGAAGGACGAACGAGCCCGAGCTGCCGCCGACCGAGCCCGTGAAGTGCTCGATGGCGACATAACCGGCCGAGCCCGGGGTGGCCGTGAAGGCCGCCACCATCTGCGCCTCGGATGCGCCGGCCACGTCTCCCGAGAATTCCTTGCGGACCACGTTGCGGTTGAGCTTGATCCCGTCCTGATCGAGAAACGGAGGCTCGGCCTCCATGCTGACGTCGAACGTTCCGCGGGCGGTAGGCATGCTCGGTCTTCTCCCCTTACTTACGTGTTCCCCTCATCATACAGCCAGCAGGCGACGCGCCGCCCGCCGCCCATCTCTTCGAGAGGTGGCACCTCCCGCGCGCACTGCTCGAAGGCGCGCGGACAGCGCGGGTGGAACCGGCAGCCGGACGGCACGTCGGCCAGGTCCGGGACGTCGCCGGCGATCTCCTCCAGCCGTACCCCCTTAGCGGTGCTGAGGCTCGGCAGCGACTTGAGCAGCTCCACGGTATAGGGGTGCCGCGGGTCGTCGATCACCTGCGCGGTGGTGCCCAGCTCGGCGATCTTGCCGGCGTACATCACCATGATCCGTTCGGCGATCTGGGCGATCACGCCGATGTCGTGCGTGATGAAGATCAGCCCCGCCCCCTTCTCCCGCACCAGGTTGGAGAGCAGCGTCAGGATCTGCGCCTGGATGGTTACGTCCAGGCTGGTGGTGGGCTCGTCGGCGATCAGCAGCTTGGGGTCGCAGGCCAGCGCGATGGCGATCATGCAGCGCTGCTGCATGCCGCCGCTCAACTGGTGGGGGTAGTCCCGAGAGCGCCGCTCCGCGGCCGGAATGCCGACGTCGCGCAGATGGGCGACGGCGCGCTCGCGCGCCTCGCTCTTGCCCAACCCCAGGTGCGTGATCAGCACCTCCGAGATCTGCTCGCCCACCGTCAACACCGGGTTGAGCGCGGCCGACGGCTCCTGGAAGACCATGCTGATCTCCCGGCCGCGCACGGCGGTCATCGCCCGCTCGTCGAGCGCCAGCAGGTCCACCCCGTCCAGCAGCACCCGCCCGGCCGCGATCCGTCCCGGCGGGCGGATCAGCCGCAGGATCGAGCGCACCGTGACCGACTTGCCGGAGCCGGACTCGCCGACGATGCCCACCGTCTCGCCCCGGTCGACGGAGAAGCTGGAGCCCGACACCGCCTGCACCACGCCGCGCTCCAGCTCGAACCGCGTGTGCAGGTCCTCCACCGCCAGCAGCGCGCCGCGGCCGCCCGCGGCACTCTCGCCGTTCACGAACGCGACACCCGGCGCAGGTAGCGCGACACGAACTGGAGGGCAAGGATCAGCCCCATCAGGAACACGCCGGGGATCACCCCGTACCAGACCATGCGCCTCATGTAGTTGCGGCCGGTGTTGAGCATCGCCCCCCAGGAGGGATTCGGGGGAGGAATCCCCAGCCCCAGGAAGCTCAGGCTGGACTCGGTGATGATGGCGCGGGTGGCGATCAGCAGCGCCTGGATGAACATCTCCGTGGTGCAGTTGGGCAGCACGGTCCGGAACATGATGTACAGGTTGGACGCGCCGGCCGAGCGCGCCGCGTCCACGTACGGCAGCACGCGCACCTGCAGCGCCACCGCGCGGGTGACGCGGAAGATCGCCGGCGTGTTCACCAGCCCGATCACCAGCGCCAGGACGATGGGATTGCGGCCGGTCACGGCGATCAGCGCCATGGCGATGATGATGCCGGGAAAGGAGACGAGGATGTCGTTGGTACGGGCCAGGAGCTCGTCCAGGCGGCCGCCGACGTAGCCGGAGAACAGCCCGCCGGTCGCGCCCACGATCACACTGAACAGAACGGCGATCACGGCGGTGCGGATCGAGGTCCGCGCCCCGTGGATGCAGCGGCTGAACAGGTCGCGGCCCAGCTCGTCGGGCCCGAACCAGTGCCCGGCGGACGGGAACGCCAGCCGGTCGAGGATGTCCTGCTCGATCGGATCGTGGGTGGCCAGAACGCCCGGAATCAGCGTCATGAGCAGGTAGGCGACCAGGACCAGGACGCCCAGCCACTCGGCCACCTTCATCCGCTTCGCCGTCTGGCCCAGGACGCCGAGCACGCGCCGGCCGGCCGCCACGACCGCCGTTCCCGGGTCCGGGCTGCCTCCGCCGCCCATCAGTCCAGCCTGATGCGCGGGTCCAGCCAGCCGTACAGCAGGTCGGCCAGCAGGTTGGCCAGCATCACCGCGCAGATCAGCACCATGAAGTCGGCCTGGACCACGGCGTAGTCGCGGGCGGTGATGGCGTCCACCAGCAGCCGGCCGATGCCGGGAATGCCGAACACGCTCTCGGTCACCACCGCCCCGCCCACCGTCGTGCCCAACTGCAGGGCGGCCACGGTCACGACCGGGATCAGCGCGTTCTTGAGGATGTGCCGGTACACCACCCGGCGCTGCGGCAGCCCCTTGGCGATGGCGGCCAGGATGAACTCCTTCCTGGCGATCTCGCTCACCGAGGCGGAGATGAAGTTCGTGTACACCACCGCGCCGGAGATGCCGCCGGCCAGCGACGGCATGATCAGGAAGCGGATCGACTGGATCGGGTCCTCGGTGATGCTGCGGAACCCCGAGGTCGGCAGGATGCCCAGGAACACGCTGAAGAACAGGATCAGCAGGATGCCGAGCCAGAACGGCGGAATGGCGAAGCCGATGCCGGTGTAGACCGGCAGCACCCGACGCGCCAGGAAGCCGTCGGGATTGAGGCCCATCCTGATGCCCAGCGGCAGCGAGATCAGCACCGACACGAGGAAGGCTCCGGCGGTCACGTGCAGGGTGACGCCGATCTTCTTGGTGATCAGCTCGGCCACCGTCCAGGCGGGCTTGCTGAGCGAGTCGCCCAGGTCGCCGCGCAGCAGCTTGCCCAGCCAGATCAGGTATTGCTCGTAGAGCGGCTTGTCGAACCCGTAGGCGGCGCGCACCTCGGCGATCAGCTCCTGCGTCGGCGGCGGCGACATGGGCACCAGCAGCACCGCCGGGTCGCCCGGGATGAGGTGGATGATCAGGAAGATGAGGATCGAGCCGATGAACAGCGCCGGAATCACGCCGAGCAGGCGGCGGACGACGTACGATCTCATTGGGTCGCAGGGTTACAGGGGCATCGGCCAGGGGACGGCAGGAGCCGGTGCCGCTCGATGGCGGCACCGGCTCGCATGCCTTCTGTGCGGACTACTCGAAGTGGACGTACTTGAACACCGGCTTGTCGTGCTGGGTCCAGGTGAGCCCCTTGAGCTTGGACGAGCTCACGCTGATATACGGCTGCGAGCTCAGGAACAGAACCCAGGCGCCGTCGTTGATCGCCAGCAGCGCGTTCGACCACGCCTCCACCGACTCCGCTTCGGTGGTCGCGGCCATGCCCTTGTTGAAGTTGTCGACGTAGCTCTGGTACTCGGGGATGACCGTCTCTTCCGGATCGTTGAAGAAGCCGTGGTTGGCCGGGTGGAACACGAAGCTGTCGGTCAGGTCGGCCGGGTGGCCGTTGCTGCCGGCCATGACCGAGGCCATCATCTCGAAGGTCTGGCTGGTGCGCATCTGGATGTAGATGTTGCGCTCCTGCGGGTCCAGTTCCAGCGTGATGCCCACGTCCTTGAGGTTGGCCTGCACCACCTGCGCAATGAGCTCCGCGGAGGTGTCGTTGGACGGATAGGTGAACTTCACGCTCACCTCCGGGTTGCCGGCCGCGGCCAGCAGCTCGCGCGCCTTGTCCGGGTCACCCTGCGGCGGAATGGCGTCCAGCTCCGGCGTGTAGGCGAAGCTCGACGGAACCGCCGGCGAGGCGGTGGCCATGCCCAGTCCCTCGAAGATGGCGTTGGAGACGGCCTCGCGGTTGATGGCCCAGCTCACCGCCTGGCGGACTCGCTTGTCCTCCAGCCCGGGCGCGTTGGGGTTGACCATCAGGATGGAGGCCAGACCCACGGTCTCCGGAACCCAGACCGTGTAGTCGGAGTCGTCCAGGAAACGCACCGCGTCCGCGTACGGCGGCCGGTACGCCAGGTCGATCTCGCCCGCTTCCAGCGCGGCCACCATGGAGGCCGCGTCGCCGAAGAAGGTGATCTCCACCCGCTCGATCATCACCGAGTCCGCGTCCCAATGGTCGGCGAACTTTTCCCAGTGCATGTGCGAGCCGGGCTCGTACTCCACCAGCATGAAGGGACCGGAGCCGATCACCTTGTCCTCCTGGTTGAACTCGGCCACCGCGCCGTCGTCGCGCTGGTACATGTCGGGGTCGGTGAGCATGAACAGCGACAGCTTGGTCTCCATGTTCGCGAAGGGCTTGCTGAGGGTGATCTCCGCGGTCAGGTCGTCGATGAGGTTGACGGTCGCGTCGACGCCGCCGAACACGGGCATGTCGGAACGGCCCCAGCCCTTGCGCCGCTCTTCGATGTCCCACTTGAGCATGTGGGCGTCGGCCGGCGTGCCGTCGTGGCTGACCATCCCCTCCCGCAGCTTGACGGTGACGGTGGTGAAGTCGGACGAGATCTCCCACGACTCGGCCGCCTCGGCTTCGAACCCGCCGTTGAGCGGATTGAACAGGAGCTGGTCGTAGAGGTTCTCGATGAACAGGTAGTTGGGCGTCGCGTTGCGATACGGCTCCAGGCTGCGAATGTCGCCTACCTGGCCGATCCTCAAGGTCGTGCCATCGGCGAACGCCGTAAACGCGCCGATCAGCACCAGGGCCGACGCGATGGCGCCGAGCCGTGTCTTGGTCTTCATGGGTTCCTCCCCCGTGTTGTCGTTCGGCCCTGAGGGCCGTGCGGGTCGGCGGACGGCCGCTCCACCTCCTCGTGATGGAGGAAGCAGGCGACCGACCTCCCTTCCGCTACTTCGTGCAGCGCCGGCGAACGGCGCTCGCACACCTCCATCTTACGCGGACAGCGGGTGTGGAATCGACAGCCGCGCGGCGGCGTGATGTTGCTGGGGATCTCGCCCGGCAGCACGGCGAACCCCTTGCGGTCGTAGGGGTCGGGCACCGACGCCAGCAGCGCCTCCGTGTAGGGGTGCAGCGGCTCCGCGAACAGCGCGTCGGCCGGAGCGGTCTCCACCAGCTTGCCCAGGTACATCACCGCGATCCGGTCGGAGACCAGCCGCACGACGCTCAGGTCGTGCGAGATGAACAGGTAGGTGAGCGCGAACTGCCGCTGCAGGTCGTTGAGCAGGTTGAGGATCTTGGCCTGGATGGAGACGTCGAGGGCGGACACCGCCTCGTCGCACACCACGATCCTGGGGTTGAGCGCGATGGCGCGGCAGATGGCGATGCGCTGCCGCTGCCCGCCGGAGAATTCGGACGGCATGCGCTCCGAATCCCTGGCCGACAGGCCGACGGTGTCGAGCAGCTCGTGCACGCGCCGCTCGATGCGGCGGCGGCTGCCCGCGCGGTTGATGCGCAGCGGCTCGGCGATGATCCGGCCGACCGACAGCCGCGGATTGAGCGAGGTGTGCGGATCCTGGAACACGACCTGCACGTTGGGCATGTAGCGGCGCAGCGCCCGGCCGCGCAGGTGGGTGACGTCCTGCCCGGCGAAGCTGATGGCGCCGCCGGTGGGCTCCAGCAGTCGGGCGATCATGCGCCCGATGGTGGTCTTGCCGCTGCCCGACTCGCCGACCAGCCCCAGGGACTGGCCGTCGCGGAGGTCCAGGTCGACGCCGTCCACGGCGCGCACGAACTGGCGGCGGCCGCTCGGGAAGTACTGGTGCGCGCCTCGCAGGGTGAGGATGCTCCTCTGGGCGGATGCGTCCGCTTGCGTGCTCACGCTCTTCTTCATGCGTCCGCCGCGACCGTGCCGGGCGCCCTACTCGAAGGCCGAATCGCCTTCCAGGCGCGCTACCAAGTCCGAGGTGTGCACGACGTCGCGGATGTCGTTGATCGGCGTGCGGCCGTCGCGGATCGAGGCGGCAACGTGTCGGTGCATCTCGAGGGTGCCGTCGTAGACGCGCGAATCATCCGCCGGCACGCCCGCAAGGTCGGCGCCGTGCTCGGTGCGCGCATCGCGGTCGTCCTCCAGCACCTCGAGCCGGTCGGGAATCCTGAACGAGCAGCCCACGCCGATGCCGTGCAGCTCCCCCTTGAGCACGCGTCCTCCCGAGGATCGATGGGCAAGCACGACACCGGTGACGCCGTTCTCGAAGCGCATCAGCGAGGTGTAGTCGTTGGTCCACTCGGTTCCGCGCGCGTCCTGGAAGGCCGTGACCTCGGCCACCTCGCTGCCGGCCATGTGGCGGACCAGGTCGACCGCGTGGCAGACGTCCTGCCACATGGTCGTGCGCGGCGGCTTGGCCCGACCGAGCAGGTTCTTGTGGAACTCGCCGACCGCCAGGGTCGGCCCGCCGTGCTCCCGGACCAGGCGCATCGCCTCCACGGAGACCGCGGCGAAGCGGCGCTGGTAGCCGACCGCGCACGTCACGCCGTTCTCCTCCGCCGCCTGAAGCAGCGCTCGCGACTCTTCCGGGTTCGCGCCGGCCGGCTTCTCGATGAACACGTGCTTGCCGGCATTCATGCAGTCGATCGCGATCCGCGCCATCAACTCCTCGCCCATGATCACGTGGATCAGGTCGAGATCGATCTCGTCGAGCATCCGCCGGTAGTCGTCGAACGTCCGCGGGATGGCGTACTGCTCGACGACCTGCGCCATGAGCGCCGCGTCGAGCTCGCACACCGCCTCGACCCGGACGTCCGCCACCGCGGTCACGGTGGGATAATGGGCCGATCGCGCCCTGCCGCCGGCGCCGATGAACGCTGTTCTGAGCATGGAGGACTCCTCCGGCGGGCCCGGATGCTACCGTGCCCGCCGTGTCCAGCGTGCCAGATCCTGCGTTGGATCGCCACCTGACCTCCGAGGCCTTCTACGCCGACCCCTACCCGACCTACGCCCGCCTGCGCGACAAGCATCCCATCCACTGGTGCGACCCGTGGCGGAGCTGGATCGTCACCCGGCACGCCGACGTGATGGCGATGCTCAACGCGCCGGCCCGCTACTCCAGCGCCGGGCGCCAGACGCCGCTGCTTGCGCGGCTCCCGGCCGCCGCGCATGCGCGGCTGCGCCCTCTCCGCCGCATCCTCGCCGCCGGGCAGCGGGATCACAGAGACCCCCCGGACCCGCCGCACCACCCACACCTCGGACTC
>JAPOQV010000491.1 GCA_026710565.1 Spirochaetaceae bacterium | reverse complement strand
GTGGGAGCGGCGCGCGGGGGCCGCTGCGCTCCGCAGCCGGCCCGAGGGGGAGCTGGTGCCAGCGGGAGCGCAGCCGTATCGCGAAGCTGCCGACCTGCTCCGGGACCGGTCCGGCAGCAGGTACCAGCCTGCCGATACCGCCCAGACGCCGGAGCAGTTCGCCCTCGTCGCCTTGTGGGCCCAAGCCGCGGATCGCCCGGTTGTACGCCAGGATGCGCAGTTCGTCGGCGGGGAAGAGCACGGCCGGGAAGTGGGCCGACGCTTCGCCCTCGGCCACGCGAGCCGCGGCAGCCGACCGGTGATGGCCGTCGGCCACGTAACAGTGCGGGACGTCGGTGAACGCGGCGACCAAGGCCGTCGTATCCGCCGCGCGCCACACCCGATGGCGCACCCCGTCAGCGTCGGTGACGGCCAGCAGCGGCTCGCCACGCGCCGACCGGTCCAGCAGGTCGCGCATGCCGTGCGGCGCACGGAAGGTGAACAGCACCGGCTCCGGATGGGCGCCGAGGGCGCGCATGTGGCGCACGCGGTCGTCCTCCTGCGCGGCGCGCGTACGCTCGTGGGTCCGGATCAGCCCGCTCCGGTAGTCGGCGGCGCGCACGCAGGCGACGACGCCGGTCTGCCGGTGCGCCCCGTCCTCCATTCGGTACAGGTAGAGTTCCGGCTGCCGTTCCCTGACCAGGACGCCTTGCTCCTGTAGGCTGGCGAGGTTGCGTCGCGCCTTCTGGTAGACCTGCGAATCGTGGGCGTCGACATCATCCGACAGGTCGACCTCGGCCCGCACGACGTGCAGGAAGTTGCGTTCGTCGCCCCGTGCCATGGCCGCGGCCTCGGCACGGGTGGGCACGTCGAACGGTGGGGAGACGACCGCCTGCGCCTGGTCCGGCGCAGGCAGCCACGGTCGGAAGGGGACGATGGTCACGGCGCAGGCGTGATGATGCCGGATCGGCCGCCGGCCGACCAGGACCGGCAGACGCCGGACCGGGGCATAATGGCCGCGTCATGAACGAGCCATTGCGGATTCTCTCCATCGGGGCCCACCCCGCCGACATCTTCGATCAGTCCGGAGGCACCATGGCCCACCACGTCGCGCGCGGCGACTGGGTCGGCTGCGTGGTGCTGACCCACGGCGCACGCGTGCACGACGAGGTCATCAGCGAGCAGATGTTCCACCGCGACGTCATCCCGGAAGCGGACGAGCTGCGCGCCACGATGCAGGAGCGCGCCGACGTCAAGGAGCAGGAGACCCGCGCCGCCTGCGCCGCGCTGGGGGTCGAGCACATCGTGTTCTTCGGCGCCGACGACGCGGTGCTGCTGGTCACCGAGGAGGTCGTGCGGCGGCTGGCCCGCGTGCTGCGCGAGCTGCGGCCCGACGTGGTGCTGACCCACTTCCCCAAGGAAGACGACGGCATCACCAGCTCGCACGCGATAGCGGGCCAGATCGTCATGCACGCGCTGCGGCTCGCCGGCAGCGTCGATCCCGGCGACCGCAACCCGCCCCACCGGGCCGCGCAGGTGTTCTACTTCGGGATCGGCGCCGCCTCCACCCGCCACGGCCTGTGGGACCAGACCGGCGGATTCGCCTGCGACGTGTTCGTGGACATCACCGACGTGGCGGAGAGGAAGCTCGCCGCGCTCGACGCGCTGGTCAGCCAGGGCTACGGCGGCGCCTACGCGCGCAAGCGGATCGAGACCTCGGACGGCGCGTTCGGCCTGGCCGGCGACTGCGCCTACGGCGAAGGGTTCATCTCCCTCCATCCCACCACCCACCACTACCTGCCGGTGACCGATCACGCCCTGCGCATGGCGCGCGCCTCCGACCACGAGGTGATGGAGTCCTATTCGTACAAGCTGCCGGGCTGAAAGGCTGCGGGTCAGCGCTCGGTGCGTGAACCCTTCAGAAGACGGAGTCGGGTCACGGTGAACAACACCAGCGCCGCTACGACGATCGACGGCCCGGACGGCGTGTCGAGCCGGGCCGAGGCGAACAGCCCGCCGGCGATGGCGATCACGCCGGCAAGCGCGGCGGCCACCGCCATCTGCTCCGGGCTCGAGGAGAAGCGCCGCGCCGTCGCCGGCGGGATCACCAGCAGCGCGACGATGAGCAGGATGCCGACGATCTTGATGGCGACGGCGATCACGGCCGCCATCAGCAGGCCGAAGACCAAGCGCGTGCGCTCCGGGTGCATGCCGGCCACGGTAGCCAGGTCGACGTTGACGGTGGCCGCCAGCAGCGGCCGCCAGATGCGCCCCAGTACCACCAGGACCAGCGCGCCGCCTCCCCAGATGACCGCCAGGTCGGTGCGCGACACTGCGAGGATGTCGCCGAACAGCAGCGCCGTCAGGTCGACCCGGATGTTCGGGAAGAACGCCAGCGTGACCAGCCCGACCGCCAGCCCACCGTGGGCGAGCAGGCCGAGCACGGTGTCGGCCGGCAGCGTGCCGCGCCGCCGGAGATGGAACATCAGCAGGGTGACCGCGCACGCGGACGCGAAGATGCCGATCACCAGGTCGATGCGGAGCACCAGGGACAGCACCACGCCGAGCAGCGCCGAGTGCGCGATCGTCTCCCCGAAGTAGGCCAGGTGTCTCCAGACGACGAAGCAGCCCGCGGGCCCGGTCACCAGCGCAAGCCCGACGCCGGCAAGCAGAGCCCGTACCAGGAAATCGTCAAGCATCGGCTCAGCCCGCCGCCGTATCGGCCCCGACGGCCGCCGGCGCGTCGTGCTCGTGTGGCAACAGCACGACCACGTCACAGTCGCTGTCCATGACCATCTGCAGGTCGTGCGAGATCAAGAGCACCCCGCAGGCCAGGTCGCGGCGGATGCCGTCGATCAGGTCGTGGAGCACTCCGGCGCCGGCCAGGTCGACGCCCTGCGCCGGCTCGTCGAGCACCATCAGGTCGGGCCGGTGGATCAGCGCACGCGCGATCAGCAGGCGCTGCATCTCGCCGCCCGACAGGGAGGTGACCGGCGGATCGCCGAGCCGCTCCAGGCCGACCGCGGTCAGGGCGGCGTCGATGGCGCCGGCCGGGAAGCGGCCGGTGAGTTTCATCAGGCGGCGCAGCGTCAGGGGCAGCGTGTGGCTCACCGCCAGCCGCTGCGGGACGTAGCCGATCGCCAGCCCCGGGGCGCGCTCGATCGTCCCCTCGTCGATGTCGATCAGTCCCAGGATGGCCTTCGCACAGGTCGACTTGCCGGCGCCGTTGGCGCCGATCAGGTAGACCAGCTCGCCGCGGGGAACCCGCAGGTCGACGTGCCGGATCAGCCAGCGCGCGCCGCGCCGCACGCCGATGTCGCGGACATTGACCAGGAGGTTCGACTCGATAACGATGATTCTACCATGCAGAAACGACGTGCCGCCTTTGGACTGATGTTCGCGCTGATCGCATCCGCGGCGATGGCTTCGGGCGAGGAGGAGGCCGCTCCCGGCGCGATTCGCGTCGTCGCATCGATCAAGCCCGTGCACTCACTGGTGAGCGCGGTCATGGACGGCGTGGGAGAGCCGCACCTGATCATCCGCGGCGCCTCCTCCCCGCACACCTTCAGCATGCGTCCGTCCGACGCCCAGGCGCTGGAGAACGCCGACGTCATCTTCCTGATAGACGAGCGCAAGGAGACGGCGCTGGCCGGCCCGATCGCCAACCTCGGCGACGACGCGCAGGTGGTGCGGCTGTCCGGCGTACCGGGGATCACCCTCTGGTCGCTGCGTGAGGGAGGGGCGTTCGAGATGCACACGCACGGCCACAGCGAGGACGGGCAAGAGGAAGAGGGCCACGACGAGGACGGCGAGTTCGACATGCACATCTGGCTCGACCCCGTGAACGCCGCGGTGATGGCGGAGGCGATCACCGACGCGCTGTCAGAGGCAGACCCGGCAAACGCGGCGACCTACCACGACAACGAGCATGACCTCATCCAGGAGTTGGAGGATCTGGTCGACGAGCTCGACGCGGAGCTCGCCCCGATCCGGGACAAGCCGTTCATCGTCCTGCATGACGCCTACCGCTATTTCGAGGACCGCTTTGGCCTTGCCGCGGCGGGCTCGATCACGGTCAACCCCGAGCGCGCGCCGGGCGTGCAGCGGGTCACGGAGATCCGCGACCGGGTGCGGGAGCTGGAGGGCGTCTGCGTGTTCGCCGAGCCGCAGTTCGACCGGCGGATCGTCGACGTGGTCGTAGAGGGCACGCAGGCGGGCGCCGGGACCATCGATCCACTTGGCGCGGACATCGACGACGGACCGGATCTCTACTTCGAGCTCATGCGCAATCTGGCGGCGTCGTTCAAGGAGTGTCTGGGAGCGACCGCGTAATCGCAACCATGACTCTACTACTGCAGGTCGGCGGACGCGCCTACTTCTTCTCCACTCATGCTCGAATAATCCGGGTTAAATGTATCCCGTAGACCTACTCTGAGATAAGGAATCACCCTGTGGGCTTCTGCTCTCCGCTGTCGTTGTCGTGGCGTCCAAGCAGGTATCCGGCGATTGCGCTTAGTAACGACAGGATAGGAGCGATCTGTGCCTCCGAATACCCAACGATCACCAAGAACACTGCACTGATGATGATGAGTGGAAGGGCGCAGATGCGGAGCACAGCCTGAGGACTAAGTCCGCGAGAGATGAGAAACGCCATGACGAGGAAGACCAAGAACCCAAACGTCAAAGCCATGATACTGAACACCAGTGCAGACTGGAAAGACCAGGCCATTGTTGTCACCTACCCTCCAAGGAAGACGCCACGAGCGCGCCTACGAGCTTCTCAAGATGGGCGACTCTTCGCTCCAGGTCGCGCACCTTCTTCATGATGTCATTCTGGTTGTCTTGCCCGATGGGGACGTTGGGCTCGGCACTGCCGCGCAGCCCATAGAGCGGACCCGTTACTACGCCGAGTGCTGGCACGTGCGGTTCACGGGGCGGGTAACCTAATTGTTGTACTGTAGGCTGCGGTGGCTGCGGTGGCTGCGGTGGCTGCAGTGCATAATCGGGTACAGTATCCGGGTAGACGGCGTAAGATGGCTGTTGAGGCAGAGTTGGTGCTTTTGGCGGTTGGGCGTACGCAGGCACTACCGTGGGGTAGCTGGGACGACTCTCGTCGTCCTCCTCCTCTTGACCGTGAAGGGCTGAAGCGGCAACAAAGAACAAGGCAACCGCAACACAAGATCGTAGTCGCATATAGATGATCTCAGAACGCTCAGTGTCCATTAGGCTCGCACCTCCTGTTGAACGCCCGCGCCGCGCGCGCATGAAGTCCCGACCCGTCGGTCCAGCCGGGCGTGTGGTTTCCCGTACACGGCTTTCCAAGGCGTTGCTCAGGCAGCCGCATTACAGCCTCCCAGAACGCGCGCTCCGGGTAGCGCACCATCCCGCGCAGCACGTCGTCCCCTGATTGGGGACATCCTGGGATCAATGGACGCAAACACATCCCTGCGCACGCACTCGGCCCGTGGCCGAAACGCCGAGCTTGACGTGGATGCGCTTGACCAAATCCACGCGGGGTGGTCTCCGCCCGCCGAGTTAGCGGACGCGACGCGAACGTCCCCATCCAGAGATCGATTGTTCTCTTCCTCCTTGACCTGCATCGCATGATCACCTTGGCTGACGGCGTGCTGTATGCCATGTGTCCGCTGATTCGGTTAGAAAGACGTCCGGATCATCGGTAGGTGCGTAGAGACGGAAGCGGACGCCTGGTCCCGCACCGTGCGATAACAGCCAATCATCACAAAGTGACGTGTAGCCAAAATAAGACTCAGGCTGCGGTCTGTCCTGAATGCACGTATCAAAGACCATCGTGATGTGATAAGCCAACAGTCCGGGGTCGAATGACGGATTATAGCCCCAGTAGTACGTCCATATACCGCTTACGACTCCCGTCTGCCCGAACCCCGGAGTCCCCTCGTGGTCATTTCGGTGCTCGTATCGAACGGTGCCGTCAGAGCGGTACGTGTATCTCGCCCTGTACGTATAGCCGTTAGGATACAGGTACGTGATCTCCCATGTGTCAGTCAACCCGGTTAGCAGCCGCGGGATGGCGTCGACCACGTCCGACAGAAGGTCGCGCAGTACGGTAACCCCCACCGCAGCCCATACCGCGCGTCCGGTGCCTTCGTCGGTGCATGTGCCCTCTTCGCACGCTTCGCTGACTCTCATGGCGATCTCTTTGGGCAATGCTCCGGCCCCAAATCGCTCTACGCACTCTCCGAGGATCGCGAGCGGACCCGATGGTGGACTCTCCGTCCCTAACGCCCGTACGTCGTCTACAGTGAGCGCGCAACGGTCCGTTTCAGGATTCCCCAGATCTAACAACCTCGCGATCACCGCGCCGCGAAGAGAAATGGTGTCTTCGGCAGAAGCCGCTCGTAACGTAGCAGTTTTATTACCGTCAGCCGGTCTGGTCGGCAACGTAAGGCTCACCGGGATCGCAGCGTAGTGCTCATCGTGTAGCGGTGCCAAGGAAGCCAGCAGATTGTTGACCGCAGCGTCCGTCACCAACTGATTGATCGGCCTCGTCCAGTCAATCGCGGCAAGTGTCTCCAAGTCAGCGTCGGATAGGCGCTCGGCCAAGGCCGCGGATCCCTCTTTGGTCAGCGTGTCGCTCGTGTCACCGCCAAGCACGGACGTGAGGTAGCTACCGTCCTCGACTGCCTCCGGTTCGGGTATGACAGAAGGTGGTGGCATCAGCCCGTCACATGCAACGACCATCACCATCACTGAGAACACGACGCACGTTGCAGTCAAAGGGCGTGCTACCAACGGCATGGAACACTCTCCCTAGAAGTTGGTTTGTGTTGGCTCTTCAGGAGTCCGGGTGGAAGAGTGCCCTCGTCTGACACCGAGCACGGAGTCGTCGAGACGGAATTGGTTTGCATGACGGCCCCATCTTGTACTCGTACATCATCCCGTGTCAATAGACAATATATAATATATCGTCAAGTTTACGTATACATTCTATATCTTAACTATATCTACATGGGTTCGTTCGCTGAGCACCAGCCTACGAAGGCTGGATTGGTGAGACGTCGTCCTGTTCATGGCCTACCGTCTCGGTGCAGCCGGGCGGGCAAGTTGTCGCAGCCTCAGAGGGCGTCGTGGACAACCGGTGGGCCGATGGCCATCCACGTGGGCTACGAGACGCCGTGACCTGCGGCCCACGTATCCACACAACCGGAAGAGCCTCGTCAGTACACGTCCGGGACGAAGCGCTGGCTTTCGATCGGCGGCCGCTCCGGGTCGGGGTCGATCTGCCGCTCGGGCAACTCGATGGTTTCGGGTGAGTCGTAGCGGTACGGAAAGAGGCTCAGCAGGTGGTGAATGCAGTTGAGCCGCGCACGCCGCTTGCTGTCCGACCTGACCACGTACCACGGGCACGCGTCCGTGTCGGTGTAGGCCATCATCCGGTCCTTGGCTTGGGAGTAGTCGTCCCACTTGACGTAGGACTGCAGGTCCATGTCGCTGAACTTCCAGCGCTTCACCTGACTGTCGAGCCGCCGTTGGAAACGGCGAGCCTGCACGTCGGGACCGACCGAGAACCAGTACTTGACCAGGTCGATGCCGTCGCGGACCAGCATGTTCTCGAACTCCGGGCAGGATCGGAGGAATTCCCAGTACTGCTGTTCGGTGCAGAACCCCATCACCCGTTCCACGCCGGCCCGGTTGTACCAGCTCCGGTCGAACAGGACGATCTCGCCGGCTGACGGCAGGTGCTCGACGTAGCGCTGGAAGTACCACTGCGTGCGTTCGCGCTCGGTCGGCCTGGCCAGCGCCGCCACCCGGCAGACGCGCGGGTTCAGCGACTCGGTGATGCGCGTGATGACGCTGCCCTTGCCCGCGGCGTCGCGGCCCTCGAAGACCACCACCACGCGCCGCTGCTGCTGCACGACCCATTCCTGCAGCTTGAACAGCTCCGCCTGCAGCCGCCGCAGCTCCTTCTGATAGTTCGCGCGCTTCATCGGGCTGCCGTCCGGTCGGCCTTCCGGTCGGAGCTGAACTGGCTGCGGTAGAGGTCGCGGTAGAGCCCCCGCCGCCGGGCCAGCTCCCGGTGGGTCCCCTGCTGGACGATGCGTCCATCGTCGATCACGGCGATCAGGTCGGCCGCTTGCACGGTGCTCAGCCGGTGGGCGACCACGATGCTGGTCCGGTCGCTGAGCAATTCCTCCAGGCCCTGCTGGATGAGGCGCTCGGTACGCGTGTCGATGTTGGCGGTCGCCTCGTCCAGGATCAGGACGCGCGGGTCGGCGATCAGCGCCCGCGCGATGGCCAGAAGCTGCTGCTGGCCGCGGCTCAGGTTGCGCGCCCCTTCGGTGAGGACGGTCGCGTACCCGTCCGGCAGGCCGCGGATGAAGCTGTCGGCGCGGGCCCGCTCGGCCGCCTCCTGCACTTCCGCGTCGGTCGCCGACAGGCGCCCGTAGCGGATGTTGTCCGCGATGGTGCCCGCGAACAGGTACGGCTCCTGCGTTACCACGCCCAGCACCTGGCGCACGTGGCTGCGGCGCAGGTCCGCGACGTCCTGACCGTCCAGCAGAATGCGTCCGGCCGTCGGGTCGTAGAGCCGTTGCACGAGCGCCAGGATCGTCGTCTTGCCGGCGCCCGTGGGTCCGACCAGCGCCGCCATCGTCCCCGCCTCCACCGTCAGGTCGACGTCGCGGAGCACCGGCGCATCCGGCACGTACGCGAACGACACCCCGCGCAGCTCCACCCGCCCCGGACCGTCGGCCAGAGCCGCGGGAGACGCCGGTTCGGCGGCGACGCGGTCGTCATCCAGGAGCTCGAAGATGCGCTCCATGCCGGCGATCCCGGACTGGATGTTCGCCCACAGGACGGACATGGAGCGCATCGGCATGAAGAAGCGGCGCACGTACTGGACGAATGCCACCAGCACGCCGATCGTCACCAGGTCACGCCCGGTCAGGAAGCCGCCCCAGAGCAGCACCACGGCGATGGCGATCACGGCCAGCACGTCCAGCGTGGGCGCGAACGCGGCGGTGATCGTCTCCGCGGTGACGTTGGCGTCGCGGTTGGCCGCATTCGCGCGCCGGAACGAGCCGGCGTTGGCCCGTTCCCGTCCGAACGCCTGGATCTCCCGAACGCCGACGATGTTGCGTTCCAGGTGCGAGCTCACCACCCCCATGGTCTGGCGGGTGCGGCGAAAGGCGACGCGCGCCTTGCGGGAGAAGTACCAGGTGAACCACACCATCACCGGCAGCACCGTGAAGCTGACCAGGGCCATGCGCCAACTCAACGCCAGCATCGCCACCAGGATGCCGATCACCTGCAGGAAGGCCTGCAGCATGCGCACCGCGCCCATGCGCAGCACGCGATCGATCACGCTGGTGTCGTTGGCCATGCGCGAGACCAGGTCGCCGGTTTCGATCGAGTCGAAGTAGCCCAGCGACAGGGCGTGCACCTTGGCGAACACGTCACGGCGGATGTTGGCCAGGATCCCCTGACCGATGCCGACCATCTGCCAGCGCGCCACGGCGTTGGCAGCCCAGCCGAACGCGAACAGCGCCAGCGCGATCACCATCGCCACGGCGACCGCGCTGCGCGCGTCCGCCAGGGGCAGCCCGCCGTCCAGGTAGGCGACGATGTCGTCGACCGCCACCTGCAGCATGCGCGGCGCATAGGACGTGAGCGCCACATCCACGACGACCATCAGCACGATGCCGGCGATCGGCAGGCGGAATCCGCCAAGATAGTGGTTGAAACGCCGCAGCGTGCCGCGCCGGTCGCCCGCCTTCTGCAGCTCGGCGCCGATCTGCATCGCTCCCCCGGCTCCGGTGAAGCCACCGCCGATGTTCATCATGGCCTGGTCACCGCTTCCACATCGTCGATGAGTTGCGAAGCGCAGATCTCGACGTACAGGGGGCTCTCCTCCTGCAGCGAGTCGTGGCTGCCGATCGCGGCGATGCGTCCCTGGTCGAGCACGACGATCAGATCCGCCTCGCGCACGCTTGAGATGCGCTGGGCGATCACGAACGACAGGCGGTTGCGGCGCAGCTCGGCCATCCGTTCCCGGATCGCCGACTCGGTGGCGAAGTCGACGCTCGAGGTGGAGTCGTCCAGGATCAGGATGCGCGGGTCCACCAGGAGCGCGCGGGCGATGGCGATGCGCTGCCGCTGGCCGCCGGACAGCCTGATGCCGCGCTCGCCGACGATCGCGTCGTAGCCGTCCGGCAGCTCGGCGATGAACTCATGCGCGGCCGCGGCGCGGGCCACCGCCTCGATGTCGGCGTCGTCGGCGTCCGGCTGCCCGTAGCTGATGTTGTGCCGGATGCTGCCTCCCAGGAGCTTGGCGTCCTGCAGGACGATGCCGATCTGCCGGCGCAGCGACTCGATCTGCACCTCACGCACGTCCGTGCCATCGATCCGCACGCTGCCGTCCGATACGTCGTAGAACCGCGGGATCAACCCGATCAGCGAACTCTTCCCGGACCCGGTGCCCCCGAGCAGCGCGATCGTCTGGCCGGGCGTGGTCGAGAACGACACGTCCTGCAGCGCGTACGCCCCGCTGCGCGTGTAGCGAAAGCTGACGCGATCGAAGGTCACGAAGCCGTCCACCCGCCGCAAGGGCACCGCGTCCGGGGCGTCCTTGACGTCGACGGCCGTATCCAGGATCTCCAGGATGCGCTCCGCCCCTGCCGACGCCTGCGCGATGGCCATCATGATCTGCCCCAGCAGGGTCACCGGAAACATCGCCAGCAGCAGGTAGCTCTGCAGCGCGACCAGCTCGCCTATGGAGAGCTGGCCCCCCAGCACCTCCAGGCCGCCGGCCCACGAGACGACGATCGTCCCGAAGTTCGGGATCGCGAACACCAGGGGAATGGACAGCGCGAAGATGCGGCCGGCCTTGAGGTTGAGCTCGCGCACCTCGTCGTTCTCCGTCGCGAAGAGATCGGTCTCGTACGGCTCGCGGGCGAAGGCGCGAACCACGCGGATCCCCTGGATGTTGTGCTCCAGGCGGCCGTTGAGTATCGCCAGCCGATCCTGCGCCGCCCGGAACAGCGGCCGCCCCACCCTGCCCATCACCACGAACAGCGCACCGACCCCGCAGAGAATCGGGATGAACACGGCGAGCAGCCGCGCGTTGGTGGCGATGATGAAGGCGACGCTGCCGCCCAGCAGCACCACGGCGTTGACGATGTGCAGCAGCCCCGCGCCGATGAACTGCTGCACCAGATCGACGTCGCTGGTGGAGCGCGTCAGGAGCTGCCCGGTCTCCGCCTGGTCATGGAAGCTGAAGGACAGTCCCTGGATCTTGTCGTTGAGGGCGTTGCGGATGTCGAAGGCAGCGCCCTGCGAGATCTGCGCGGCGCGCCGTTGCTGCAGGTACGTGAAGAACGCGCGGGCGAGCGCGAACGCCACGACAACGAGCGCCCCGATCCAGACGACGGTGAAGTCGCCGCCCAGGATGCCGCGGTCGACCACCCGCTGCGTCACGATCGGCACCGCCAGATTGCCGGCCGAGCTGACCAGCAGCGCGAAGGTGGCGACCGTGATCGGCCAGCGGTAGGGACGCAGGAAGCGCAGGCACCTGGCGAGCGCACGCGGAGAGCCCTTTGCCGGCTGGCCGGCGCCTCCCTGCCCTCCTCCCCGCGCTGTCACCGCCGGCAAGCGTATCACGACCGGCGATTGACTGACCGTTGGTTCTTCGCCCTGTACCGACTCCCGGGATCGGCGTGAGCTGCTTCAGGACGCTCCCGTCAGCCGTGCAGGGCCCGGTCGGCGTCGGCCAGAGCGCCGCCCAGCACCTCCGCCAGCACGGCGCGCTCCTCCGGACGGCCCACCGTGATGCGGACCGTGCGGTCGAGCGGCGGCGCCTTGGCCTTGCGCACGAACACGCCGTGGCGGATCAGCGCGTCGAGCAGCGCGTCGGCGCGGGCGGCCGAGCCGGTGTCGAAGTTGACGAAGTTGGTCCCGGACGGAAGCACCGCCAGGCCGTGGTCCGCGGCGATGCGGGCGTACTCGAGACGGCCTGCCTCCACCGACGCGACCACGCCGGCGATGAAGTCCGGATCGCCCAGCGATGCCAGCGCCACCTCCTGGGCAATGCGGTTCATCCCGTAGTGGTGGCGGATCTTCTCGAACCCCCGCCACGCCTCCGCGGTGCAGATCGCGTAGCCGACGCGGCCGCCGGCCATGCCGTGTGCCTTCGAGAAGGTGCGCAGGCGCAGCACGTTGGCTCCGAGCAGTCCGGCAGGCGGGACCGCCGCGGCGGGAGCGAAGTCCACGTAGGCCTCGTCCAGGAGCAGGACCATCCCGGGCGGCACCCTTTCGATCAGTCGCTGCACGTCAGCCGCGTCGCGCCAGGTGCCCGCGGGGTTGTCGGGGTTGGCCACGTACAGCAGCGTGGCGCCACCGCCGATGGCGGCGTCGAGCAGCCCGTCCAAGTCGACGCGGTCGTGCCGGTAGGGCACGGTGATCAGTCGGGCACCGTAGCCGGCGACGTGAAAAGCGAACGTGGGATAGGAGCCGGCGGTCATCACCGCGGCCCGTTCGGCGGCGAACGCACGCACGGCCAGCCCGAGCAGATCGTCGATACCGATGGCGATGGCGATGTTGTCGGGCGCCACGCCGTGGGCGGCGGCCAGCGCCGCGCGCAGCTCGTGGTTCTCCGGATCGGCGTACCAGGACATCCGTTCCAGCGCGGCCATGCCGGCCCGGCGCGCGACCGGCGAGATCCCGAACGCGCTCTCGTTCGCCCCCAGGCGGGCGCGAAACGGGCCTCCCCGCTCGCGCTCCAGCGCCTCGGGCCCCACGAACGGCACCAGCGGGGGCAACCCGGCAAGGATCGGAGTGTACGGCAACTCCTGATCAGACACGCGCCACCTGCACGATCCGGCCGGCGTGGGGGCGAGGCATCACGGACGGCGCCACCGAGATGAGTCAGGCCGGGTTGGCGCTCAGACTCCTGAAGCTCACCATGCGGCCGCTATCCTCGTCGTAGAGGTTCTGCCGAAAGCACCTGATCGTGTCGAACAGGGTCAGCACCGGCGCCCGGGCCATCAGCGGATGTGACCGGTGGCAGCGCGGCAGGTAGTAGTAGGGGATCCTGGGATCCAGGTGATGGATGTGGTGGAAGCCGATGTTGCCGGTGAACCACTGCAGCACCGCGGGCAGCCGGAGATACGAGGCGCCGTCCATGGCTGCCCGGACGAACTTCCAGTCTTCGTGCCGGCGCCAGTACACGTCCTCGAACTGGTGCTGCATGTAGAACAGCCATACCCCGATCAGGCCGGCGAGCCCGATCATCGGCACGTACACCAGCACCAGGTACCGCCACCCGGCGAACAGCAGCATCGCCGCGATCATCGCCGCGACCCCGAAATTGGTAAGCAACACTGAGCTCCGGCCCTTCCCCTTGGTTATCTTGCGCGGCAAACGGTGATTGAGCACGAAACTCCAAAGCCAACCGAAGAGCAGCAGGACCAGCGGATTGCGGTACGCTCGGTAGCCGAAGCGAGCCCATCGTGAGCGGCTCCGGTACTCGGCCACCGTGATGGTCTGGATGTCGGTGTTGGTGCGACGGTCGAGGTCTCCGGAGTTGGCGTGGTGGATGGCGTGGTTGTGCGACCAGTCGCGCAGCGGCGTGAGCGCCAGGATTCCGGTGAGGTGGCCGATCACGCCGTTCATGCGGCGGCTGCGGAACAGCGTGCCGTGGCCGGCGTCGTGCATGATGATGAAGTTGCGGATGTTGAACCCGGCGGCCAGCACCATCAACGGCAGGCACAGCCAATAGGAGATCGGCAGCACGAGCGCCGCGGCGGTCATGCAGGCAACGAACGGCACCACCGAGTTGCCCACATTCCACAACGTGCGAAGAGTCGAGGGCTTTCGGTACGGAGATAGGGCATCACGAAGCGATCGGACTTCGTCCGCGCCCCATCCCTGTGCGCCGGCAACCGGCGCCGCGGAACTCATCTGCACGGGACTATAGCAGTTCTGCGACGGCACGGCTACCCATCTACCCACCGTCACCGGCGCGTGTATCATGCGCGCGTGACCGACACGACGGTGACCGTGGCCTCGCTGCGGTCGGTGCTGATCGACACCGAAAGGAATCTCGATCTGGTGCGTGGCGCATGCGCCCGCGCCGAGCGCGACGGGGCTCGTCTCCTGCTCTGCCCGGAGCTGCAGCTCACCGGCCACGGTGCGCACGACCTGATGGCGGAGAACGCGGAGCCGGTGCCGGACGGCCCGATGAGCCGGGAGCTGCTGGCCTTGTCGGAGCGTCACGATCTCTGTCTGGTCGTGGGATTGGCGGAGCTGTCGGGGGCCGTCGTGTACAACTCGATGCTGGTCGCCGATCGGGGCCGGTATCTGGGCGTGCAGCGCAAGATCCACATGTCCCGCGACGAGTACGTCTACTTCGGCTGCGGCGAGTCGGTCGAGCGCTTCGACATCGGCGAGCTGTCGTTCGGCATCACCATCTGCTACGACAACAACTTCCAGGAGCTGTCCCTGGCTCACGCCCTGCATGATGTCGACGTGATCCTGGCGCCGCACGCCGCGCGGCGCGGCGAGTGGCCGGCCGAACCCGACGCCGGGTTCCTGCGCGGGATGATCGAGCTGCAGCAATCGGGCTGGAAGCGCCAGCACTGCGCCCGCGCCATCGAAGCGAACGCGTACGTGCTCATCTGCAACGTCGTCGGCCCCGCCACCGAGGGGCTGCAGGGAGTGACCGCCAACCACGTCGGCACCGGCCTGGCCGTCGCGCCGAACGGCGACGTGATCCACGAGACGCAGGTCGACGGACTGGAGGACGAGATCGTCACGCTCTCGCTCTCCGCGAACGCACGCGAATTCACCCGCGGCCCGACGCGGAGCCGCCGCTGGGGCACCAGCCTGCGCATCCTGGAGCAGGCGTTCGCGTACCGGCGCGACCGTCTGTGAGCGGCCGGCTCAAGACCATGAACCCAAGACCATGAACCCAAGACCATGAACCCAAGACCATGAACGAGGTGATGTCGTGAAGCTGGCACTCTCCGTCCGAGTGGCCGAGGGCTTCGGGGACAAGCGGCGGGCGACCGCTTCCCTGGACGATCTGGCACGCATCGCGACCGACAACGGCTATGCCGCGCTGTGCATGCGCGCGTCACAGCTCGGCACCCACTCGCCGCCGGATGAGGTCTGCCGGGGGCGGCAAACCCTGGACGCGGCCGGTCTGGCCGTATCGATGGTGACCGGCGACTTCCCGATTCCGGAGAACCACGACGTGCACGGACCGGAAGCGCTGCGCGACATCGGCCCCTACCTGGACCTGGCGGAAGCGCTGGGCGCCGACCTGCTGAGGATGTGCATGAAATCAGACAAGGACATCCCGCACGCGCAACGAGCGGCCGATCAGGCGGCGGAGCGCGGCCTTCGTCTGGCGCACCAGTGCCATACGCGGAGTCTGTTCGAGGAGGTGGACCGGTCGCTGAACGTGCTGGCGTCGATCGACCGGCCGAACTTCGGGCTGATCTACGAACCGGCCAATCTCGACCACGCCGGCCAGGAGTACGGCGCGGCGACCATCCGGCGCTTCGCTCCCTACATCGTCAACGTCTATCTCCAGAACCACCGCGTCCATCCGCAGGGCGCGGACTCGATGGGCACGTGGTGCCGCGGGGTGGTCCCCTTCGACCACGTGCCGATGTGGGAACCGGGCCTGCCCTTCGACGCCATCCTGCCCGCGCTGGCCGACGTCGGCTACGACGGCTACGTGACCGTGCACCAGGCGTTCGCCAGCCTCAGCGGCCCCGCCGAGGCCGCCGCCCGCACCGCCGACTACCTGCGGTCGATCGCGCCCTTCGACTGATGGCGGCCGCGCGGCCGCTCGGCGTCGGCGTGCTCGGCGCCACCGGCAACATCGGGGGCACGTACCGCGCCGAGCTGCGCGCCATTCCGGAGCAGGCTCGCATCGTGGCGCTCTGCGCGCGCCGCCGCGAGCGGCTGCAGCGGGCGCACGACGAGGACGGCGCCGAGCTGATCACCACCGACTGGCGGGAGGTGGTGGGGCATCCCGGCGTGGAGGCGGTTCTCATCGCGACGCCGGACGACCAGCACCTGGAACCGGCCCGGGCGTGCGCCGCGGCCGGCAGACACCTGATCTGCGAGAAGCCGGTGGCGCGTACGGCAGCCGAGGCCGTGGCGATCCGGGAGGCGTTTCGCGACAGCGGGCTCGGCCACTTCGTGCCGTTCTGGAGCCGCTACGAGCCGCCGCTCGTACGCGCGCGGGAGCTGATCGCCGATGGCGCGGTGGGCCGCGTGCGCTGGTTCACGTACCGCCGCCACATGCCGCGCACCGCCGGCAGCGCGTTCACGTGGCGCGACGACGCGGCCGTGTCGACCGCCGGAGCCGTCGCCGACCTGGGCGTGCACATGATCGACGTGCTGCGCTGGATGCTGGGGGCGGAGCCGCAACGCGTGCTGGCGCACGGCCGGGTGCTGGAGTCCTCCAAGCCGTACGCGGGCGAGCTGGACATGCTGGAGGCGCAACTCTGCACCGAGGCGCACGAGACGCGCCGGCCAACCGCCTGGGACCACGGCACGGTGCTGGTGGAGCTGCCCGGCGGCATCGCCGGCGTGCTGATGACCTCCGAGTCGGCCCGGGTGCGCGGCGGCCTGTCGCCGGAGCTCGAGATCCACGGCGAGACGGCATCGCTCGCCGCCGACTCGACCAGCGGGCGGATCGAGCTGCTGCGGGGCGGCGGCCCGTCGCACGTGGAGACGGTGGCGACAGAGGCCGGCGTCAACCGCTTCGGCAGCTACGTCCTGCCGGCGCTTCGGGAACGGTCGGCAGCGCCGGCAGGCGCTGCGTCGGAGCATCCTGGACTCGACGACGGCGTGTGCGCGGCGCGCTACGTCGACGCATGCCTGCGCTCGGCACGCAGCGGCTCCTGGGAACGTGTCGCAGCGCCGCACCAGGAGCGGCGGTAAGGCCCCCGCGGCTATCCTCGCCCGAACAAGGGCATGCCCGTGGCCATCACGGTAATGAACGGCACGTTCGCATCCAGCGGCAGCGACGCCATGTAGAGCACGGCGTCGGCCACGTTCTGGACGTCGATGCGCGGCTCCGGCCGCACCGAGCCGTCCGGCTGCAGCACGCCGTCGTTCATCCGCTCGGTCATCTCCGTGGCGGCGTTGCCGATGTCGATCTGGCCGCAGGCGATGTCGAAGGCGCGCCCGTCCAGGGCGGTCGAACGGGTCAGGCCGGCGACCCCGAACTTGGACGCCGTGTAGGCGGCGGCGTTCGGCCTCGGCACCTGCGCGGACACCGAGCCGTTGTTGACGATGCGGCCGCCGCGCGGGCGCTGGGTCTTCATCAGCGCCATCGCCTGCCGCGTGCACAGGAAGGTGCCGGTGAGGTTGATGTCGATCACCATCCGCCACTGGTCGACGTCGAGCTCGTCGGTGGGCACCGCCGTGGTGTTGGTGCCCGCGTTGTTGAACAGCAGGTCAAGGCGCCCCTGGTCCTGCCGGATGAGGTCGAACAGGGCTGCCACCGAATCGGCTTCCGCGACGTCCGTGGACACGGCGATCGCACGTCCGCTTTCCGCCTGCTCGACGGTCTCCTGCAGGGCATCGGCCCGCCGGCCGGCCAGGTACACGGTGTAGCCGTGCCTGCAGAGCGTCAGCGTGCTGGCGCGCCCGACCCCGCTGCCGGCGCCGGTGACAAGCGCGATGGGTCCGCTCACGACCCGCTCCTCGGGACTAGGTTCACAGAGCCGCATCTCTGATCTACGTTGGCCGTGACGACGATGCCGGCGCGGCCCGCGCCGCCGGCCCCTTTGTGTGGTGGTTCGCGATGTTGAATGACGATCACGTGATGCATTTTATCGCCTTCGGCTACGTGCCTCTACGCGGGCTGTTCAGCCGCGCGGAGGCGGCAGCCCTCCGAGAGGAGTTCGACCGCCTCCTGCTCGAAGAGTTCCCGGACTTCGACGGCTCGCAGAGCCGGAGCGTCGCCCACATCTGCGAGCGAGGGGAACGGCACGCGGCGTTGCTTGCGGACGAGCGGCTGCTGGACATTCCGCGCAAGATCCTTGGGCATGACTTCGTGTACGAGGGATCGGCCGGCAACGCGCACGTGGGCGACACTCCCTGGCACGGCGGCAGCGGCGTGGTCACCTGGGGGCTCCCGCACATCAAGGTCTCGCTGTACATGGACGACCTGACCGCGGACAACGGCTGCCTGCGCGTCGTGCCCGGCGCGCACCGCAACTACCTGCGCTTCGTCGACCCGCGCTGGACGCAGCCTCCCGACTACTACCTCCCGCTGCGCAACCGCAACACCAAGGAGGAGTTCCGGCCGTGGGGGCTGCGCCCGGACGAGGTGCCGCACATCCCGCTGGAGTCGAGCCCGGGCGACGTGCTGGTGTTCACGGAGGACATCCCCCACGCCGCCTTCGGCGGCTCCGGCATGCGCATGCAGCTTGCGATCGCCTTTCTGGCCAACCCGGTCAGCGCCGAACAGCAGGGCTGGCTCAAGGAGCTCCATACCGGCTCCGACGGAGCACTCCAGCCGCCGCGCAGCTTCATCGAGAGCGACGATCCCCGCAAGCGCAAGATGGTACAGCCGCTGGTCGACCTGGGCTTCGAGCCCCGCGACGTATAGAGGGACCGCTCGTCGCGATCGAACCCGCATGGCCGTTTGCTGTGAAGCAGCAGCGCCTACTCGTGCGCTGTCAGCGGTAGAACATGCGCCAATCTCCTGCGGACGTCGGATCACGGTGACACCGAGCTCACGGACCGGTAGGATCCCGTCACGGGCGGAGGCGCCGGAGACGTGTACATGAACGCAGAATTGATTGCCATCGTCGCAGCGGCGATCGCCCTCGGTACCGCCATGCTTGCCTCGATACGCGGCGTGCGCCAGGAAGTGCGCGACCTGCGCAACGAGATGAAGGGTGAAATGAACGCCCTCCGCAGTGAGTTGAAGGGCGACATGGAGACCCTCGGCAACGAGCAGAGAGGCGGGATGAAGGCCCTGGCGAGCAGCTTGCGGGACGGGATGAAGGCCCTGGAGGGCAGCTTGCGGGACGAGATGAAGGCACTCGAGAGCAGGCTGCGGGACGAGATGCAGGCGGGCTTCAAGGAACTCACCGCGCGGCTCGCCAACATCGGCGACCGGCTGTCCAAGGTCGAGGGGATCATCGAAGGGATGTTCTGGGGCGCCCGCAACCAGCCGGCGGACAAGCCGGGGGAAGGCGCCGCCTAGCGGCTCGTCAGAACGACCCCCGATAGCACTCGGGGTCGATCCGCACCCCGATCACGCTGGCGCCGCGGCGCTCCAGCCCGCGGGCCAGTTCCGCCCGCAGGCTGGCGGCGGTGTCCACCGTGATCGACGGCAGCCCGAACGCCGCGCCGATCCGCTCGACGTCGGGGGCCGGGAACTCCGTGCCGAACGGCTGGGCGCCGGAGCGGCGCTGGTGAGCGCGAATCAGGTCCAGGGCGCCGTCGACCAGCACCACCATCAACACCGGCGTCTCAAGCTGCGCCAGGGTGGCCAGCCCGCCCGCGCACATGAGCAGCCCGGCGTCCCCGGTCAGGCAGAGCACCGGCCCTTGGCCGATCAGCGCCGCGCCCGCCGCCGACGCCGGCCCGAACCCCATGGCGGACAGGCCGTTGGAAACCAGGTAGCGATTGGGCAGTTCCGCGTCCCACTCCAGCGCCGCCAGGATCTTGTGCGAGCCGACGTCGGTGGCGATCACCGTGTCGTCCGGCAACAGCGCCCTGGCCTCGTTCAGGACCGTCTGCGGGGCGATCACGCCGGCGGATGCCCGGGCGGCGGCGTCATGGCTGCGGCGCTGGCGCATGTGACGGTAATGGTCGGCGCGGCCGGCGCCCCAGCCGCTCCGGGACTCCGGGAGCCGCTCGGTCAGGTCAGCGAGCGTCGGCCCGAGCGGTCCGATCAGCGCCTGCTCGGCAGTCGCGGCTCCGATCGTGTCGTACCACGAAGCGATCCACAGCACCGGCGCCTCGACCGACCACGGCAGCACCACCTCGACCACGTCCATGCCCACCGCGATCACCCGGTCAGCCTCCGCGATCAGGTCGTAGCCGGGATCGGTGCGGGTCAGCCCGAGCGTCTCCGAGCCCAGCGGATGCGACGCCGGGAACGCCCCCTTTGCCTTGGGAGTGGCCAGGACCGGCGCGCCCAGGCGCTCCGCGAACGCGCGGAGATCCGCGTAGGGGCCCTCCGGCTCCAGCCCCAGTCCGACGACGACCACCGGCCGCTCCGCGGCAGCCAGACCGGCCGCCGCGCGGGCGAGATCTGCCGTCGGTACCGGCGGCGGTCCATCGTCGACGACCGGTGACGCTCCGACCTGGTCCATCTGCTCCGTCCCGAGCCCGGCCACATCGTTGGGAATCTGCAGGTGAACGGGTCCCGGCATCCCGTTGGTGGCGATGCGCAGCGCATCGCGGATCGCGGTGGCCGCCCCCTCGGGCGTGACGTCCAGGGTCGCCTTGGTGATCGGCCCGAACAGCCGGTGCAGGTCGACGAGCTGGTGGGTGTGCCGATGCTGCAGGCTCGGCGCCATCTGCGCGGTGAGCACCAGCACCGGACAGCGGTCCAGGAAGGCGTGCGCGACGCCGGCCACGCAGTTGACCGCCCCCGGCCCCAGCGTGGTCAGGCACGCGGTGGGCTTGCGGGTAAGTTGGCTGGCGGCTCCGGCCATGTAGGCGGCGGCGTTCTCGTGCTCGCTCAGCACGAACCGGAGTCCGGCCTGCCGCATCGCTTCCATCAGGTGGACGTTCTCGCCTCCGGGAAGCCCGAACACCGTGTCGATTCCGGCCGCCCGCAGGCCGTCGGCGACGGCGGTTGCAACCGTGACGCGATGCGCGATGATCGTGGACATGCAGCACAGCGTGATCTATCGCGACCCGGATGCCTACTCACCGTGGCCGGTGCTGTGGCCGCTTCCCGACGGCAGCATCGGCGCCGGCGTGGTCACCTCCCCCATCGGCAGCCACCCGGGCGCCAGCACCTTCGGCCGCTTCCTGGCGATGGCGTCCCGTGACGGCGGGCGCACCTGGCAGCCCAGCGACCATCCCGCACACCCCGCAAACTGGCCCTTCGGCACCGCGGACGAGCACATGGACCGCTTCGCCGTGGTGCTCCCGGATCCCGGCGGCGACACCTTCGTGACCGTCGGCGCGCACGGTTTCGAGGCGTGGGACGCCGGCCGCCTCGACGAGGCGCGCTCACAGCGCCGCTCGGTGCGCATGCTCCCGGAACGCCCCGGCCACATCGCCGTGCAGTCCCCGCTGCTCGTTTCGCGGCGCTCCACCGATAGCGGCAGCACCTGGGACGTCCACGAATGGGAGGTGCCCGGCGTGCAGGGCTTCTGGTGCTTCAACCGCGGCGTCGTCATGCACGACGGCACCCTGGTCGTAAGCGTGTATGCCCACGACCACGACGGCGACGAGCGCCCGTACGTGCTGCGCTCGGAGAACGCCGGCCGGACGTGGCGGCTGCACGACCTGTGCGCGAAGGCGAAGGCCGTGCCGGCCAATGAGACCGCGCTCTGCGAGGTCGCCCCCGGCAGGATCATCGCCCTCACCCGCGGCGAACTGGGACGAAGCGACCACCACCTGCTGCAGATGTGGTCCGACGACGGCGGCAAGACCTGGACCGAACCCATCAAGACGGCGATCTGGGGACACCCAGCCCACCTCCTGAAGCTCGCCGACGGCCGCATCCTCTGCACGCATGGCTACCGC
>JAPOQV010000490.1 GCA_026710565.1 Spirochaetaceae bacterium | reverse complement strand
CGGGCAGCCTCACGGTCCGCAAGCGGGATGCGGAGACCGCGTGGATCACGCTGAGGCGCGAATGGGGCGCACTGAAGAAGACCGCCGACATACGCCGCGAGGCGGCCGGCCGCCTGCTCGAACATCTGCTCGACTGCCTGCCGCCCGGGATCCGTGGCACCGATCTCCTGGCCGAGACCACGCTCGGAAAACTCCTGCAGGCGATCGAGTCCGACCTGGTGATCAAGAGCATGGTGAGGGACCCGGCAAAACTGCTGGACCGGGCCCTGCTCTGGCTCCACGAGCTGGAGGTCATCCGCCTCAACAAGGGACTCGCGGTGTTCCGCCCGGCGATGACGATACGGCTGGAGCAGCGGGACCGGCGGCGCGGGTTCTCCAGCCCGGACTTCGAGCCCCTCGCCCTTCACTACAAGGGACAGGTGCTTCAGATCCACGTCATGGTGGAGTTCGCCGAGCGCGGCCTCGCGGCCATGAGCGAGGCGCTGCGCCTGGCGATGGACTACTTCGCACTCACGGAGGAGGAGTTTCTCGCCCGCTGGCTGCCTGGTCGGGACCGGGAGATCGGCCGGCAGACGACGCCCGCGTCCTGGCGCGCCATCGTCGAGAGCCTGCGGAACCCGGTCCAGCAGCGCATCGTGGCCGACGAGCGGGAACGGACCAACGTGCTGGTCCTCGCAGGCCCCGGCTCGGGCAAGACGCGCGTGCTCGTGCACCGCATCGCCTGGCTGATCCGCGTCAGACGGGAGAACGCCCGCGGCATCCTGGCGCTCGCCTACAACCGTCACGCGGCCGTCGACATCCGCCGCCGGCTCACGGAGATGATCGGCGACGACGCGCGCGGCGTGACGGTGCTCACCTGCCACGCGCTTGCCATGCGCCTGGCGGGCCACAGCTTCACCGGCTGGTCGGAGCGCCCGGACGACGCGATGTTCAGGGACGTGATGCGCCGCGCCGTCGCGCTGCTCCGCGGCGAGGAGCTGTCGCCGGAAGAGGCGGACGAGCGCCGCGAGCGCCTGCTCGCGGGCTTCCGTTGGATTCTCGTCGACGAGTACCAGGATGTCGGCCTGGAGCAGTACGAGCTGATATCGGCGCTGGCCGGACGGACGCTGGAAGACGACGCGGGCAAGCTCACACTGTTCGCCGTCGGCGACGACGACCAGAACATCTACGCCTTCAACGGAGCGTCGGTGGAGTTCATCCGGCGCTTCCAGGCCGACTACGGGCCGAAGCCCACATACCTGACCGCCAACTACCGTTCGACGGCCCATGTCGTGGCGGCGGCCAATGCGGTAATCGAGCCAGCGCGAAACCGCATGAAGGCGGAGCATCCCATCCATGTCGACCGCGCGCGAGAGAGGGACCCGCCGGGCGGAGCGTGGGCGGCGCTGGACCCGGTTTCGAGCGGGCGGGTGCAGATTCTGCCGGCCGGAGGCGCTCCGGTCGGCCAGGCGCGGGCCGTCATGACGGAGTTGCTGCGTCTCGCCGAGCTGGCGCAGGAATGGGACTGGTCGCGGTGCGCGGTCATCGCGCGCGAGTGGGAGTATCTGGTTCCCGTGCGGGCGTTCTGCGAGGCGCATGACGTCCCGGTCCAGATGGCGAACGAGGAGATCCCGAATTTCTGGCGCCTGCGGGAAACCCGGGCGTTCGTCGCATGGCTGTGCGGGTGTGAAACGCGGATTGTCGCCGGCGCGTCCCTGCGCGGGTGGGCCGACGCGAGGCCCTCCGATCCCTGGCACGACCTGCTGCGGCAGGCGGTGGAGGAACATGCGCTGGAAACCGGCGGCGGAGAAACACCGGTGGACCATTTCATCGAGTGGCTGGCCGAGTGGGGCCGGGACATACGCCGCCGCCAGCGGGGACTGCTGTTGCTCACCGCCCACCGCGCCAAGGGGCTGGAGTTCGATCATGTGGCGGTCCTGGACGGCGGCTGGGAACGGGTGGGCCGCGACGAGGATCCCGACGCGCCGCGCCGGCTGTACTACGTGGCGATGACGCGGGCGCGGCAGACGCTCACGCTGGCGAAGCTCGACGGCTCCCGGAGCTTCCATGGCGAAGTGGCTGACCATCCCGCCACGATCCGTCGCGAGGCTGCCGAGCTTCCCCCGTGCCCGGAGGCGGTGGCGTATCGCCATGTCCGGCCCACCCTCCAGGAGGTCGACCTGGGGTTCGCCGGGCGGCGCCGTCCCGGCGATCCCGTACACGGCGCCATCACGGCGCTGTCGGTCGGCGATCCCCTGGACGTGCGGGTCCGAGAGGACGGGCGTTGGACGCTTCTGGACCGGGCCGGCCGAACCGTGGGGCGCCTCGCCGGGTCGTTCAGGCCGCCGTCCGGGTCACGGTGCCGGTCAGCGGCAACGTTCGCGGTCGTGGGCTGGAGCCGGGAGGCGTCGGACCCAAAATACCGCAACGCCATGAGATGCGATGCCTGGGAGGTGGTCCTGCCCGAACTGGTGTTCGAGCCGGATAGGTGAGCGACCTCAGTGAGCCTTACGACGATCGTAGCTCCGTCGGCAGCGGCGCTCGATGTATAGTCGGAACATGCCCGGCGGCGACCGCGCGGAGTTGATCGATCCGTTCACGCTGAGCGCCGCCGACGGTTACGCGTGGCTCAAGGGCAACCTGCATTCGCATACGACCTGCTCGGACGGCCGCCTGTCACCGCAGCAACGCGCCGACGCCTACGCGGCCAACGGCTACGACTTCCTGGCGATCACCGACCACTACCGCATCACCAGCCTCTCCAGCATCACCCCTGCCCACGGTCTGGTCCTGATCCAGGGCGTGGAGTTGCATCCCGACAACCCGTTCGGGGGTCAGGTGCACCATTTCGTCGGCCTGCATGTCAGCGACGACATCGATGCCGCGAAGCTCGCGCCGCAACACGTGATCGACGCGGTCCGCGAGCAGGGCGGCTCGGTGTGGCTGGCCCACCCGTACTGGAGTTCGGTCTGCATTCCTCGTGACACGCTGCCGTTGCGCGGCCTGGCCGGCATCGAGGTGTTCAACGCGGCGTGCGGCCTGCAGGGCAAGGCGGAGTCGGCCGTTCACTGGGATGAGTGGATGCTGCACGCCGACCGGCTCTTTCCGGCCTTGGCGAACGACGACTCCCACTTCCGGGACGAGGATCGCCGCGACACGTACGAAGCGTGGACGATGGTGCGCACGCGCGAGCGGTCGGCGACGGCGATCGTCGATGCGCTGGTGAGCGGGGCCTCCTACGGCACCACCGGGCCGGTCATCCACGACATCCAGTTGCGACGGGAGCGATCGACGAACGAGCGCCGAATCGCGGCTACCGTGGTGTGCTCGGAGGCAAAGCGGATCGATGCGATCAGCGATCTGGGTGGAGCATCCTATCGCGAGCAGGATGCGACCTTCGAGCAAGCGACGTTCTCATTGAAGGTCGACGCCCGCTGGGTGCGGTTCGAGGTGATCGCGCCCGACGGCAACAAGGCCTGGTCCAATCCGTTCGATCTGAGCGCTCGGTGAGGGCGCATCCTCATGAAGGCAATCAGCGGGACGCCGCACCGATGGCCGTTTCTGGACTGGTCATTGGTGCAGCCCGGTTACCAGCACATGCCGCGCTCGCCGAAGTACGGCAACGTCCCGTACGGCATCGCGATCCGATCGCAACCCGCGCACCGGTCAGTCCCCTGGCTCCGCGCCGACAGGCCGTGGGAGGAGCGAGCGCTCGGCAAGTCGCAGTCGCTCATTTACGAGAACGGCATCTACCGGCTCTGGTATGAGGCAGCCGCACGCGACTACAACTGGCGTTCTTCGGATCTGACCGACTACAGCCACCGGCTGTGCTACGCCGAATCGAGCGACGGCGTGAGCTGGCACAAGCCGAACCTCGGCCTGGTGGAGTTTCGCGGCGATCGGAACACCAACATCGTCTTCGACAGGACGCACAACCGCGGCCGCGCCTGCCTGGGAGGAACGGTGTTCGTCGACCCGGTCGCACCCGCCGCCGAGCGCTACAAGCACCTCTTCCTGGGCGCCGAGCCACGCACGTGGCAGATGCAGGGTGCGGTGTCGGCGGATGGGCTGCAGTGGACTCCGATCGCCGAGCCGCTCATCGACGGCTTCATGAGCGACACCCAGACCACCGCGCATTACGACCCGGTACGGCGCCGCTACGTCGGCTACTTCCGCACGTGGATGGAAAGCGACGTCCCCAGCTCATCGTTTCGCTCACGCCAGTCCCGAAGGTCGATCTCCCGCGCCGAGACCGCCGATTTTCGGAATTGGCCCCATCCTGAAACGACTGCCTACTTAGGCGTGGCGCACCATCCGTCCCACGATCTGTACACCAACGCCCACGCCCTGTATCCGGGACGGGATGATCTTCACCTGTTCTTCCCGGCCCAGTTCAGCCGCGAGAAGGACACGCTGCAGGTCCACCTGGCCACGAGCCGGGACGGCGTGCGGCTGGAGTACTTCGGCGACCGGCCGGTGGTACCGATCGAAGCGGACGGCGCCGGAGACGAGAAGCGCGTCTATGCGGGGGTGGGCATCGTGCCGCTCGGCACGGACACCGTGGCCGTGCCCTGCAGCCGCTGGCACCACACCCACAACGAGGATACCGCCGAGGAATTCCGGGAGGAGTACCAGGGCGAGTACTTCTGGGCGACCTGGAGCACCGACCGCTTCGCGGCGGTGGAGGCCGACGAACGCGGCTTCTTTGCGACCCCGGTGTTCGACGACCCGCTGGCCGCGCTATCCGTCAACGCAACGACCTATCCGGCGGGGGAGATACGGGTCCAGCTCACCGATGAGACGGGGGTGCCCATCGAGGGGTATGCGTTCGCCCAGTGCGACCCGGTGCGGGGTGACGAGATCCGGCATCCGGTAACCTGGCGAGGCCGCCCCAGGATCTCGGTGCATCCCGAGAGACCGCTGGTGATCCAGTTCCGGATTACGCGGGCGAAGCTCTACGCCCTGTATACGGCTTGACTTGTGTACGCCGGACCGACCTGTACCTTTAGTGGTACAAGTTGCCAGTTTGGTGGTAGACTCCCGGTGAGAACGACAATCTGGAGGGCGATGTGAGAACGGTTTCGTTCACGGACGCGAGGAATGGCCTGAAGTCGATCCTCGACGGAGTCGCAGGTGATGCGGACGTCGCTATCATCACGCGCCGTGATGCCGAGGACGCGGTGGTCATGTCGCTCGACTACTACAACAGCCTGATGGAAACCGTGCACCTGCTGAAGTCGCCCGCGAACGCCGCTCACCTCGCCGAGTCGATCGAGCAATACAGGGCCGGCAACGTGCTCGAACGAGAGACAATCGACCCGTAGCGATGCAGCGCACGTTGGCATGGACCAACGCGGCCTGGGCCGACTACCTTCGGTGGCAGGGTCAGGACAGGAAGACGCTGCGGCGGATCAACCGGCTGATCGCCGACACCATGCGCTCTCCGTTCGAGGGATTGGGCAAACCGGAGGCGCTGAAAGAGAACCTGACCGGGTTCTGGGCACGCCGCATCGACCAGGCACACCGCTTGGTCTACGCAGTCGAAGACACCCGCGTCACCGTTGTCTCCTGTCGTTACCACTACGAGCGGTAGTGCCATGAACATGGCTGTCCTGCGCCGGCTCCGGCTGATGGTGGTCACCCTGGCAGCGATCTCCGTCCTGTCGTTCCTGATCATCCAGGCCCCGCCGGGCAACTACCTGGATACCTACATCACGCAGTTGCGCATGCAGGGCGACGCCGTCGACGATGCCAGGATCGAAGCGCTGGAGGCCCGTTACGGCCTGGAGCGTCCGATGCACGTGCAGTACCTGAAGTGGATCTGGGGGGTGCTGCGCGGCGACCTGGGGCGCTCGATGGCGCACAACATGGAAGTCAACAAGCTGCTCGCGCAGCGGCTCCCGGCCAGCCTGGCGATCTCCACCCTGTCGCTGATCCTGGTCTACCTGCTCGGTCTGCCGATCGGCATCTACTCGGCCACCCGCCAGTACTCGCCCGGCGACTACGTGTTCACCTTCATCGGCTTCATGGGGCTGGCGATTCCCAATTTCCTGTTCGCGCTGATCCTGCTATGGCTGACCTTCGAGGCGACCGGCACTGCGGCCATCGGGCTGTTCTCCGCCGAGTACGCCAACGAGCCGTGGAGCTTCGCCAAGCTCATCGACCTGCTGAAGCACCTGTGGATGCCGGCCCTGATCGTCGGCACCGCAGGCACCGCGGGCCTGATCAGGGTGGTGCGCGCCAGCCTGCTCGACGAGCTGCGCAAGCTCTACGTCACGGTCGCCCGCGCCAAGGGCGTGGCCGAGCGGCCGCTGCTGTTCCGCTACCCGGTGCGCATCGCGCTGAATCCGGTGATCAGCACGATCGGCTGGACCCTGCCGGCGCTGGTGTCCGGTGAGCTGCTGGTATCGCTGGTCATGGGCCTGCCCACGGTGGCGCCGCTGTTCGTGCAGGCGCTGATCAACCAGGACATGTTCCTGGCCGGCAGCGTCGTCATGGTGCTGAGCAGCCTTACGGTGCTCGCCCCCCTCATCTCCGACATCCTGCTGGTCGCCATCGATCCGCGCATCCGGGAGGCGGTCTGAGGTGGCCCCTTACGACCCGGCCGAGCGCGAGCAGGTCTCATCGCAGTGGCGGCTGATCCGCATCCGCTTCCTGCGCCACAGGGTGGCGGTCGCGGCGCTGGCGCTGCTCGGCATCTTCTACCTCGGCGTGCTGTTCGCGGAGTTCGTGTCGCCCTACGACCCCCGCCAGCGCAGCCCGGAGCAGCAGTACTCGCCGCCGCAGCGGATCCGCCTGTTCCACGATGGCCGCCTGACCGCGCCGTTCGTGTACGGGCTGTCGTCCGAGCTGGATCTGGAGACGTTCCGCTACGTGTACGAGGTGGACCGGGAAGCCCGGCAGCCGGTGGCGCTGTTCGTGCGCGGCGACCCGTATGAGCTGTGGGGCCTGGTTCCGTCCGACCTGCACCTGTTCGGGGTCACGGACGGTCGCCGGGCGTACCTGTTCGGGACCGACAACCTGGGACGGGACCTGCTGTCGCGGGTGATCTTCGGCGGGCGCATCTCCCTGTCGATCGGGCTGGTCGGCATCGCCATCAGCTTCGTGCTCGGCGTCATCCTGGGAGGGATCTCCGGCTACTTCGGGGGAACGGTGGACGTGGCCATCCAGCGCCTGGTGGAGTTCCTGCGCTCCATCCCCGACCTGCCGCTGTGGATGGCGCTGAGCGTGGCGCTGCCCCGCTACTGGTCGACGGAGCGTGTCTACTTCGGCATCGTCCTGATCCTCTCGCTGGTCGGCTGGACCTCCATCGCGCGGGTGGTGCGCGGCAAGTTCATGGCCGTGCGCGAGGAGGAGTTCGTGACCGCGGCCGTCGTCTCGGGCGCGGGCACGGGGCGCATCCTGTTCCGCCACCTGCTGCCCTCCTTCGCCAGCTACATGATCGCCTCCCTGACGCTGTCGGTGCCGGGGATGATCCTGGGAGAGACCGCCTTGAGCTTCATCGGCCTGGGGCTGCAGACCCCGGCGATTAGCTGGGGCGTGCTGCTGCAGGAGTCGCAACGCATCCACGTGCTGGCCGGATCGCCCTGGCTGCTGATTCCGGGCGGGTTCGTGATCGTGACGGTGCTGGCGTTCAACTTCCTCGGAGACGGGCTGCGCGACGCGGCCGATCCGTACACCTCGACCTAAGCAAAAGGGAGGAGAGATCGTCCCTCCTCCCTGCTTTCGCTACGGATCCGCGTTCTATGACTTGAAGTAGAACTGCGCCGGCACCTCGTGGATGTGCTCGGCGATGATCGGATCGGGGATGTTCCCCAGCTTGAGGCTGGCGATTCCGTAGTAGTCCTGCCTCGGAGGGCGCACGGCGCCGATCATGTACAGCCCTTCCTCCAACAGCGAGAAGATCTCCATGGTGATGGCGATGCGTTCCGCCTCGTCCGCGCTGGAGATCGCCCGCTCGCGCAGCGCCGCGATCTGCTTCAGCTCATCCGGGGGCTCCATGCCCTCCGCGCCGTCCGTATTCAGCCAGGCGGCCCACTCCCTGCCGGGCGTGAACCATGTGCCGACCGGTACGACCTCGCCCCGGATCAGCGGATTCATCGGCCGGCCAGCCAGCCCGAACGGGAACATGATCAGGTCGAAGTCGTTGGTGTTGTAGATGCCGCCGAACGAGTCCCAGCTTCCGGCGCGGGCGACGGTCTCGATACCGATATCATCCCAGTAGCCGGTGTACAGGTCCGCGATCTCGGCGGTAAGGCCGGACGGCATCGCGTAGATCTGCATGCGCAGGCGCTCGCCGTCGGAGCGCAGGCGGTAGCCGTCGCCGTCCCGCTCGTCCAGACCCAGCTCGTCCAGGATGGCGTTCGCCTGGTCCGGGTCGTGCTCCAGGTAGATCTTGAACAGGTTCTCGCCGTAGTACGGCGGGCCGGCCTCCACGGTCGGCTGCGACGCAACGCCCAGCCCCTTGTAGAAGGTCTGGTTGATCTCGTCGCGGTCGATGGCGTGTGACAGCGCGATGCGGAACCGCTTGTCGCTTTGCAGGTCCCGGAGCACCTCGTCCTGGTGAGCGAAGTTGAAAATGATCAGGCCCTGCTCGCCCCCCGGCCACCAGTACTGGATGCGGCCATAGCCGGCGCTGTCGGCGTTCTCGTTGACCACCTGCAGGTTGGCGATGCCGCCCCACGGGCCGGGCGCCTGCAGGTCGGACTCGCCGGCCAGGATCTTCAGCAACTCGGCCTCACCCGGCGGAACGCCCTGCGAGTGGATGGCGTCGATGTAGGGAAGCTGGTTGCCGGCCGTGTCGATCTTCCAGTAGTAGGGGTTGCGGTTCATCACCAGCACCTGGTCGGTCTTCTCGTTCTCGAGCTTCCAGGGGCCGATCACCGGCGTCTTGGGGCTGTGCTGCGGGTTGTAGATCTCCGTGAAGTGGTCGGTCCAGGTCTCGAAGCCGTTCTCCTTCACCGCCGCCTCGACCTTGTCCATCGACGTGTAGCCCGGATGGAACTGCTTCAGGAACTCGGAATGGGCGTAGTTGGCGGGCCGCCACCGCGCCATGAACTCCACGAACATGCCGGCCTGCACGTCCCAGGAGATCTGCACCGCGGTGTCACTGACCTTGGTCATCGTCCCCGCACTGCCGCCGAACCGCATCTGCGACGGCGGAGAGGGAAACAGATCCTCGTTGAGGCCGATGTCGTTCCAGTAGAACAGGAAGTCGTCGGCGACGAACGGCTTGCCGTCGCTCCACTTCATCCCCTCACGCAGATGCAGGGTGATGGTCATGCCGTCCGCGCTCCACTCCCAGCCCGCCAGGGCGTTCGGGAAGATCGAGCTCATGTCCGGCGAGTACGCGGTGGCGTACTCCCACACCCAGTGGTCGCCATTGATGATGGTGCCTTCCGGGCGCAGCTCGCGCAGCACGCCGCCGTACTGGCCGATCTCGTCCACGGGCTCGACCACCAGCGGGTTGCTCGGCAGCCGTTCCGCCAGCGGCGGCAGATCGCCGGCCGCCACCATGCCGGCCAGCATGGGCGCCTCGCTGAAGGAGCTGATGGCTCCGTGCATGCCTTGCCATTCGTCGAGCTGGTACACCTCGGAATTGGTGTCCATCATCTGCGCCATCGCCAGCGACGGCACGATCAGCAGCGCCGCCGCCACCGCGATCGGTGCGAAGCGGCGCATCGGGTCGATTCTCATCCGCATGGTACGTCCTCCTCCCCGTCGTATCGGGTCCATCGAAGGGTCTCACTCTACGCCCCCGGCGTGGAGGTGCCAAGGACGGGATGCCTCTACGACCAGACGAATACCTCCGGATCATCCGCCGAGTAGCCGATGAACACCGCCAGCACGACGCGCGGCGAGGAGCCTTCCAGCGCCGGCACCTCGTGCACCAGGCGGGTGTTGAAGAAGTAGAGGTCACCGGGCTGGAGGTCCACCTGGTAGTGCTCGACGGCGTTCGCCGCGGCGTAGGCCGCGAACGCGTCGGCCTGCAGGCACGGCTCCAGCTCCGGCGTCCACAGGCAGCGGTGCAGGATCGACTGCGCGATCCGGCCGCCGGAGCGGCTGTTCTGCATGCACAGGACGCCCGCGAACTGATGCGCGAAGCGGCTCACGGCGTAGTCCAGCCGCCGCTCGTGCGCGCCGACGTGGTCGACGTGCGGCTGGTAGCGGTGCCCGGCGTAGTGGATGCGGAAGATCGCCGGCCCGTAGAAACGCCCGTTCGGCTCATACGCCGTCGTGACGCGCTTGCCTACCGCCAGCTCCGCCAGCCGGTCATAGAGCAGCTTCACCGGCGACGGATGGCCCGCGAAGAGGGTGGCGAACAGCTCCCGCGTCTCCTGCGCATGGGCCAGGAACCCCTCCCTGTCGGCGGCGCGGTTGCTCAGGCTGGTGCCGATGTCGACCCGGCGCGGCTGCACGCTGTCGGCGTCCAACAGGCCCTTGTCCATCATCCCGCGCGCCACGAACCGGTCGATCAGCGCGGCGCAGTGCTCGGCCGGATACGCCCCGCGCAGGACGATCGCCGGAACCTCCGCGCGCGCCAGCGACGCCAGCGGATCGGCGTGCGCCGCCAGCACGCTCCCCACGTCCGCTTCCGCCGCCGCCCAGCTCATGCGCCCATCGTACCGATCCGGCGGCGCGACCCCAAGCTGCGGATCGGACGCAGAGGCAGCGTCCGGCGGACTACGCCACCGCGTCGCAGTACGCCAACTCCCAGCCGTGGAACACCACCCCCAGCGCCGTGAACCGCACGCCCGGAAACTGGCGCGCCAGCCGTTCGTCCGCCAAGTAGCGCTGCAATTACGCAGTCGCATCGCTGACCGCCGCCGCCACGCCCGCCGAGTCCGCCGGCTCGCTTCGCGCCAAGTACTTCAGCTCGATCAGATAGCCCACCCGAAGATGCGGGTAACGCGCCAGCAGCGGCTCCAGGCGCGCAAGTAGCCAGCCTCACCGCTGCGGGCTTCACACTCTATGCCCCTTCCTCGTTCCCGACTACACCATCGTCACTGCAACCGGTACTCCTTCACCCCGCCATTGGGCGTGCAACGCAATAGCCCCCGGCGCTCCGGCGTGTCGACTCGTCGGGTTCATCTCTAATCTGACTAGAGGGGCTCGTAAGGCATAAGCATTCCGTTATTGCCAGTAGCGGCAGAGGTTATCGCACATTTACGCAACTCCTTTCTGCAGGGCGTGTGTCGGCAGTCACTGCAATACCATTCGGTATGTTCCGGCTCGTAGATCAAGACGGCGTCACAGCGCACGCATTTAGGATCTGGGCTCGTCTCTACTGAAGTGCCGGTGTCGTTCGTCGGCCGCAGCACCAGCATTGCGCTACCCTTCTCCTTTATCGTATCACCCGGCGCAAGCCGTATAGGGCCCGTCTCGTCCTGGAAGGAATTGCGATATGCTTCACCGTGGTATACTTTTGTGTTTGGCACAGGCTATGCGATGCTAACCGTAGCCGCGACTCCGTCCAGAAGCAGTTGCAGCTCGTCCGCCACGTGTCCGTTGGTCCAGATCACGTCGTCGTAGTGAGCGCTGAAACCGGTGCCGGCGAGGAAGAAGTTGATCTGCTCCGGATCCCAGGGAGCCGGACCGTACAACCCGATCGCATAGACCGAATCGGCCAGGTTGGCGTCGGCGATCGTGTCCGACCAGTCCAGCGTCTTCCCGGTCTCGCCTTGCGGGCCGGCCGGTCCGCGCGCACACGCTGCCAGCACTACAGTGGCGATGACCGCCACCCGCAAGGCGGTCCGAGATGAATTTTGTGACATGGCGATCTATCTTGAACTCCGATGAACGCCATGTCCATAATGACGGACGCCGTCACGACCAGACGAACACCTCCGGATCGTCAGCCGAGTAGCCGATGAACACCGCCGGCACGACGCGTGGCGAGGTGCCGGCGGTCGATGCCGCCGCCGCTGCGCGCCGTGCCGCCCTTGAGGGTGGCGAAGAAGTTGCGGTAGAAGCGCCGCCGTGGGTGAAGTCCTCGTACGCCTCCGCGCCGTGGTGCGCCAGCACGGTGTTGGCGAAGTTGTCGTACTCGTCGATCAGCACGTACAGCGGAATGTCGTGGCTGCTTGCGTAACGAAACAGCTCGGCGAGCTTCGTGGCGATGGACGGCGGCGACAGAATGCGCTGGAGCGCCGCCTCGGGGAACAGGTCGGGATACCGTTCCAGCGCCCCCCGCAGCTCGATGAGGCAGTAGGTTTCGAATTCCCGCTCCAGGGTTTCGAGCTTGTCGTTGACCATCGAGAAGTCGAGGCGCAGCACGACGTAGCCGCTGCCGTTCTTCGGTCGGATCCCGCCCGATGTCGGTGCCGGCGAGGTGGCGTCGAATTCGTGGCCCCACCAGCGGTCGTAATAGTTCTCCAGCAGCGACACCCACAGCGACTTGCCGAATCGTCGCGGGCGGATCAGGAAGGCATAGCGCTCCTGCTCCAGCCGCCGCAGGAAGCGCGTCTTGTCGACGTACAGCCACTGGCGCAGACGGATGCGCTGAAGTCCGACTCGCCGTAGGGAACGCGCGGGTGCGCCGGAACCTCGTCCACTGCCCGAACCTTTCAGTGTCACTCTATGGTGTCCGGGACGGGGAATCCACGGTTGTGGGGCGTGAGCCGGCGGTGCGACGGCACGCGCGCTGATGGTAGATTGAGCGGCAACCATGAGTTCACTGCACCCGTACCATCCGCCCTCCGCCCGCTGCCGCGCCGGCGTCGCCCGCCGCGACGTGACGCCGCCGGTCGGCATCCAGAGCCGCTCCTTCGGCGCCGCCCTGCACGAGACTGCCGAGGGCGTCCACCGGCCCTTCACCGCCACCGCTCTGGCCCTGGCCGAGCTGGAGGGAGACGGCTCCCCGATGGTCCTGCTGACCGTCGACATCGGCTGGCTGGAGAAGGATGAGATGGCCGAGTTCCTGGACGGCGTGCGCGAGCCACTCGGCCTGAGCCACGATCGGCTCCTCATCGCCTTCTCCCACACCCACGCCGGCGCCAACCTGTCGAGCTCCATGCGCGACCACCCCGGCGGCGACAAGATTCGCCCCTACTTCGAGCGCCTGATCCGCCTCTGCGCCGAGGCTGGCGCCGAGGCCATCGCCAACCTCGTACCCGCATGGCTCACCTTCGGCTCCGGCGCCTGCGACCTCGCCCAGAACCGCGACGCGTGGGACGAGGACTCACAGCAGTTCGTCACCGGGTTCAACCCCGACGGAGAAGCCGACGACACGGTCCTGGTCGCCCGCGTCAGCTCCGACGGCGGCAGCGTGCTTGCCACCCTGGTCAACTACGGATGCCACCCGACCACGCTGGGCCCGACCAACCGGCTGCTTTCCCCCGACTACATCGGCGCGATGCGCGAAGTGATGGAAGACTCCTTCGGCGCCCCCTGCCTGTTCCTGCTCAGCCCCTGCGGCGACACCGGCCCCCGCGAAGGATTCGTCGGCGACACCGCCGTCGCCGACTCCAACGGCCGCCGCCTGGGCTTCGCCGCCGCCGCCGCCGTCGAGTCCCTGCTGCCCGCGGGGACGCAGCTCGAATACGACGGCCCCATCATCTCCGGCGCCACGCTCGGCGCCTGGAAGCGAACGAAGCTCGATCCGCCCGCCGACGACCGGTCATTCGTGCTGCGCAGCCGCACTCTGCGCATCGACCTGCCGATCAAGCCGCATGAATCACCGGACGCCCTCAAGGCCGCCCACGACCAGGCCACCCGCGACCTCGAATCCGCGCAGGCATCCGGCGACCCCATCGCTATCCGCGACGCCACCGCCATCCGCGAGCGCGCCCGGCGCCGCCTCCTCCGCGGCCCGACCCTCCCCGACGGCGGCACCATCCCCATCGACCTCCACCTCTGGCAGATCGGCGACGCCTTCCTGCTGGCTGTACCCGCCGAGCCTTACTCCATGCTCCAGCGCGAGTTGCGTGCCCGCTTCGCCGACCGTCCCATCTTCATCTCCGTCGTCACCAACGGCACCCTCGCCTACCTCCTCCCGCGCGATTTCTACGGTGAGAACCTCTACCAAGACTGGGTCTCCTTCCCCGGCCCCGGCGGCCTTGAACTGGTGCTGGAAACTGTAGCGGCCACGATCCCCCAGTAGCCGACGCACTGCCCGCCCGGTTGCGGCGCGCCGCTTCCCCCTCTACCGCCCCTCGTCGGCGTCCGCTGTCGCTATCCGGGCGGTCGAGCTCCAGTGTCGGGATCGACCGGCCGGTCGTAGTCCGGCAGGGCGGACGTACTCGCGCCCGGAGGCCTCCTGTCTGGCTCGAATGTCCCTGAAGATCGCCTCCATGTCGTAGCCGAATCGCGCGGCGTACGCCTGCCGGATGGCCCGGACTTCAGCGACGATTGGGTCCGGTTGTCTCGTCTTCATGGTCGTCGGATGGAGAAGCGACCATCGGTACCGCTTCGAGTACACCGTGCAGGAACCTGACCGCGATGAGGATGGCATCAGCATCCCGGCCAACGCCGTTCTTCTCAACGGCGGAACCATCACCGCCCCCGACGGCACGACCGCCGCAGATCTCACGCACGGGACGGTAGCCGCCGACGCCGGCCGCAAAATGAACGGCAGCCTCACATCGCCGCCGGCAGTGACAAGCATCGAATTCGTTTCGGACCCGAAGGGTCACGCCTATGCACTGGGGGAAGCCGTTGAAGTGGCGGTCGAGTTCGACAGGGTAGTGACGGTGACCGGCAATCCCCAGGTGGCGCTGACCATTGGGACCGAGACGCGGCATGCGGCTCACTCCGCGTGGTGGCGAGACGAATACCTCATCTTCTTCAGCTACATAGTGCAGGGGGATGATCGCGATGAGGACGGCATCAGCATCCCGGCCAACGCGCTGATCCTCAACGGCGGAACCATCACGGCGACGGACGGCACGACCGACGCTGACCTGACGCACGCGCCGGCAGGCCCGGAACGCGACAGGAAGGTTGACGGCAGCAGCGATGTCACGCCACCGCGGGTGAAAGCCATTACCTTCGACACCTCCCCGGCTCGGGGTGACACGTACGAGCTGGGGGAGAGAATCAAAGTGTCCGTCGAGTTCGACGGACCGGTCGTGACCGAAGATCTCCAAGTGGCGCTGACGATCGGGACGGAGACACGGTACCCGGTCATGTTCTCAAGGGCCATCGGTCGCCATTTCTACTACTTCGAGTACGCCGTGCAGGAGGTGGACCGCGATGAGGACGGCATCAGCATTCCGGCCAACGCTATTCTGCTCAACAGCGGAGCTGTCACCGACCCCAGCGGCACGGTTGACGCAGATCTCACGCACGGAGAGGTAGCCGCCGACGCCAGCCGAAAGGTGAACGGCATCCTGGTATCGCCGCCGGCAGTGAAGCACGTATACTTGTTCTCCTCCCCCCCGACGAAGGGTGACATTTATGGACCGGGAGAAACCGTGCGGGTGGGAGTCCGTTTCGACAGGGTAGTAACGGTGACCGGCAATCCCCAGATGGCGCTTACCATCGGGACCCAGACGCGACACGCGGCCTACTACGGGTATGGGTACTTCGACGACCGCAGCGTCATCGCCTTCTCCTACGTCGTGCAGGAGGTGGACCGCGATGAGGACGGCATCAGCATCCCAGCCAACGCGCTGATCCTCAACGGCGGAACGATCGCGCTCGCTGCCGACGGCACGATCGACGCTGATCTGACCCATGCCGCGGCAAACCCGGACCCTACCCGCAAGGTGAGCGGCAGCACGGACAGCCCGGGCACCCCGTGAGTGTGCCCACCCTCACTGGTACGACGATGCGCAGGGTTTGGCGCGTTCGCAATCTGATCGAGCTCTCCTGACTGCTGGCGCTCGCGGCATGTGTGACGACGCCTCCGACCCCGGCGACCTTGGCTGCTGCGGCAGCAACGCGCGTCAAGCGCGGTCAGGCTCGCCCTCGGGTGCCGGGTGCCCATGCCCAGAGCATCGGCCCCAGTGCCGCCCGGCCCTGAATCAGGGCTGCGCGGGGCCGTCCCGTCGGCCGAGGGTTCACGCCCCGTGAAGGACGCAGGAGGTTCGGAACCATGAGGAAATTTGGTGTACTCGGCGTGCTCGCGGTCCTGGGCGCGGCACCGATCATGGCTCACACGACGGCGGTCGGGTGTGTTCGCTTCGATCACATGGCAGTCGGGGACGGGTCGGTTGCAGATGTTGCGATCGCTTCCAACTCCGTGTTTTCGGAAACCTACCTCTACGTCCGAGGCGACGATGGCGACACGCCTCTAAGAGTCGTGGAAGCTGGCAACGGAAGGGCACTGTCGGTCAGCAGCTACCGAATCGTCGTTGACTTCCCCCCTGGCGTGGTGCGAGTCGCCATCGAAGGATGGACCACCGACTCCCTGACCTTGGCGATCAACGACGAAGAACGCAGAGCATCCCGGTTCCATACGATTCCGTTGTTCGAGCACGTTCTGATGAGCTACCAAGACGGTCGGCCCGCGTGGCTCACCTTCGCGCCACGCGAGAGCCACGGCAGCATCAACATTCTTGAGATCGGCGGCAACGAGGTCCGTATCAGCGAGATCTGCATATCACGCGTCACGGACGCGCTGATCGAGGCGGCCGGTGAGAAGCAGCGCGCCTGGAAGTGCCCGGAGGTCGTCGGGTACTTGAAGGACGGAAAGTACCCAGAGCGGATGGCACGGGAAGGAGCCGCTGTCGCCGTGATGGTCCACATGACGGTCAACGCACGCGGGCTGGTCACCGATGCCTGGATCCAGGAAGACGACGAGTCGGTCTTCCCGTCGATCGACATCGCCGCGCTGGCGGTGGCGCGCGACTGCCGCTTCGATGCGAAGCTCGGCGCTGCCGACACGACCTATCGGGTGCCGATCACCTTTGACCCGCGCCGGCGGTAATGGGCGCTCGGCTGGCAGCAACAAAGTGACAACAAGTCGCTACACTTCGACCAGAGTTGTGGTGGTCTCAGGCTCCGGAATCGGGTCACCGCTTTCGCGGAGCATCTCCAGGTGGTACACGATCGCCTCTCGGATCAGCTCCTCGGTTTCCTCCCGAGTATCAGCCGCAGCCGCACACCCCGGCAGGTCCGGCACGTACGCCGAAAAGCCGTTGCCGGTCTTTTCGATGACGACGGTGTATTTCATGGCTGCTCTCCCCGCTCGATTCCGGCCTGCTTCAAGATGCTGTTCCACGTCGCAGGGCTCAGATCCTTGCTCGCCCGACCAGCTATGGTAACAGTTCCACGCTTCTCGGGATGATGATAGTGGCGGTGGCTTCCACGGGTTCGTACGAGCCTCCAGCCGTCCCGTTCTATGAGTCGTATAGCGTCTTTGACTTTCGGCACGTCAGGCTCTGCGGTCGTCCCGATCCAGGGCAGCCGGGCACTTCAGGTGCGGAACTCCTGCGCGACAGCACTCCTGGTTCGCAGGTCGTTCCCGTAGATGTCCATGTACTGCTGGAAGAACGCACGGGTGGAGTCGGGAAGTTCCGCCATCAGCGGCGAGGACAGGATCCAGGGCTGATCGGAGAAGTAGTCGAACAGGTGCTCGCGGTCCGAGGTGTAGGTCAGCATGAAGGTGCGGCGGCGCTTGTCGGCGTGGTAGCGGCCGCGGTGCAGGCCCAGCGCCTCGAAGGCGACGGCGTCGCCGGGGCGCTGGTGGACGCGGACGGCGCCCGGCATGTCGTTGGCGCGGCTGTTGGCCTGCCCGTCGGCCAGGCGGATGCGGTACTCCTCTTCGGTGTCCCAGCGAAGGTGTGAGCCGGGAACGTACTCGACGTCGGAGGTCTCCACCAGCGCGATCTGGAGCTGGATTCCGTCGGGCTTGCTCCGGGTGGCCACCACGCTGCGCTGTTCCTCTTCGTCGGGTTTCATGAACTGGACGTCGCGGTGCCACGAGCCGTCCTCGTGCGCGGTCCTGGGCTCGAACCACAGGGTGGTGGCGCGGAACACCGGCTCGCCGTCCAGCAGCTCGCGGGCGAAGGCGAGGATGCGCTCGTCGGCGATCAGGTTCATCAGCGTCACGAACTCGCCGGGGTGGTCGCGAAAGTACCCGGGGTGATTCAGGTGGCGCATGTTGTGGCGGTCGGGATCGCCGGGCTTGCCGTCCTCGGCGCTCGCCGTCAGCCACTGCCGGCGGACGCGCTCGGTGATCCGCAGCAGTTCGGCGACCTCGTCGGCGGACAGCAGCGAGCGGTACACGCAGTAGCCCTCGTCCGTCCAATGGTCGCGCAAGGATCGGAGCCCGGTCTGCGTCACTGCGGTGCGCCGTCCATCAGCGCGTCGAATTCCTCCTCCGACAGGAGGTTGTCGTCGCGGTCGAGCTGGTAGGCGATGGCGTAGGCGGCGCGGTTGACGCCGCTCAGGTTGGGCTCGCCGCGGTGCCAGACGTAGTTCGTGAAGAAGTACGCGTCGCCCGGTCCGCCGGAGATCAGGTCCTCCTGCGAGTCGTCCACCAGGTCCAGGGCGATCCGCTTGCGTTGGTAGGTCTTGCCGTCGCGGCCGTGCTGGGGGACCTGGTCCCAGTACTGCTCGTGAAACTGGATCCGCCAGCGGGCGTGCGTGCCGGGCAGGAAGCCCAGCGCGATGGCGTCCGGCGCCACCTCATCCAGGGCGATCCAGCAGTTCAGGCACACCTTCGGCCGCAGCTTCCAGTAGAACGAGTCCTGGTGGTAGAAGCTGCGCCCGGCCTTGAACACGGACGGCTTGAAGATCGTCTGGTCGGTGTAGCGCTTCACCGGTCCTGCCAGCAGCGCCTCCATGGCGCCCACCAGCTTGGGATTGCCGGTGAAGTCGTCGAAGACCGCCTCGATCCTGGACGGAAGCTGCAGGGAGCCTGAGCGGTAGTTGCCGCCGGGGGTGTCCCGGTCCTCCGGATCCCAGGTCTGCAGGTGCCGGTGCGGCCACCCGTAGTCGTGGTAGCCGTTCCAGAGTTCCTCCATCCGCGCGCGGACCGGACCGGTCTCCGCTTCGTCGAACAGGCCGCGGACGACGCAGTAGCCGTCCCGATCGAGCTGCTGCTTGTGTTCTTCGGTGACCATTCAGGCCCTCCTTGGCGCGTACCGGCCGAGTATACATCCGCCGGCTATGACGCTCCGTGCGTCACGTGCTCGGCGGTGGCCGGTGATTCGGTGCCGATCGCCATCACCTGCCTCCGTATCCCATCTCGTCCCAGAGCTCCCGGGCACGCGCCTTCGCCGCCGGCGTCGGCGCGCGGGTCGCCACGATGCTGGGCGGCGCATCCGGCGGCTCGGCGCCGCCCGGCCACGGCGACCAAGTGTCGTCCTGGTACCTCTTCCGCTGCGCTTCGTCGGCGAAGTCCGGGACCTCGACCGGCTGGCCGTCCTGCAGGGCGCTCCGCCACGCCAGGATGCCGACCGAGCTCATCGCCACGCCCCGGTAGACGTCCAGGAACGGCCGCTCACCCGACCGGATCGCGCGCGCGAAGTGGTAGTTGGTCCAGAAGTCGCCGCCGCCGTGGCCGGCCCGCTCGGCCAGCTCGGCGTGCTCGGGCCAATCGGGCAGGTACGAGCGCTCCAGCGGCTGCTCCGGCCAGCGGTTCCACTCCTCGTGCCAGACGCGAACCTCGCCTGGCCCGAAGTAGCCCGGGCCACGCGCGATCTCCATGGCCCCGAGCGTGCCGTGTACGCGGTACCAGTTGCTGTGTCCCGGCAGGATCAGACCGAAGATCCGGAATACGGAGCCGTCGTCCATCCGGCACAGGATCACCGAGCCGGGATCGCTGCGGCGCAGGCTGAGTTCGTCGACCTCCGGCGCGGCGATGGAGAGCGCGTTGACCGTCGTCGGCATCGATCCGGTGATGTACACCAGCGGCGCCAGCGCGTGCGTGCAGTAGTAGGTCGACGGCAGCCAGTTGCGCCAGTGGTGCTCGCCCGGCGCCAGGCGCAGGCGCGCGTCGGGCGCCATGGGGTGGTTGTATTCGCCCTCGGCGTAGGTGACCCGGCCGATCTCGCCGGTCCGGTACAGCCGGCGCATCTCCTGGCTGAACACGGTGTAGCAGTAGTTCTCGGCCAGCATGTAGATGCAGCCCGAGCGCTCCGCCGCCCGGCAGAGCGCCACGCCCTGGGCGATCGTGCCGTTGGACGACGTCTCACTGAGGACGTGCTTGCCGGCGTCCAGGGCCTTGACCGCGAACGGCCCGTGCTCGTGGAAGTAGTTGGCCAGGATCACCGCATCCAGGTCGTGCTCCAGGAACGCGTCGTAGTCGGTGAAGGTGGCGACCCCGTAGGTCCGCCCTGCGGCCTGCAGCCGCTCCTCCCACACGTCGCAGATGGCGACCAGCTTCATCCCCACCGCGTCCGTGGCGCCCTTGATGAAGCTCTCGCCGCGGCGGACTCCGACGACGCCGACACGTATCTCACCCTCGTGCATGGACACCTCCTCGTTGCGCGTCCACAGCATAGCCGATACCGGTCTGGCCGAAGCCGTTGCCGGTGTACCAGCAGCGCAGCCCGTCGTCGTGAGGGACCACCGCCGCGTACGAGCGCTGGTGGTCGTCGAAGCTGCCGGCGGCGCCGACGCCCAGGTCGCCATCGGGTCCGGAGGCCGTCCAGGTCCAGTTCAGGCCTTCACGGCTGACCAGGCTCCGCACCCGGTAGGCCGTGCCGAAGGTGTTGACCCACATGGTCCAGTCGCCGCCGCTGCGCAGCACGAACGGCTTGGAGGCGATGTACTCGAACGGTTCGGTGTCGAACCCGCGGGGACTGACCATCAGGCCGTCCAGCGGCTTGCGCCAGCGGATGCCGTCGGCCGACTCGGCGTAGCCCACGCCGATGTGCGGGATGACGTCGCCATGGCCGGTCCGTACTCCCGCCGGGCTGGGCGAGTAGTCTCCCAGGGCGGTGTAGTACATGCGGAAGACGCCGCCGTGGGCCACGACACACACGCTGCCGGTACCCTCGTGGTCCCACGGCCGGTCCAGCGGCAATACCGGCGACTCGCCGGCGTGGCGCCACGTGCGGCCGTGGTCGTCGCTGAAGGCCAGACCGGTGGTGTTGGCCAGCTTGCCGTCGGCTCTCGGCTCGCCCCACGCCCCGTAGTACATCAGCCACGGGCCGTCGTCGCGCGGCACGACGAACGGCCCATGACTCTGTCTTCTCGCATTTCGATATGCGATATACTAAGGCCCCTTGATTCGGAGCTTCCGCTGCAAGGACACGCAGCGATTGGCGACCGGCTATCGGACGCGGCGCTTCGCTGCCTTCGAGCGAGTCGCCCAGCGAAAGCTGGCGCAGTTGGACGCCGCGGCGACGTTGGAGTTCCTGCGAGCGCCACCCGGCAATCGCTTGGAGGAGCTCAAGGGTGACCGCGAAGGTCAACACAGCATCCGCATCAACGACCAATGGCGACTCTGCTTCCGCTTTGAGGATGGCAACGCATACGATGCAGAGATCGTCAACTACCACTGAAGGAGGCAAGGCATGACAGCACTGGAACCCGTTCACCCCGGTGAGATCCTGAAGCACGACTTCATGGAGCCGTTGGAGCTGTCCGCCACGTCGTTGGCGAGGGCTATCGGCGTAACACCAGCGCGAGTCAACGAAATCGTGCGGCACCGGCGCGGCATCACGGCCGAGACCGCGCTTCGGCTCGCCAAGTACTTCAATACCGACGCGCAGAGTTGGATGAACCTGCAGACTCGATACGAGCTCGCGCTCGCCGAACGGACTGCGCGCGCCGCCTTGCAGGCCATCCGCCCGCGCAAAGTGGCGTAACCCCAAGCGCGCTGCCAAGACGGCTCACGGCCCCATCATGGAGCAGGCGGGCTGCATGCCCGCCTGCTCGTCCAGTCGATCGATCCGTGTCGAGAAGTTTCGGCTTCTAGTTGCCGACCAGCTCTCCGTAGCGCTCGTACTGCTGCTGGCGCACGGCGATCACCTCCTGGGCGCCGAGCCTGTTCAGTCCATCGACGAACTCGTCGAACTTGCTCAGCGGCTCCTGGCCGGGGACGAACTTGTCGAACCACTCCGTCTTGTAAGTGTTCAAATCGGTAAGGAGCTGATTCAGGATTTCCTGCTCGTCCAGCGTCGGCCGCACCTGCGGGAAGGACGGCGGCTTGTAGAACCCCTGGTAGGCGGTGTTGTTCTCCAGAGCCCACTTCGGAAAGCGATAGTCCCACGCGAAGTCCCACTGCAGGTGGGCGTACGGCGGCTGGCTGCCGCCGACCTCCAGCAGCCGGTCGTTGAACGGCTTGTCGTCGGTGCTGACGGTCTGGATGTCGCCATCGACCATGTTGTAGGTCTCTCCCAGGATGCCGAAGTTCTGCAGCATCAGGGCTTCCTCGCTGTTGCGGATGAAGTCGATCCAGTGCATGGCCACTTCCGGCTGCTTGGCATCCTTGGTGATCCCCATCTGGTCGCCGCCGAAGATCTCACGCTTCACGAAGAACTTGTCGCCGTACGGCCCTTCGATGGGCGGACCGTTCACGAATACCGGAACCGACCCGTCGGGCTTGCCGGACGGAGACGCCTGGCTGTAGGTCCCGGCGAACGTGGTCCAGCAGGTGATCAGCCCGACCAGGTCGTTGGTGACCTTCTCCAGCGTCTCGGTCCAACTGTCGGTGGCGTACGCCTTGTCGAGCAGTCCCTCCGTGTAGAGCTGGTTCATGAAAGTGAGGTACTCCTTCATGCGCGGGCTCTGGAAGATCCAGTAGACCTGATCGTCGTCGTCGACCAGGTACTCGGAGACGATGGAGTACTCGAACCCGTATTGGTTGCCCAGAATCCGCAGGTAGCCACGCCCGGCGGCCGGCACCAGGGGAATCTCGTCGTTCTGGCCGTTGCCGTTGGGATCGCCATCGCGGAACGCCCGCAGCGCCGTCATCATGTCGGCCTGCGTCTCCGGCATCTCCGAGATGCCGACCGCGTCCAGCCACACCACGTTCCAGAGCGGCCCCTGGGACAGGTAGTGGGGCAGCACGTAGTTGCCCACGCCGTAGATGTTTCCGTCGGGGCTGGTGTCCAGGATCTTGTAGATGCCGTTGCTGCCGGTGTTCCACCACTTGTTGATGTTGGGCGCGTGCGTCTCCAGCAGGTCGTTGAGCGGGATGATCAGTCCGTCACGGCCGTGCTGGCCGATGTCGCCCAGCAGCGACATGTTGATCACGTCCGGCAGATTCACGGCGGCCGCCAGGCGCGCGCGCATCACCTCCGCGTAGTTGGCAACCTGGATGTTCTCCCACTCGATGTGGACGCCGCTGAGCCGCTCCAGCTCCTGGTAGACCGGCAACTCGTTGTCGGCCGGCGGCAGGAGCGCGGCCCAACCGGTATGGGTGGCCACGGTCAGCGTCGGCACTTCGTCCGGCGCCGCGGCTTCCTCGGTGCCCGTGGCGAAGGCGCCTGCGGCCACCATGGCCAGCGCCGTGCCAAGGACGACGATTCTCGGTAGCTTCATTTCGTTCTCCTTCGTTCCGTCGTTCGGTGGTTTGCGCTTGGTCCACCAACCAACCTTGATCGCACCTGATTTCGGCTTGATTACCCCTTCAGCGCCCCGATCAGGACGCCCTTCACGAAGTACTTCTGCAGGAACGGATACAGCAGCAGGATCGGCAGCACGGCCACGACCATGACCGCGAACTTGATCTGCACCATCGCCATGACGCCTCTGCCCGACTCGCCGGTCTCGAACTGCTGCACGGCCTCCGGCGACGCCTGGATGAGCACGCGCCGCAGATAGATCTGGATCGGCTGCAGGTCCGCATCCGGGAGGTAGAGCAGGGCCGGGAAGAAGCTGTTCCAGTGGCCGATCCCGTAGAAGAGGATGAGCACGGCGACGATCGGCTTGGACAGCGGCAGCACGATCTTCCAGACGATGCGCCACTCGCCCGCGCCCTCGATGCGGGCGCACTCGAACAGGTCTTCCGGCAGGGTCTGAAAGAAGGTCCGGCAGATGATCAGGTTGAATATGGCGATCAGCGTCGGGAACACGATCGCCCAGCGCGTGGCGTACAGCCCCAGCTTGACCACCAGCACGAACAGCGGGATCAGGCCGCCGGAAAAGAACATCGTGAACACGAACAGGAACATCAGCACGCCACGCGCCGAAAAGTTGCGCTTGGAAAGCGGGTAGGCGGCCATGACGGTGAACACCAGGTTGAGCGCGGTGCCGACGCTGGTGTACCAGATCGTGTTGTAGTAGCTGCGGATGACGGTCGGGTCGTTGAGCACGGTGCGATAGGCGTCCAGGCTGAATCCCTTGGGCAGCAGGAAGACCTCCCGTCGTGCGACGGCCACCGGATCGCTGATCGACATGCTCAGCACGAACACGAACGGATAGAGCGTGACGACGAAGGCCAGCGCCACACCCACGTAGACGACCGTGTCGACCAGGACATCCTCGACCGTGAGCGCCCTGCGGATTCCGACCCGGTGCGTCATCGCAGGCTCACCAGAGCGAGGTGTCGGTGAACCGGCGCGCCAGCCGATTGAAGACCACGAGAAACACCAGGTTGACCACGTTCTTGAACAGCCCGACCGCCGCTCCGAAGCTGTATTCGCCGCTGACGATGCCGCGCCGGTAGACGTAGGTGTCGATCACGTCCCCCACCTCGTAGGTGGCAGGCGTATACATGAGCAGGTTCTTCTCCCAGTTCACGGACATGGCGTGCCCGAGGTTCAGGATGAGCAGGATGATGATGGTCGGCGCCATGCCGGGAACGGTGACGAAACGGATCCGCTGGATGCGCGAGGCGCCGTCCACCTCCGCGGCGTCGTAGAGCTCCTGGCTGATGCCGGCGATCGCCGCCAGGTAGATGATCGAGCTGAAGCCGAACCACTGCCAGATGTGCGAACCGATGTAGAGGGGCCGGAACCAGCGCTGCTGCCCCATGAAGTTGACCGGCTCGCCGTCGAGCGACTTGATGACGACGTTGACGATGCCGCTGTTCGGCGACAGGAAGGTGACCAGCATGCCGACGACGATCACCAGGGAGACGAAATACGGCAGGTAGCTCACGGTCTGCGCGATCCGCTTGAGCGGCACGATGCGTATCTCGTTGAGCATCAACGCGAACACGATCGGCACCGGAAACCCGAAGACGATGGTGTAGAAGCTGATCAGCAGCGTGTTGCGCATCAGCCGCCAGAAATAGAACGACTCGAAGAACTGGATGAACCACCTGAAGCCGACCCAGTCGCTGCCGAACACGCCCTTGGCGATCCGATAGTCCTTGAAGGCGACGACGATGCCGGCCATCGGCAGGTAGTGGAAGATGAAGAGGTAGGCGACCGGCAGGAGCATCATGACGTACCACGTTCGTTCGAGCTTGATACGCCTCCACAACGCCGCCAATGGGGTTCGCCTGGTCAGGGTGGAAGCCGTGGTCACGGCACTCCGCATGGGAGACCCTACTCTGCTCCCATGGCGGAACGTTGTCAACGCGCCCGAGTCGCCGCGAGCGCCCAGAGAGCGCGCTATCTGCTTGAACGACTAAACGTTACCGGTCTTGCTGGTCCTTATCAGGAGGCGGTTCCTGCCGTCCTCGTAGCGGTAGCTGACCTCGTCCACCATCTCGCGGACCAGGTAGACGCCCAGGCCGCCGACCGGGCGGTCGTCCAGGGACGCGTCCGGATCGGGGACCGGCGCATCCTGCAGGGGATCGAAGCGCGGGCCGTCGTCGACGATCTCGACCGTTACGGTGTCCGCTTCGCAGACGACGACGACCTCCAGCTCGCTCGCCCCGGCCGAGCGGCCGTGGGTCATCACGTTGAGGGTCATCTCCTCGAGCACGAGGTTCATGCGGAACAGGAAGTCCGGGGGCCACCGCTCACGCTCCCCCAGTTCCTCGACGGCATCCGTGATGTCCGAAAGCCGTTCAGGATCGGCTTCCAGCTTCAGATGCAGGTCGGCGCTCACGCCCGGAGCCTCTCCCGTTCGCGCCTCCGTCGCCGGGGCATCATGCGCCGCTCTCGCCCCCGCGCGGCGGTTCCGTGCGGCCGGTAGTCGCCCCCACGGAACCCATCGATGTCAGGCGCTCACCGCCTGGGTGGCTTCCTCCCTGGAGGCGTGCACCTGGATGATGCGGTCGAACCCGCTGATCTCGAACACTTCCTTGATCGACGGCGAGAGCGCGCAGATCGCGAACTTGGCCTGTTGCCGCTGAAGCTTCCTGGCGAGCAGCAGCGTCGCCCGCAGCCCGGAACTGCTGATGTAGGTAAGCTTGCCCATGTCCAGGACCACCGCGGAATCGTCGTCGCCGACCACCTCCTCAAACCGGTCCTGAAACTCCTGGGAATTGCTGCCGTCGATGCGGCCGTCGACGGCGACGATCAATGCGCTGCCGTCACGCTCACTGCTGATTTGCACTCATCCTTCTCCAGTCATGCGGCGTCTGCCGCGCCGCGTCGTAGCTTCCGATGATAGCCGACAATCACCGTTCGGGTCGACCGGCCGCTCATGCGTCGAGCCGTTTGCGCAGCGTGAGCCGATTGCGCTCGCCCACGCGCATGTAGGACACCTCGTCCACCAGCGAACGGCCCGTCAGCCCCGCTCCCAGGCTTGCCTCCTCCTCCGGTTCGCCCAGTCCGCCGCCGCGGTCCGCGGACTCCTCAAGCGGATCGTAGGCTCCCCCGTCGTCCTCCACCGTGACCTCCGCGACGCCGCCGTCGAGCGTGGCGGACACGGCGATCTCGTACTCGCTGACCGCCGACAGCCGCTCGTCGATCGCGTCGATCACGACCGCCTCGAGCGCCTGCCGGAGTTGCTCGGCGCCGCCGGAGCCGATGCCGGCGCCCTCCGCGAACGTCCGCATCTCCTCGGCGATGCGGGGCAGGTCCGCCCGGTTGTTGCGTAGCGAGAAGCGTCGGACGGCGATCTCGTCCTCGACCGTCTCGCGGCCGAGCACGACCATGGTGATGTCATCGAACTGGGACGCCTCGCCGGCGAACTCCTCGATCGACCGGAGCATCATCTCCAGCGTGTCGCCGGTCCCGCGGCCGGCGCTATCCCGGAGGCTCTCCTCCATGCGCTCGTAGCCGTACTCCTCCTCGGTCACGTCGGCCGATTCGGGGATGCCGTCGGTATAGACGAACAGCTTGCCGCCGGGCGGCACGCTCACCGCCGCTTCCTCGTAGGTGAGCCCGTCGAACATGGCCAGCGCGACTCCCCCGGTCAGCGGGATCCGCTCCACGCCGTCGCCCGTCACCAGCGCCGGCGCGTTGTGGCCGCCGTTGGCGTACACGAAGCTGCCGTCGCGAACGTCGTACACGCCGTAGAAGACCGTCACGAACATGTCCCCGGCGGTGGCCTCGACCAGGGTGTCGTTGACCATCCGCAGGCACTCGCCGGGGCCGTACTCCACCTGCCGGGCGGTGGCGCGGATGACCGTGCGCGTGACCGCCATGAACATCGACGCCGGCACGCCCTTGCCGGCGACGTCGCCGACGACGACCCCGATGAGGTTCTCGTCCAGCCGGAAGAAGTCATAGAAGTCGCCGCCGACCTCCTTGGCGGGATGCATGGCGGCCTGGATCTTGACGCCCGGCGCCTCGAAGCGTTCGCCGGGGAGGAAGGAGCGCTGCACGCGGCTGGCGATCTGCAGGTCGCGCTGCAGGGCCATGTACGCGGTCCTGGTGCGCAACGCCTCCTGCAACTGGGCCACCAGGGTCGTCAGCCGCTGTTGCTGGCGGCCGACCCGGCTGGTCATCTTCCGGAAGGCCAGTCCGATCATCTGCAACTCGCTGCCGCTGTCGTTGTCTCCGTTCGTGTCCACCTCCGCGGTACCGGCCGGAGCCTGGACCTCGGCAAGGTCGTTGAGGATGTCGCGCCGCTCCTCCTCGTTCAGGGTGTCGGCAAGGCGTGTCATCTCGCCCTGGATGAAGCGCTCCTGCTGGCGCCGGCGCAACAGCGCCCGGCGGCGATGCCTGCGCAGGGCCAGCGTCTGCGTGCGGAACGTGTTCACGGCACGGGCGATGCGCGCCACCTCGTCGTCCGACTCCTCCTCGCTGACCGCCACGGTAGCCTGCGTATCGCCGCGGGACAGCGCGTCCAGCACGACCACGCCCTCGGTCAGGCGGGAAAGGGCGCCGCGCAGGTAGAGCGTGAGCCCGACCAGCGATGCGAGCACGAATCCCGCTCCCGCCAGGGCGGTGATCAGGCTGACCCGCCGCTGGTCGGCGTAGACGGCGCTCACGTCCTGCACCGTCACCACCCTCGCGACCAGGTTGCCGAGCTCGGCTTCGAGCGGAAACGCGGCGTGCGAGAATACCTGGTCGCCTGAGCGGACCGGCTCGGACGTGCTTCCGGGCAACCATCCCGTCTCGCGGATGCGCTCCCAGATCTCCGGATCGGTCCCCACCAGCAGTCGGCCGCGCCGGTTCACGATCAGCGCCTCCGCCCCGGTGTCCTCCCTCAGCTCCGTCAGCGCCTCCAGGATGTCGGTCGCCAGGATGGCCACCGACACGGTCGCGCCATCCTCGTCGTACAAGGGGACGCCGACCGACAGCGTCACGTTGCGCCCGGCGTCGATCGCCACGCCGCCGCCGGTCCACCGCCGCTCGATCATCTGCGTGAGCGCCTCGTCGCTGGCAGCCGCGGCCGGCTCGAACGCCGGCTGCGAGGAATACAGCACCTCCCTGGCGGGCGACACCAGGTCCAGGCGGGTCACGTCGCCGGTGCGCCGCAGCGTCGCGAGCGCCGCCTGCGCCACGCGCGAGATCTCTCCCCGGTCCCCGCCGGCCAGGGCGTCGCGCAACGCCTCGTTGTCCGCGACGATCGGCGTGCGCTCGCGCATGCGCTGCACGCCGGTCTCGACGATCTTGCTCCAGAGGGCGCGGCTGCCGGTCATGGCGGTCCGGTCGAGCTGTTCGCGCAGCGCCTGCTCGCGCCGGCTCCCGGCCAGCACCAGGCCGGCCACCATCACCGCCATGAACACGACGACGATAACCCCGATCCGCGCCTTGAGGCCCATGGGACCTACTCCACCACCTGCGCCACGCGCAGCAGGCCCAGCGGAGGATAGATCCCCAGTTCCAGCGCGACCGACATGCGGATCACCAGCGCGAAACGGCCCAGCGAGCGGACCGGGATGTCTTCCGGCCGCTCGCCGCCTACCAGGATCCGCTCGGCCTGGGCGCCGGCCAGCTTGCCGACCAGGTAGTAGCGGCTCACGAAGCCGAGCATCGCCTGCGAACCCTCGAAGCTCGCTTCGGTGCCGGCGAAGACGGGCATGCCGCGCGCCACCGCCGCCTCCGTGATCGCGACGTCGTTGCGGGTCACGAAAGAGTCGGGACCCATGTACAGGAACTCGGCGCCGTCATCCGCCAGCCCGTCGACGACCTCGGGCAGACGGCCGGCGTCGGCCCTGCCTTCGGTGTCCAGGGGCACCGGCGCCTCCAGCAGCTCGATGCCGCGCTCCGCCGCTTCCGCGCGGAGTTCCTCGATGTTGATCAACGAGTTGCGCTCCAGGGAGTTGTAGACCACGCCCAGGCGCTCGACGGAGCGGTACTGCAGCAGGGCGTCGAGCTGCTTGCTCACCGGCGGCAGAAACGCCGTGCCGGTGACCGGGCGGCCGGTCGACTCGAAGCTCTCGACGATGTTGGCCTCGATCGGGTAGGCCACGATCGAGAACACGCCGGGTATCCCCTGCACGTGCGCCGTGGGGTCCGCAGCGTCGCGAGCGCCCAGGATGCCGAGCGTCGTCGAGGTGCCGAACGTGTGCACCAGGTCCGGCCGGGCGGCGCGTATCTCGGCGACGATCCCGGGGATGTTGCTCCGGTCCTGCTCCAGGTTGCGCAGCGTGTAGCGCACCGGGATGCCGCGCTCCCGCATGTGGGCCCGGAAGCCGTGCTCGACGTCGGTCTCGCCACGCCACACCACCAGGAACACGTGGAACGGGTCTTCCTGGGTCCGAGCGCCGGCGGGCG
>JAPOQV010000489.1 GCA_026710565.1 Spirochaetaceae bacterium | reverse complement strand
GTGGGCTCTTCCGATCTCCGAGGCGACGGTGGCGGGACCCCCGATGACCGCGCGCTTCACGCAGGCGCCCTCGGCGCACGACGGCTCCACCAGCTTCGACTTGCACCTCGAGTTCAGCCACGAGCCGGCGGCGGGGTTCAGCTACCGCACGGTGGAGGGCGCGCTGTTGGACATCGGGGGCGGCCGGATCGCTCGCGTCTGGCGCCGCGAGAGGGGGAAGAACCGCCGGTGGGGGATCACGATCACCCCGGCCGGCGACGATGCGGTGACGCTCGCCGCGCACGCGACCACCGACTGCTCGGTGCCGCATGCGGTGTGCGACGCAGAGGGGCGGAAGCTCGCGGGGGGCCTGACAGCAACAATCCCGGGACCGGAGGTATCCGAGCCGGCGGATCCGATCACGGCCAGCTGGTCAAGCAAGCCGAACGAGCACGACGGCTCGTCGGCGTTCGATCTGCATCTCGACTTCAGCCGGGCTCCGGTGAGCTTCAGCGACGGCGCGATAGCGGGAGGCGTGGTGCGCATCGAGGGCGGACAGATCGGCCGGGTGTGGCGGCGCGTGCAGGGACAGGACGACCAATGGGGTATGGAGGTGACGCCGTCGGGTACGGACGACGTGACGGTCAGCGTGAACGGCATCACGGACTGCGCGGCGCAGCATGCCGTATGCGCGGCCGACGGCGGCATGCTCGAGGGCGGGGCGCAGGTGGTGATCCCGGGGCCGCCGGATCCGATCACGGCAAGCTGGTCGAGCAAGCCGAACGAGCACGACGGCTCGTCGGCGTTCGATCTGCACCTTGATTTCAGCCCCGCGCCGGTGGACGAGTTCAGCTACCGGGCGATCGCCGGCGGCGTGGTGAGCGTCCAGGGCGGACAGATCAACCGGGTGTGGCGGCGCGTGCGGGGACAGAACGACCAATGGGGTGTCGAGGTGACGCCGTTGGGCACGGACGGCGTGACGGTCAGCGTGAACGGCACCACGGACGGCGCGGCGCAGCATGCCGTCTGCGCGGCCGACGGCGGCATGCTCGAGGGCGGGGCGCAGGCGGTGATCCCGGGACCGACCATGTTGTCGGTGGCCGACGCGCGGGTCGAGGAGGACCAGGGAGCGACGCTCGACTTCGTGGTTTCGTTGAGCCGGAGCCGGCACGAGGCGACGACCGTCGAGTATGCGACGTCCGACGGTACCGCGCGCGCGGGCGAAGACTACACCGGCGCCTCCGGCACGCTGACGTTCGCGGCTGACGAGACATCGAGGACCGTCTCGGTGACGGTGCTCGATGACGCGCACGACGAGGGTGAGGAGGCACTGACGCTGACGCTGTCGAACGCCTCCGGGTCGCAGGTGGCCGACAGCGAGGCGACGGGGACGATTGCGAACAGGGACCCGCTGCCGCGCGCGTTGCTGGCGCGTTCCGGGAGGACGGCGGCGGTGCACGTGGTCGAGCACATCGAAGAACGGTTGGCGGCGCCGCGGTCGCCGGGCTTTCGGGGCCGTTTCGCGGGCCGGGAGTTGCGGCGGGGCATGGAGCGCGACTTCGCGCTCGACTTCGTGAGCCGGTTGGGCGGCATGGCCGGCGTCAGTCCGCTCGGCGGCGGCGTGGGGAGCTCGTCGGGCGCCGGTGTCGGCGGCATGGGCTCGGTTGGGACGCCGGGGCTTGCCGGCGGCGCAGCGATGGGGGCGGCTGCGCCGCTGGGCGCAATCACCGGTCCGATGGGCGCTACGGGGCTCGACGCGTCGGGGGTGGGCGCAGTCGCGGGTCCGATGGGAGCGGCGGGACCTGGCGGAGGCTTCTTCAACCGCGGTGGGCTGCTGCAGATGGGATTCGGCGCCGGCGACCTGCTGACCGGCACCGACTTCGCGCTGGGCCGCGAGAGCCGCGGCGGCATCCTCTCGTTCTGGAGCCGGGGCGCGCGGTCACACTTCGCCGGCCGCGAGAGGACGCTGGGGCTGGGCGGTGACGTGCGCACGACGATGTTCGGTGCCGACTACGCGAGCGGGCCGATGGTGGCGGGGTT
>JAPOQV010000488.1 GCA_026710565.1 Spirochaetaceae bacterium | reverse complement strand
TGGTGTCACGAGCTGCGTTACTAGGCCGACTCGTGGGAGCACCCGCGGCGGTTGGTGCTGGTGGTGGTGGAGCGGCCGGGCGAGTTGTTCGTCGATCACTTCTGGTTGATCACCAATCTGAGGCGCGACCGCTACAGCGGCGCGCGGCTGCTGGGGCTGTACCGCATGCGGGGCAACGCCGAGGGGCACATGGGCGAGTTGATGGACGTGTTGGCGCCGGCGTTCTCGTCGGCGGCCCGGCCGAAGAGCCACTACCGGGGCCGACGCCTTGAGGCTGTCACCCAGCCGGAAGAACAACAGGAGTGCGGTCGCAGAACGAGACACTGTTGCTGTTGAACTTGCTGGCCTAGGAACTCCTGCATGCCGGGCGCTGCGTGATGGAGCAGGCCACCGGCGTCGGCTGGAGTCCACCAGTGCCAACAAGGAGATACGGCTGAAGATCGAAGCAGTAGGCGCTGGCGTCGAGTCCCTCAAGGCCGGCCAAGTGGCCTTGGAGACCAGCGTCGTTGCCATGGCTACTGATGTGGGCGACGAGGAAGCGCGGCGGACCGTGGCCGTCTGGTTTAACCCCGTCTTTCCGGGATGCCTACTGTACAGACGCGACTGACAAAACGGTCGCGGCGGTCGACCCACATGAGTGAAGTGCCGGAGGGCGGTGCTCGCCCTCCGGCACTGTCGATCAGGAGGCTCCTGTGCGACTGAGGTAGCAGCTCAGATGCTCTTCCTCGTCTGGCGGTATCGCTTCGCCGCTGGCCGTGACTACCTGCCGACATGTGATACACACCTGCGGCTCGGGTAGCTGCTCTACCGGCTCGTACTGCGGAAAGATGACCTGCCGGCGGGCGACCGTTCGCGTGGTCACCCGCCCAGTGACTCGCGCAGTTGCTCGTACCCTGATCCGTACTGGAATGCGGACTCTTCGCGTTGCCACGATGCCCCTCCCTACATCCGGAGCAACCGTGTTGACAGCCAACGAAGAGAGGGGCACAGTACGCGCCGAGGGGTCTGTCCCCTAAGAGGAACCACACCACGCCCCTCACCGCTGCTGCAACAGCGGATGCCGAGCCCGCCTTCGCCACAACGTGGCAGCGGGCTCGTGCTTTCATTGAGCGCGATGGCATAGGCCTGCGTCAAGACCCTTAGTTCTGACGGCCAAGACACCCCCACGCCCGTAGGGCTGACACTCTTGCCTACGGAAGCACCTTGGCTACGCGCTGGCCGTCGGATATGCCAGAGATGTCGAGGTTCAAGACGATCATCTGGAATCGGATCCACTCGCAGGAGTTCCTGTCGTCCGTAACCCTGCTCCGTTCCACGCTGACCCTGGCGCACGGGCCGAACTGATGACCGCATGGGGCCGAGCGTGACGCAGCGTGAGTCAGTCCGGGTGGGAGGGAGCTTTGCCCCCATGCTTCGTCACTCGCTCCGGCAGCGTGAACGCGTAAATTAGGAACAGCTCCGTGAAGGCCTGAAGCTGAGTCGCCGTAGCTTCATCGGCATCCTCGTCATGAACCGCTTCATTGCCGTCCAGGCGTATCAGGTGTGCCCAATCGCGCATTCCATCTGTCAACGCACCGTCATCAGCGAGGGCGTCGATACGCGGCTCCAATCTCATTCTTCGAAACTTCGCCTTCTTGTCCTCAGGGGCCATTTCCCGCGTCGCTCGCTCCAGCACCTTGCGAAACATCATGGCGGCGCTGGTATACACTCGTCGGCGCAGATTGTCTGTCGCCTCTATGTAGTTTCTTGCTATCGCCGCGGGAACGTGCTCCGGGGCCTTGAGGTCTGCCGGTTTCGGATGAAACTCGATCGGCTCGAAACCCGCGCTAATGAGCTCGTCGGAGCACGAACTGGGCTTCTCTCTGTGATTGGGATACGGGAGTCCTCTCGCTTTGAGGACCACTCCTTCCTGACATCTCCGACATACGAAGAACGTATTCCAGACCGCGAGTTCAAGCGGCTCCTCATCCGGCCACTGTATGATGGGCGCAGAAACTAGACGCTCCCCTGCAAGATCGAACGTCATTTGATCAGCCAAGCAATGCGGGCATCGAAAAACGGCTATAGGCATGGCGGATTCTACTATCGACGGCCACACCGCGGAACTCTGGTCAAGGTGGTGACGGCACTGGCCGGGCACGAGTTGGAGGGAATCTTCGCGCCGGAGTTGGCGACGGCGATGGACATGCCGGTGTCCAAGCTCTGGCGGGACCTGCAGACCCTCCGGTCGGCCGGATCGGCGGAGCAGATCCAGCCGTCGATGCGGTGGCGGCTGACGCCGAGTTCGTCCGCCTGTCGACGAGGATCGCGCGGGAGCTGGCGGTGTTCAGCGAGCGCGCGGAGCGGGTGCGCCGCGAGTACCTGCGGGAGGCGATGTGATGGCGCGCGAGCTGGATCCCGCCGAGGGGCGGGCGATGGAGCAGGCTGCAGGAGGTCGACCAGACCTATGGCGACGGCCGGCCCTACGACCGGGACCGGGTCGCTACGGAGCCCATCACCGTCATCGGCACGCGCCGCATCGCTCACGGCGCATCCTGAACGATGAGCCGTGCAGCCGCCCGCTTCACCCCTTCCGTGGTCTGGCCCACGCGAAACCCCGAAGACCCTCCCTTGGGTCCGTGAGTGTCGATCAATGCCAACTCGCGTTGCCAATCCGTGGCACTGAAGGCAAAGACTGGGTCGCTCTGTTCCGTGGGAACGGGAATTGATAGGGGCTCGAAACCGCGAAGCGCCGGACGGCGGGGCTGGTGGCGTTCGGTCATGCGCTGGCGTTCATGCGGTCGATCGTCCGAGGAGCCGGAGCGGTGGCGGATGCTCGACTCTGAACAGTCCGCCACGATTGAAGACCGGCGGAACGGGGCGATTATCGTAGCGCGAGGAGCGGTCCCCGGTTCCCTGCATGGACCGGCCCCGTGCTCGTGATCGGGACGCCGGCGCAATCACTTCCTACGACGAACGTAGCAAGCTACCGCTCTCTCACTCTTCTTGAAGAACGATATTCACGTTCTCGGTTTCAAGTTCAGCCCAATCGCCCGTTGCGGCATCAATGATGATCGGGACAAGGCCGAACAATACGTCCAAGACAACCCAAAGAGCGCCGGTGTTCGACTGGATAAACGTAGTCCGTCCCTGATAGCCTTCCTTCTCAATCTTTACCTGATGCGATGTCTTTGTAGATAACTCTGTTGTAATCGGCGTCTTTCCGATGTAATGACCGTCTACGGTTACGTCTGCATCCGCAGGTTCAGATGTGATCGTGACAGGAGGCGATGTATCGTTGAAAACCGATGCGCAACCAGACAGCGCGGCTGCCAGTGCGAGGAATAGCAGTGTCTTCGTCCTCATGAGGAACTTTCTACACCACGGCATTCGACCCCGTCAACACTTGACTTGAGCGGTGACGAACCCGAAGCCGGCAGCACCAGCAGAGGGACACCTACAGGTGCCGGCACAGGTATAGAAGTGGAGTCCAGGCCGGCCGGTGGAGAAGAAAATGGCCAGACCCGATCACCGACTCCCCCGAGTCACAGGTTCTTGAGGCTGCCCTTAGACTCTTGACTTTTCCGCTCGGGCCTCATTCACCAGGAAATCCAAACTTCCAGCTCGAGAGTCAGCTTTGATCTGGGTGTCCCAACGCTCCCACTGACGTTCTGAGAGCCACCGCGCCAACTCGGCAAACTGGTCGCCGGGAAGCCGTTCTATCTCTGCTTTGAGCTTCTCAATCGTGCTCACGCCTTACCCCTGGAACGCCGACCGTTCAGCACCCAGCATATCACCAACGGGTGCGTGCGGATCGAGGTGCCTGCATCCCAGGATCCCGTATTGACTGCACCCACCGCGCGGGCTCCTCAGGCCGGGCAGGCCGTAGCGACGGCCTGTTCCTCGGCGTGGTAGCTGGATCGGACGAACGGCCCCGAGTCACAGTGGCGGAAGCTGCGGTCCAGGGCGATGAGCTTCAGCCGGTCGAACTCGTCCGGACGCCAGAAGCGCTTGACGCGAAGCTGCGTGCGCCCCGGCTGCAGGTACTGGCCGAGGTTGAGGATGTCCACGCCGTTCGCGCGCAGGTCGTCCATGGCCTCGACCACCTCGCCTTCCTCCTCGCCCAGCCCCAACATCAGGCTGGACTTGGTGACCGCCTCCGGGGACAGCTCCTTGACCGTGCGCAGGAAACCGAGCGAGCGGTCGTAGTCGGAGTGCGAGCGCACCGCCGGCGTCAGGCGCCGGATCGTCTCCAGGTTGTGGGCGATGATGTCCGGGCCGCTGTCGACCAGTGTCTCCACCGAAGAAGGGTCGACGACCAGGTCGGGACCCGCCAGGTCGGAGGGCAGCACCTCGACCCGGCAGCCGGGGGCGGCGGAGCGGATCGCCCGCACCGTGTCGGCCATCGCTTCGGCACCGCCGTCCGGTAGGTCGTCGCGCGCCACCATGGTGACCACCACGTGGCGGAGCCCCATCTGCACCACCGACTCGGCGACGCGGCGCGGCTCGTCGGCGTCCACGCTGCCGGGCAGCCCGGTCTCCACGGAGCAGAAGCGGCAGCGCCGCGTGCATACATTGCCCCGCATCATGAAGGTGGCGGTGCCGTGAGTGCCCCAGCACTCGTGGATGTTCGGGCAGCGCGCCTCCTCGCACACGGTATGGAGCTTCTGTGAACGAACGATATCGCGGACCTGGAAATAGCGCGGGTCGGACGACAGGCGCACCCGCAGCCACTCCGGCTTCGGTGTCATGAGCGGCACCATACTACACGCGGCGGCTCAGCCGGCCGGTCGCGCGCGCTCCTTCTGGGACGACCTGCCGCGGCCGTTCTTCCTGTTGGCGCCGATGGCCAACGCCACCGACACCGCCTTCCGCCGGATCGTCACCGAGTGCAGCAGCCCCCACGCCGTCTACACGGAGTTCACGTCGGTGGCCGGCCTGTGCTCGCCCGGAGCGCCGCGGCTGATGGTCGACCTGGAGTTCGCCGAGTGCGAGCGCCCCGTGATCGCGCAGTTCTTCGGCTCGGTCCCGGAGCAGTTCCAGCGCTGCGCGGAGCTGGCTGTCGAGCTCGGCTTCGACGGGGTGGACATCAACATGGGCTGCCCCGACCGCTCGGTCCTGCGCCAGAAGGCCGGCGCCGCGCTGATCCGCGATCCCGACCTCGCCATCGACATCATCGACGCGACGCGGGAGGGCGCCGGCGATCTGCCGGTGTCGGTGAAGACCCGCATCGGCGACGCCTCCGACATCGTCGAGGAGTGGATCGGCCGGCTGCTCGCCGCGCGCCCCGCGGCGATCGCCATCCACGCCCGCACGGTCAAGGAGCGTTCCGAGGTCCCCGCCCACTGGGACGCG
>JAPOQV010000487.1 GCA_026710565.1 Spirochaetaceae bacterium | reverse complement strand
GGGATTCGGTGGCGGGGGAGGGGGGCCTATGCCGCCGGCACCTGGGCGACCGCGGCGGCCGGCGGTTTGCTGGTCCTGGGGGTGAGCGCATTGCTGCCCGAGCGGCCGGCGCTGCGCCTGCACGCCGCCGAGCCGGCGGTGCCGGATCCCGCGGTTGCCGCCCGCTTCCCGCCGCTGCTCTTCACCGACGTCAGCGTCGAGTCGGGCGTGTCGGGCGACACGTACCACTCGCGCTCCGCGCACAGCCTTGGCGTCAACTGGGTCGACGTGGACCGCGACGGCCGGCCGGACCTGTTCGCCGTCGGCGGCGACCCGGAGTTCCCACCGCGGCTGTTCCGCAACCTCGGCGACGGCACCTTCGAGGCCGCGCACCACCTGCTCCCGGAGCTTCCCGCGTACGAGAGGTCGGGCTCGCTCTTCGCCGACTACGACAACGACGGCGACGCCGACCTCTACCTCTACACCGACCGGGAGGAGTGGTACCTGCACGGCAGCAACGTGCCGGACGGACCGCCCAACCTGCTGCTCAAGAACCTGCTCGCCGAGCATGGCGGGCGCGTCCCGGCCGGCCGGCCGCTGTTCGAGGAGGTGGCCGCGGCGGCCGGCGTCGACGACCTTGCCCCCGAGCCGTTCGGGGAGCAGCCGGCGTACCGGACCAAGGCGGCGGCGTGGCTGGACTACGACCGCGACGGCTGCGTCGACCTGTACGTCGCCCACACGGTCATGAACCGGGCCGACCTGGAGGCGCAACGCGACCGGCTATACCGCAACCGTTGCGACGGCACCTTCGAGCCGGTGGCGGTGCCCACGAGCGCTCTGCGGTCCGGATTCGCGCTGCTGGCGGCGCACCTGGACGGCGACCTGTGGCCGGACGTGTACGTGGGCAACGTGAGCTTCGACCTGTCGTGGCCGCACTACTGGGACCAGGTCTACCGCAACCGCCACGGCGTGCTGGAGGAGCTGCCGCGGGAGGCGATCCCGGGGGTCGGCGACGACGCGCAGGCGGCGATGGGCATCGACGTGGCGGACGTCGACCTGGACGGCCGCTGGGACCTGTACATCTCCGACCTGCTCGACGGCACGCCGCACGAGAGCCCGCCGTTCGGGAACGTGCTCTATATGGGAGGCGAGGAAGCCCTGCTCGGCGACAACGTCGCCGTGGCGGCCGGAGTCGCCGGCGACGATTCGTGGGGGGTGAACTTCCTCGACGCCGACCACGACGGCTGGGAGGACCTGTACGTGGCGACCATGATGGGCGCCGAGAGCGAGCTGCTGTTCGCGAACAACCGCGACGGCACCTTCACCAACGTCGCCGCCGGCGCCGGCTACCTGACCGGCGACAGCCGCGGCAGCGCCGTGGCCGACTACGACGGTGACGGCGACCTGGACATCGCCGTGGTCAACCACCACGTGTGCGGCAACACCCGTCCGACGTGCTCGCTCCAGTTGCTGCGCAACGACACGCCCTCCGACGGCGGCTGGGTGCAGCTCCGTCTGACCGGCACGCGCAGCAACCGCGACGCAATCGGCGCCGTGGTGCGGGGGCGGGCCGGCGAGCTAGCCATGATGCGCCAGGTCAAGGGCGGCTCCGGCGGCCACTCGCAGAGCACCCTGACCGTCCACTTCGGCCTGGGCGAGGCGAAGGTCGCCGACGTGGTCGAGATCGACTGGCCCTCCGGCCTGCGCACCCGCTGGCGCCGCCAGGAAGCGAACCGCCGGATCGAGGTGATCGAGGGAGAGGCATGCCGCTCCGGCGACCTCGCCGGCTGCACGGAGGTGGATGCAAACGACTGGAGGTAAATATGGCTGAGACATTTAGCCGTTGGGAGGTGACGGAACACCTTCGTACCAAGGAGGACGCGCGTCTGTATCTCGAAGCCTGCGCGGAGGAGGATCCGGGGGACGGTAGCCTGATTCGGGCCGCATTGAACGATATCGCGCGAGCGCAGAATGTGAGCCAGCTCGCCCGTGATATCGGGATGACCCGTGAGGGTATCTACAAGGCGTTGTCGGACAACGGGAATCCCACGTTCGCTACGATAATGCGCATCACGCGGGCGTTGGGAATGCGCGTGCGGATTACGTTGTAGACCCACCTGACGATCCGTATGCCCCACCGGGGTCAAGCGGGCGTACGACCGTCGTTCATGAGGGCGGCGACCTGCTCGCCCAGGTCGGTGAGGCTGTAGCCGGTCTCCAGGCTTTGCGTCAGGCCGAGTCGCTTGAGCTTGCGCACGTTCGCCTTGAACACCGGGGTCTCCCAGCCCATCCGAGGCGCCAGGTCGCCGGCGCGGGTGGCCGGATGGGCCCGGATGAGCCGCAGCACGCCGGCGGTCCAGGGCGCCGCGCTTCGGCGGTCGGTCGCCTGCAGGCGCGTGACCACCTCGTCGGCGCTCAGCTCGGTAAGCGCCTTGGCGGCCGGCTCGTCGGTCAGCTCGAACTCGACACGGGTGACGCTGGCCGACTCCGGCAGCTTCAGGAATCCGGCTACCTCGGCGACGCTGTCGAATCCGGAGCGGCGGAGGTCGCCGGCTTCGATGTCGCACAGGCGCACGGTCAGCACGCCGGTGACCTTGACGGCGCCGGACGGGCGCAGGTGGTAGACGCCGCCGACCGCCGCGTGCGGGCGCTTCCAGTTGCGGAACGAGACGGTGATCCGGCCTGCCAGAATCCCCCGGCTGCCCTGCGTGTCGAACTGCATAGGGTCGGTCGCTCAGCTACTACGCAACTCGGACAGTGTCTGCTCTACCCGCTCTCGTACGCCGCGGTGCGGGTCGGGGCCGGCGACACGCATCGCCTCCCATGCGCGCTCGAAGTGGCCGGGACCGGCCTGCAACTCGTCGAGCGCTGACAGGATCTCGCCGAAGTACGCCTGCGTGCGGGCGATCGGCTGCTTGGCTTCCCAGTGAAGCGGCGAATCGGCCCGCTGGTAGCGCACGTCGGCCGACAGGCGGATCGCGTCGGAGCGGTTGGGCACGCCGGCGTGCAGCGTCTCGCCCGCGAAGATCAGCGCGTCGCCGGCGTGGTAGTCCGAGCGCAGCCAGTCGGCTTCCGGGTTGTCCGCCCCGTCGCCCGGCTCGATCGTGCCGGCCACCGGCACGGCGCCGTCCCGCCGCCACGCCTCGGCCTGCGCGGCGGTGGCGGGCACGCCCAGGAACTCCGCGCCCTTCCACCACGTCGCCCACAGGCCGTCGCGGTGCGACCGCCGCCGCAGCGCCAGCCCGCCGACCGACTCGTCTATGTCCATCAGCGGAAGCCAGCAGGTCAGCGTGCGCACGGGCCGGAAGAAGTAGAAGTCCTGGTGCGCCGGCGTGCTGAAGGAGAAGCGCAGCGGTCCACCCGCCCCGGCGTCGTCGGCGCGGTCGGCGAGCATGATGCGCAGGCGCGCCGCGCAGTCCTTCCATATGAACACGTCGCCGCCGATCAGCCGCTTCAGGAACTCGACCAGCTCGGCCGAGTGGGCCAGCCGGCAGATGACGCCGTCGTCCGCTACCGCGGAGACCAGCGGCCCGTCCGAGGCGAGCTCGTTCTCGCTCGGCGCGCGGCCCGACCAGACCGGACGGTCCGTGCCGGACGCCAAGCCGGCATCTTCCAGGTGACGCACCGCCAGCTCGCGCGCCTCGCCTACCAGGCCGGCGTCGAGGAGCCCGCGCGCGAACACGTATCCTTCCTCGGCGAGCCGGCGCTGCAGCAGCGCCGGCTCGGCCTCGACAGGGGTCTCCAACAGTGGGTTCACCTTTGCGCCTCACGCCCATCTTAGCACCTGCTGTTGCGAGCGCTCGGCCGCCGTGGTAGCGTGCGGCGCACGCGAACTGCACTCCAGTTCGAACGACAACTTACCAGTACGTAAGGAGATCAGGGAGAACAGCATGTTGAGAAACGGAGGACGATGGCCGGCGGTCGCGATCGTGGCCGCGCTCGTGAGTCTGGGTGCTGCGGGCCTGTGGGCGGCCCCGAGCACGGAGGCCGCCGATTCCGGCGAAGCGGATGCGTATTTCTTCGGGCACGGAACACTGTACATGGGCGACGAGTGGATGAAGGTCACCGACCGGGCCATCCACAACTACGCATCGGACCAGGGCTGGAAGATCGTCACGATGAATCCCGACCTGAAGGCGGAGCAGCAGATCAAGGACATCCGCAGCTTCGTGCAGCAGGGCGTCGACGGCATCATCTGGTCGCCGGTCGACTCCAAGGCAACCGCCGACATCGCGGAGTGGGCTATGGAGCAGGGAGTACCGACGGTCACCTACAACACCGACGTCGATACGGACGCCGTGCCCATCACGATCATGTTCGACGGCAAGGCTGCAGCCGTCACCCTGGCCGAGACGCTGGTCGAGGACATCCGCGCCGCCCATGGCGAGGTAGCCGGCGTGGTGCTCAGCCTGCAGGGCGACTCCGCCAACGACTCGGACCGCGCCCGCGCGGAGGGCTACCGCGAGGTCTTCAGCCAGCATCCCGGCATCGAGTTCGTCGAGTTCTTCACCCTGTCGAAGATGGATGTCGCCCAGCAGAACGCGTTCAACGCGATCCAGCAGTTCGGCGCGCCGGTGGCCGTCGTGTCCCAGAACACGACCAACTCGCGAGGTGCCATGAACGCGCTGGAGTCGCAGGGAATGCTGAAGAAGCGGGGCGAGGAGGGCCACGTGTTCATCGCCAGCATCGGCGGCGCTCCCGATTACCTGGATCTCCTGAAGGAAGGATACTCCGACTACGGATTCGTGCAGCCGAACCTGTTCTACGGCCCGCTGGCGCTGGAAATGCTCAGGATCGTGCTCGAGCAGGGCGAGGAGGCACTTCCTCCGGTCGGATCGACGGTCACGGCGGATGACCTGCAGGTGACCGGCGGCGTGCACGAGATCGATCCCTGGAAGGACCAGGTGTGGGCGCCCGCCGAGGTCGGCGAGAACTTCGGCCACCGGTGGTTGAAGGTGCGCGGCATGATGGTCACGCCGGACAACGTCGACGATCCCCGCATCTGGGGCAACGCGGCACGCGCCTGGCTGCAATAGCCGGCGCGTCCGGCGACGCACCGGAACCGGCTGCGCATCGTTCGATGGGTGTCGGAAGCGTCCCCCCGGGCCGCTCCGGCACCCTTCTTCGTCGATAGGGAGTGACCGTGAGCGTGATGGCCGAGACGGCGCCGCTGCTGCAGATGCGCGGCGTCCAGAAATGGTTCGGCAAGGTGCACGCGTTGCGCGGGGTCGACCTGACGGTGGACTCCGGCGAGGTCGTCGCGATCGTCGGCGACAACGGCGCCGGCAAGTCCACGCTGATCAAGATCCTGGTCGGGCTGATCCCGTTGAACGACGGCCAGATACTCTGGCAGGGCGCCCCGGTCGCCATCCGCAGCATCCAGGATTCGCGTGCGCTCGGCATCGAGGCGGTGTACCAGGATCAGGCCGTGGTCGACTCTATGAGCGTGGCCGACAACGTGTTCCTTGGGCGGGAGCCGGAGATCAGGTTCGGTCCGTTCCGATTCCTGGACCGCCGCCTCATGCTCCGTCAGACTGAGTCGCTGACGCGCCGGCTCGGCCTGAGCATCTCGTCGGCCGAGCAGGAGATGCGTTTCTGTTCGGGCGGTGAACGCCAGGGCGTGGCGATCTCCCGGGCGATGCACCACCAGGCGCCGCTGACCATTCTGGACGAGCCGGTGGCCGCGCTGTCGCTGAAGGGCACGAACCAGGTGCTCGAATTCATCGAGCAGCTCAAGCGCAAGAACACCGGCGTCATCGTCATCGAGCACAACCTGGGACACGCATTCCGCGTGGCGGACCGCTTCGTGATCATGTCACACGGAGAGGTGGTGGCCGACGTCATGAAGAAGGACACGAGCCTCGCCGAACTCGAGGCGACCACCATCAACCTGTGATCAACCCATGAGCGAAGTCGAGGACATTCCATGAAGAGTCAGGGGATGGCTCCGCGCAGCCAGGTCCTCGTCGCCCTCCTCGACAACCTGTCGTGGGTCCTGATCCTGGTCTTCTACGTGATCTTCGCGGTGCTTCGGCCCGTGGGGATGCTGAAGTTCGGGACGATCGTGTTCATCATCTACTCGACCATCCCGTTGGGCTTTCTGGTGCTGGGAACCAGTCTGTGCCTGATCGCCGGCCGGATCGACCTGTCGATCGCCGAGGCCACCGGACTTGTCGCCATGTTCTCGGGCATGCTGCTGACGAAGTGGGTCGGCATTCCGTTCCCGCTTGACATCCTGGTTCCCATCCTCGCCGGCGCCGCGTGCGGTCTGATCAACGGCATCCTCGTCGGCGTCATCAAGCTGAATCCGTTCCTTACCACGCTGGGCACGTCGCTGGCGTTCGGCGGAGCCACGCTGCTCCTGCAGTCGTATCCGATCTATGAAGGCTTCTCGGAGCCGTTTCTGGCGATCGGTGGAGAGGACTACGTCGCCATCCCGGTGGCGGTCGCGATCGTCGTCGCCATGCAGGTCATCCTCAAGCGGACGCGGCTCGGCCGCCACATCTATGCCGTGGGCGGCAACCCCGAGTCGGCCCGCATGCTCGGCATCGAGCCGGGACGCATGTACGTGCTGATCTACACGGTGAGCGGCGTCTTCGGCGGACTGGCGGCGCTGTTCTACACCGGCTTTCTGAAGGCGGTGCCGCCTGCCTTGGCGGACGGCAACGTCTTCCTGGCGTTCGGCGGAGCGATCATCGGCGGTATCGCCCTGGAGGGAGGTCGCGGCTCGATGGTCAACGCGTTCGCCGGGGTGCTGTTTCTCGGCCTGATCGAGGCGGGACTGTCGATGTTCAACGTGTCCCCGTTTCTGCGGACCGTGAACTACGGCATTCTTGTCGTGTTCGCGATCTGGCTGAACCGTGTCCGCAACACGCTGCGCGACAAGATACTGGTGGTCGATGCAACGCGCGACCGATCTTGACGTAGTTCAGACTGAGTCATGTACGGTCAACCATGAAGACCGCGAGCGTTCTCCAGACGAAGACCCACCTCTCCCGAATGCTCAAGGAGGTGCAGGCGGCGGAGACGTCCGTGCCGAATCGCCCCGATTCCCACTCGCCGATCCTGCTGCCGGCTCCGCAACGCCTCCGGCGCGAGGAAGGCGGTCACAGGCTGCGGCCCGGCCGGCTGATCCACCTGACCGGAGGGGATCGGGCGGCGTTGCTGCGCATCGGCGCCGCGGTGCGCGACGCGCTCGCCGACGCGGGAGCGAGCTGGCAGCTCACCGCGCACGGCGGCTCGGGACCGGAGACCGGCGCCAGGATCGCCGTCGACCCGGCCCGCGTGACCAGGACGCAGGGATACTCGCTCACCGTCGGCCCCGAGCGCATCGACATCACCGGCCATGACGAGGCCGGCGCCTTCTACGGAGCGATGACGCTGCGGCAGATCGCGCGCCAGGCGCGGGACGGCGTCCTGCCGTGCCTGCGGATCGCAGACCATCCCGACATCGCCTACCGCGGCCTGATGCTCGACATCAGCCGCGACCGGGTGCCGACCATGGAGAGCCTGTTCGGCCTGGTCGACCTGCTGGCCGAGTGGAAGATCAACCAGCTCCAGCTCTACACCGAGCACACCTTCGCCTACCGCGACCACCGCGAGGTGTGGGCCGACTGGTCGCCGATGACCGGCGAGCAGGTGATGGAGCTGGACGCCTACTGCCGCGAGCGCCACGTGGAGCTGGTGCCGAACCAGAACACCTTCGGGCACCTGGCACGCTGGATGGTCCATCCGCGCTACCGGCCGCTGTGCGAGGACGACGATCCGGCGGTCTTCTACCCGCACCGCGGCCTGTACGGCACCCTGTGTCCGACCGATCCCGGCTCGATCGCGCTGGTCGACGAGCTGCTGGAGGAGCTGCTCCCGCACTTCACGAGCCGGCAGGTGCACATCGGCTGTGACGAGGCCCGCATCGGTCTGGCGCGGTCGCGCCGCGTGGTCGAGGAGCGCGGCGCGGGGCCGGCCTTCCCTGGCTACGTCCGGCAGC
>JAPOQV010000486.1 GCA_026710565.1 Spirochaetaceae bacterium | reverse complement strand
TCGCCGCGCATCGCGGCCTCGACCGCGAGCCGCTGCACGGAGATGCTGGCGTTGCAGACCGCGGCGCAGCCGAGCGGTAGGTCGCCCACCCGCGGGATGTGCAGGCCGGTGCGGTCGACGTAGCCCGGCACTTCGACGCAGGCGTCATCCGGCAGGTTGGTGATGCAGCCGCGGTTCTCGACGTTGAAGTGGCCGCGGTAGACGCGCCCGGTCTCAAGCCCCTCCAGGATGTAGGAGCCGTGCTCGGTCGAGCGGGTGTCGGGCGTGTACCGCTCCGGCGGTTCGGCCATCCAGCGCGGGAAGTCTTCCTCGAACCAGTCGCGCCGCTCGCTTGACACGCGCAGGTAGCCGCCGGTCTCGCCGAGGATCCAGGAGCTCATGTCGATCCAGTCGCGGATCTCGTCCGGGCGCTTGCGGAACCACGGAACGTACTCGCTGAGGTGGCCGTTGGATTCGGTGGAGTAGCAGCCGAAGCGGCGCAGCATCTCGATCCGCACCTTCTCCGTCTCGCGGTAGACCGGGTGGCGCTCGTACGCCGCAAGCAGCTCGCCTGCGACGTCGCGGCCGCGATGCAGGAGCTGGATGTACCAGGTCTGGTGGTTGATTCCGGCTGCGCGGTAGTCCAGCTCCCCGGCAGGGATGCCCAGCGCGTCGGCGATCTGGGTGTGGCCGCCCTGCACGCCGTGGCACAGGCCGACGGTCCTCACGCCGCCGTAGCGGTTGGCCGCCCAGGTGAGCATGGCCATCGGGTTCGAGTAGTTGAAGAACCGGCAGCCGGGCTCGGCCGCCTCGCGGATGTCCTTGCAGAGCGCCAGGATCACCGGGATGCCGCGCTGGCCGTACATGATGCCGCCGGCGCACAGCGTGTCGCCCACGCACTGGTCGATGCCGTAGCGCAGCGGCACCTCGATGTCGGTCGCGAACGCGGGCAGTCCGCCGATGCGCGCGGTGCAGAACACGTAACGCGCCCCGCTCACCGCCTCCCGCTGGTCCAGGGTGCCGGTGAGCCGCACGCCGTCCAGGCCGTTCGCCTCCAGGTCGCGCCGCACCAGGCGCTCGACCATGGAAAGGTTCTGCTCGCTGATGTCCATGAAGGCGATCTCGATGCCGGCGAACTCGGGAACGGTGAGGATGTCCCCCACCAGCTTGCGGGTGAACCCGATGCTGCCGGCGCCGATGAAGGCGACCTTGAAGGATGTGGAGTCGGAGGGGCTCTGATCATTCGACATGCCGACATCCTGTGTCGGACCGCCCAAGGCGTAAAGGCCGCGCCGAGGAAGCCTTGTGTGCGCCGTGGACCATGATCCACCTACGAGTACGGGAAGCCGTTCGAGCACTTCGTCATGGCCCAGATCCTGCACCTGTCGCGATATCGCTTCCCCGACTGGAGGCTCTCCTACCTGCGGACGGGAGCGGGCGTCGAGATCGATCTGGTGATCGAGCGCCCTGGAGGAACTGGGACTCGAGTGAGCCGTCGCCGGTGCGGTAACCGCTCAGCAGGTGTCGGACGCGTTCACAACCCCTCGCCTACGGAAACTCCACCAGCTCGAACACGCCGAACCCCCGGTAGTCACGGGCATTCGACGTCACGATCGTCGTGATTCCGTTCGCGAAATAGGTAGCCGCCAGCATCGTGTCGAGCACGCGCTTGCGACCCAGGTTGTGTTCTGTCATCCAGGCCAGAAACTGCGGCACGGTCTCCTCGCACGGGAACACCCTTGCCACTTCCCGCGCATTCCACCAGAAACGAGCCTTCTCCACCGCATGGTGCATGGAGAGTGGCCGCTCGAATCGACGCCTGTCGGTAACGACATGGACGAATTCGGTGAGCACCTGCGGGGCCAGGCCCGCTTCACGGTCGTGGCCGAGAATCCGTCTGCGCAGCACGGCCGTCGCTGCCGCATGCGCTTCGGATTCCTTGATCTCAATGTGCACGAGAAGTGTCGTGTCAATCCCGATCATCGTCGAGCATCTCTGCGAGCAGGTCTTCACCGGGACGCAGCGGCACCAGGACGCGGCCTACGGACACCGGGCTCACATCCGCCAGGGTGGTGGCGCGGACGATTGTGCGTTCCCGGAACTCCTCCATCGCTTGCCGGATCAACTCGGATGCGGTCCGATCCTGGGTCTTGGCGATGCGTTGAAAGTCCCGATAGACCGGCTCTGATACATTGACCGTAATGGTCTTCATACATCTATCCTCATGCATCCACGCGCTTACCGTCAAACCCGCGGACGATCGAGCGGGTGAGGCTCTGATGGAACCAGTGCTCAGTCGAGGGGCTCGCTGACCGCGCGGCCAATCTCCTCGTCCGACGGCATGGAACGCTGCGCCCCTTCACGCGTCACGCACAGGCCCGCCGCGGCGCCGGCCCGCCGCAGCGCGTCGATCGGTTCCCGGCCGGTCGCGATGGATGCCGCGAACACGCCGGCGAAGCAGTCGCCCGCCCCCACCGTGTCGATCGCCCGGCCGCGATGCGCTGCCTGATGATGCGCCCGCCGGTCGTCGGCCAGCACGGCGCCTGCGGCGCCGAGGGTCAACAGCACCTGAGTACAGCCGAGCTCGGCGACCGCCCGGCGCGCCCCCTCGGCAGCCGACTCGCCGGAACGCCGCGCCGACAGCGCCTCCAGCTCGCCCGCGTTGACGATCAGGTAGTCCACCTGCGCGAACGCGGCCCGTTCAACCTCGCCGACCGCCGTCAGCGCGGGAGCGATGTTCCACATCACCGTCGCTCCGAGGTCGCGCGCCAGCGCGATCGCCGCCGTCGTCACGCTCGGGGCGATCTCGTTCTGCAGCAGCACGACGTCATCCGGTCCGACCGAGGCCCGGAATGCGTCCCGGGTCAGCCGAAAGGCGCCGTTGGCGCCTGGAGCCACCGCAATTTGGTTCTCGCCCTTCGCGTCGACGTAGATCAGCGCCACTCCCGATCGCTCGTCGGAGAGCACCGCCACGTGGTGGGTTGCCACGCCGGCCGCGGCAAGATCGTCGACACGCGCCGCGCCGTACGCGTCGTCGCCCACCGCGCCGTGCAGCACGCAGGAGGCGCCGGCGCGCGCTGCCGCTACCGCCTGGTTCGCACCCTTGCCGCCGGCGGTCTCCGCGAACCGTGCGCCGCCCACGGTCTCTCCGGGCTCCGGCAGACGCTCTACGTAGGCGACCAGGTCGGTATTGATGCTCCCGATGACGAAGACCCGACCGGTTGCTGGCACCGTGGACTCTCCCGGATGGGGCAGATTCAAGCCCCGTCGATGATCGCCGCCGGGGTGGCGTAGCCGGCGGTGACGTGTGCGGCCAGCCACTCGGGCGGGTCGTTGCGGGGCAGGGTCAACGCCGGCTCGCCCTTGCAGCTCAGGCGATAGAGGAGGCGCGCATCGTCGATCGAGTCGATGTTCTCCTTGAGCAACGGGACGTTGTGCAGCGTCATGTAGTTGTCCCACAGCGTCACGTCGCCCGGCACGTGCGGATGGTCGTAGCGGAACTGCGGTTGCAGGACGTGCGCCTCCAGCTCATCGAGAAAGGTGCGTGACTCCTCGAGGGACAGCCCGTCGACCTCGACCGGCGGGCGTATGCCCGGCCGCGAAGCCCAGATCGGGCTGTGCAGCGCCTTGATGCCGGAGCGCGGGTTGGTGCGCACCAGCGGCGCCAGCCAACCGTCGTCGCCGTCGTTCAGCCGGCGTCGTACCCGCGTTCGTTCCAGCAGCTCCTGGCGCTCCGGCGGCAGCGCCGCGAATGCCGCGGCGGTGTCCGCAAACGCGGTCTCGCCGTTCAGTGGGAGCGTCGTGCGCAGCCGCATCAGCTCCGGATCGGAGCCTTCGAAGTAGCGGCTTGCCGGCTCCTCGCCGGGTTCGGGACGCTGCACCCACGTGCCGCCGGGCGCATCACGCCGTACCGGCATGTGATGGGCGAGGAACATCGACACGTAGATCGGCAGCGGTTCGTACTCGATGTCGGTATGCCAGGAGGCGCCCACGCTGGTGGTGACGCCCCCCTGGGGCGCAGCGCCGCCCCGGAAGTTGGCCACCACCAGGACCGCCGGCGACTCGTGCGGGAGGCACTGCAGGCGGCCGGGGAACGCCGCGTTCACCGACGCCGCGCGTCGCTGGGCGAACGGCACGGTCTCGACCGGGCCGTCGGAGGCTCCGTCGGACTGGGCGGGCTTACCTCCCCGCAGGAAGTTGGTGGGATGCGGAACCGGCGCCCCCCAGTGGTTGGCGAAGCGCTCGAAGTCGGCCAACGAGAAGGACTCCAGATCCTGACCCGGAATGCACACGATGCGGAACTGGCTCAGTGCATCCAGCAGCAGGGCCACCTGTTCGGCATCGAGCCGCCGCCGCAGGTCGACGCCGAGCAACCGGCGCCCCGCGCCGCTGGCGGCCAGCGGCCCCTCGCTGCGCGCCTGCGGCCCGAGCAGTCTGCGCAACTCCCGGTCGAACTGCACCGGTTCCATCAGGCCGCCGCGGAGCGGCGCCAGCGCCGGCTCCTCTGCAACGGTGGTACCGTACCCATGAGTCCTCCGAACCTTACCCTCATTCCCGGCGGGACACTACCATCGGTGTCTGTCCGGTTGACGCTGCGCACCGCCTCGCGTATACGTCATGTTGAGTTGTATACGTGGGAACGGTAACCGTGTCGCTGCGACTCCCGGAGTCCGAGGTGTCCCGGTTGGAGAGCACCGCGCAGGCTCTGGGGGTCGACCGCTCCACCCTGTTACGGTGGGCGGTCAGGCGAGGCGCCAGCGCGCTCCTGCTCGAATGTGCGTGCGATGCGTACCGGCGTGGGGAAGTGACGCTCTCGCGCGCCGCCGAGATCGCGGGCTTGAGCCTCCGCGACCTGATTCTCAGGTTGCGCGATCAGGACGTGGAGTTGAATTACGGTCCGGAGGACTTGGCCGCAGACCTGCAGCCGCTGTGACCGTCGTCGCCGATGCATCTCCACTGATATTTCTTGGGAAGATACAGTGGCTTGCCCTGATTCGCCGTGTCCTGGGAGACGACGTCGTCGTCCCGCAGCAGATTCGTGAAGAAGTGTTGGCGCGTCCGCTCGACCACGCCGAGTCCGTTGAACTGGAACGGTTCCTCGCGGCGGCATGCGTAGAACGTGTCGACAGCCCCCGTGATTTTGCCGCGGGCATGAGCCGTACCGACGATGCGGCGATGACGTTGGCCGTCCGACTCGAAGCGGACCTGCTGCTGACCGACGATCGGACCGTTCGTCGACTGGCTACGGTCGAACGCATACGACCGCTGGGCACGCTCGGCGTACTGCTGCTGGCGCTGCGGCGGGGACTGGTGGACCGGGCCGAGGTCCGCCGGCTGGTCGACGACCTCGTGCGCTCTCATGGCTTCCGCATCGGGGTCGAGTTGTATGCGGCGGTGATTCGCGAAATCGATGGACAGGGCCAGTGAGAGACCGCAGGCCGTTCTACTACGGGTGGGTGATCGTCGCCGCGTTCTTCGTGCTCAACGCGGCCGGCCAGGCGAGCGGTACGCTCAACTTCGGCTTCTTCGTCATCCCGATGGCGGAGGAGCTCGGCCTCTCGCGGCAGGCGATCGGCTGGGCGCAGACCATGCGCCTGTGGGCCAGCGGCTTGAGCGGCATCCTGATCGGCCGCTGGCTGGACCGTCACGGACCGCGCGGCCCGATGCTGCTGGCGATCGTCGTCGCCACCGGAGGGCTGTTGCTGCTGGCCCGCGCGCAGTCGCCCGCGGTGCTGTTCGGCGTGCTGCTGGCCCTGGGCGTCACCGCCTGGACAGCACCGGCCGGCGGCGCGCTGATCGCCACCGTTCCGGTGTCCAAGTGGTTCATTCGGCTGCGCGGGCGGGCCACCGGCGTCGTGCAACTCGGTCTGGGCGTGGGCGGCGCGCTGTTCGTGTCCCTGACCCAGGCGCTCATCAGCACCAACGGCTGGCGATCGGCCTGGGTGACCCTGGCGTGGCTGTCGGCCGCGACCGTGCCGCTGGTGCTGTTGCTTCGCCGCCAGCCGAGCGACATGGGCCTGGAGCCCGACGGCGGGCCTCCACGGACCGGACGAGCCCGGAGAGATCGCGCCTCCGCAGCCGTCTCCCACGATTCGTCGGCTTCGGTCCAGTGGACACTGCGCGCGGCGATCCGCACCGCCACCCTGTGGAAGCTCAGCGTCGCGTTCGCGATCCTGGGGTTCCTGCTGGGGGCGGCCAGCGTGCACCGCATCCCGCACTGGATCGAGCTGGGCTTTCACCCGACGACCGTGTCACTGGCGTTCGCCATGGACGCCGGCGTGGCGACCGTGATGGCGCTGGTGGCCGGCTTCGTGGTGGAGCGCCTGGACGCCCGGTTCGTGGGACTGGTCTCGTGCCTGTCGTTCTGCGTCGGGGTCGCGCTCATGGCGGCGGCGCAGCTCTGGGCGATCGAGCCATGGATGCCTCTGCTGTTCGCCTCGACGCTGACGTTCGGCTGCGGGGTCGGCCTCTACATGGTCGTCCAGGGGGTGATCTGGGCGCAGTACTACGGCTGGCAGTTCGTGGGCACCATCCGCGGCGTGGTGCTGCCGTTCATCTTCCTGGCCAGCGGTCTGGGCGCACCGTTCGCCGGTGCGCTGCGCGACGCGTCCGGGAATTACCGCGGCTCGTGGTTGCTGGTGAGCGCGCTCGCACTCGTGGCCGCGGCGCTGATCCTGAGCGCCCGCCGGCCAACGACTCCACGGGCCGGCCGCGACGGATGACCCTCAGCCGCGCAGTTACAACGCCATGGATCGAGGATGTCGCGATCGTGGTGATCCCTCGGCCTGGACCGTTTGACGCGAGACGGCCCAAGCTTCACCGTAACAGCCACTCCCATGGACGCTCCCGCCCCTGGCATGGTTGAGCTCAGCGCCGAGCAGCGCGCCTTCTTCGAGGATGCCGGCTATCTGGTGATCAAGGGCGCGCTGCCGCCCGGCGTGGTCCGCGAAATCGCTGCCGCCGTCGACGAGATCCATGCCCGGGAGCAGGCTGCCGGCCGGCTGCACAACGACGGCAAGCTCAATCTGCGCAACTGCATCGTCCGCCACGACGCGTTCTTCCGGCTGCTCGACTGGCCGGCCACCGCTCCGCTCGCGTGGGGCCTCCTCAACTGGAACATCCAGCTCAACACCTCGCATCTGATCGTGCTTCCCTCGGGTCCCGAGCCGGCCCCGGATGAGCAGCGGCGCGTGGGGCTGCATCGCGACGGCGGCACCTCCTACGCCGAGATGCAAGAGCCGCACCCGCGCATCCTGCTCAAGATCGCGTACGCCATCAGCGACCAATCCCACCCCTCCTGCGGCGCCACCGTGCTCGTGCCCGGCAGCAACCGGCTCTCGGGGCGGCCGGCGGTCGATCCGGAGACGGGATGGCCGCATGGCGCGGTGAGCATGAACGTCGACGCCGGCGATGCCTTCATCTTCGAACAACGCACCTGGCACGGTATCGGGCGCAACTGGTCGGGCACCGCGCGCAAGACGATCTTCATCGGCTACGCGTACCGCTGGGTCAAGCCGATGGACTACGTCGCGATGCCGGAGGAGCTGCTCGCCCGCTGCAATCCGATCCAGCGGCAACTGCTCGGCGCCGTCAGCGAACCGCTGAGCTACTACCTGCCCGCAGACGACGACGTCCCGCTGAAGGCTCTCGTCGAGGGCAACCGCACGCACTGATCCAACCGCGGACGCCGCTCCAGTACTATCCGCCCACCTCCGCGCGGAGCATCTCGGCGGCCAACACCTCGGAGCGGAGCTTGTCGTAGACGTCGTCGATGGAGATGTTCCAGTAGGCGCCGGGCGAGAAGCCGCAGTCCGGGTGCAGGACCACGCGCTCGGGCTCGACCACCTCCAGCACCTTGCGTACGTGGCCGGCGACCTCTTCCGGGGTCTCCACGCCGTGCTGCTTGGCGGTCAGGCAGCCGCAACCCACCTGCATGCGCGCGGGCAATCGTCGCAGCAGCTCGCGGTCGTACTCGTCCATGTCCCGCAGCTCGAACATCGTCATGTCGACGTTCAGCTCCTGGAGCGCCGGCAGCAGGGCGTCATAGCCCAGGCGCCGCTCCGGGCCGAGGTTCCGCTTGCCGCACAGGTGCAGGGAAGTGTGGATGCCGTCGATCCCTTCCACCACCCGATTGAAGGAGTCGACCGCGTATGCCAACTCCTCCCGGTACTCCTCCGATTCGGGATCCTCCGCGTACGGACTGCCGATGCTGGTGTCGTCGAAGCCGACGAAGCGGACGCCGGCACGCGCCATGAGCTCGACCTCGTTGCGGATGATCGGCACCAGCGTTTCCACCACGGCGCGACGGTCCGGATACGTCTCCTGCGAGCGCTCCTCCTGCCAGTGCACCTGCGAGATGTGGTACGGCGTCGGAATCGCAACGCGCACCGGTTTGCTGGTGTGTTCCGCGAGGCGCGTTCCTTCGCGGGCGAACAGTCCCTCGTCGAATGGCTCGATCGGGCCGGTGATCGTGTAGCCGACGTAGCCGTCGTGGACGCCGTCGTCGACGAATGCCTTGTGCAGCTCGAAGCCGGAAACCATGTCGGCGATGATCCCCAAGTACGACTTGCGCCGCCATTCGCCGTCGGAGATCACGTCGACGCCGGCCGCCTCCTGCAGGGCCGCCACGTACGGGATCGACCGGTCCATGAGCTCCAGGAGCTCCTGGTCGGACACCTCCCGGCCGGCGGCCCGTTCCTCCAGGTAGCGGTCGACGCGCTCGCGGAAGAACCACGGCCGGGTGATCGATCCGACCACCGTGGTCGGAAACAGCGTGTCCCACACGGTGAGGCTACCGTGCCCCGGACTCCGCCGGGTGCTCGAGCTCGCCCACGACGTAATCCTTGGGGGAGAGCTCCTCGAACGGTTCCTTCTGGTTGAGCGCCGTTCCGATGCTCACCATCTCGTCGTTGCCGGAGAAGGCGCACCAGCGCACGCCGTTGGTGACCACGCGCAACACGCCCGCGTGATGGAAGATCGGAAAGGTCTCGTGGCCCGGTCGGAAGTAGAAGATGCGGCCCTGACCGCGGTGCCAGACCGCGCCGCTGCGGAACACCTCGCCTCCCTCGAACCAGCTCACGAACAGGAGCTCGTCGGGGTCCGGGATGTCGAAGAACTCCCCGTACATCTCCGCGTTGGGGATCTCGATGAAGCGACCGCAGCCGCGCGTGATGGGATGGTTGGGGCTCACCACCCACAACCGCTCACGCTCGGCCTCCTCCCGCCACGTCAGGCCGCAGCCCGTGCCCATGAGGCGCTTGAAGATCTTCGAGTAGTGGCCGGAGTGCAGGACGATCAGTCCCATGCCGCGCAGGACCCGTTCCTGCACCCGGTCGACGATGTCGTCCCGTACCTTGGCGTGGGCGGCGTGGCCCCACCAGATGAGCACGTCGGTGGCGTCCAGCACTTCCCCCGTCAGCCCGTGATCGGGCTGGTCGAGGGTGGCGGTGCGGACCTCCAGCCCCTCCTGCCCGCGCAGGTGGCCGGCGATCTGTTCGTGGATGCCGTCGGGATAGATGCTGCGGACGAAGTCGTTGTCGCGTTCGTGGACGAACTCGTTCCAGACGGTGACACGTAGGCTCATGGTTCAGATTCCTCCTGGTACGGACTGCCCGCACACCAGCGGCCACGCGCGGTTGCCGGACAGCTTGCCGTTGCGAATGTGGTAACCCTCCGCCGTGACCTTCGCGAAGCGGGTCGCGTCGGGGCGGGGGCGGTCGAACTCGCCCAAGCGGGCGCGGGCGTCAGTGTAGTGCAGGGCCCAGCCGCATCTGGGCTCGGCGCTTTCGTTGGGACCGGTGGCGTGCAGGACCCAGCGGTCGTGCACGGCAAGGTCGCCGGGCTCCAGGGTGACGATCTCCGCCGCGTCGAGCAGCTCGCGGGAGAGCCCCTCCGGGCCCAAGTCGTCGAAGTCGAAGCGGCCGTAGCCCGCGGCCCCGGGGCCGGCGTCCAGCGGGATGTAGTGGAACGGTCCGTTCTCCTCGGTCACCGCGTCCAGGGCGAGCCAGCAGGTCACGGTGCGGCGGTCGAACTGGAAGAAGCCGTCCTGGTGGAAGCGGTTGGCGCCGTGGTACGGCGGATTGTCGTTGAGGGCGCCCTTCGCGAAGATGTGGTCGAACCAGAGTCTGGCGTCGGGGGCAAGCACGTCCCTGAGCACCTCGGCGAGGCGGGGGTGGACGGCCGCCCGGGCGAACGCCTCGTCGCAGTCGGCCAGACCGTTGATCTGGCCGGTGAAGGTGGCCCACGGGTTGCCGTTCGCCGTTGCCGCCTCGCGCTCGGCCGGATCGACCGGCCGGAGGCGCTTCGGGTAGATCCGGTTCTCGCGCCGCAGGTGGCGGGATGAGACCTCGAACTCCGGAGACTCGCGGAGCCGGCGCTGCTGCTCCAGCAGGTGCGCTGTCGGGTCCGGCGCACCCGGCATCGGATGCTCGGCGGAGATCCGTTCGGCCTCCTCGGCGTAGCGGCGCTGATAGGCGCCATGATCGGCCACGATCGCGTCGGCGCGCCGGTGCAACTCCGCCACCTCGGACGGCGTGAACGCGCCCCGCACCACCGTGAATCCCTTGCGCGCGAACTCCTTGTCGGCGACCTCGTGCAGCTCCATGCGGTATCCGTACCCTGGGCTTCCGACTCTACCCGATCAGCCGACCACGGGCCGCTCCCACTTGGGAGCCTCGTCCGGGGTCGGCGAGTTGGCGAAGGTGCCGCGCGCGATCACGGCCTCGCGGCCGCCCGCGTCCGCGATCTTCCGCCGCTGGTCCGCATGCGCACGCGCGTCTGCCTCGTCCGGATCGACGATGGCGCGCAGGCGCCGCTCGAACCCGCGCACGGTCTGCGCGTGCTCGGGCCGGCCGGCCAGGTCCTCGACCTCGTCGGGGTCGGCGGCCAGGTCGAAGAGCTGCGGGCGCATGCCGACGTAGTGGACGTACTTGTAGCGCCGGTCGCGCAGCAGGTAGACGGCGCGGCGGAAGCCCACGGCATGGTGCTCGGCGAACACGGTGCGGTCGCGGTCGCCGGCGGCGGCCAGGGCGAGGAGGTCGTCGCCCGGCAGCGTCTCTTCCGGGAACGGGCAGCCGGTCGCGTTGAGGACCGTGGGGAAGCAGTCGACCAGGCTTGCCGGGGTGGCGACGGCGCGGCCGGCGGGCACGTCGGGACCGGCCATG
>JAPOQV010000485.1 GCA_026710565.1 Spirochaetaceae bacterium | reverse complement strand
GGCGCGGCCCAGCCGGGGGCTGGTGGAGGCCGGCGGGTCGCGGGTCAACAACCTGGTGCTCGTCGACGCCGCCTACGCCAACGTCATCGAGGACGCGCGGGAAGAGGATCCCGAGCGCCGCTACAAGTCGCTGTTCTTCGAGGCACGAGACCCCGCGGGGACGCCGAACATGGGCGACGGCGTGTCGGTGGCCTTCTCCCCGGACGGTCTGAGCTGGACCAAGTACGCCGGCAATCCGGTGATCCGGCGCTCCAGCGACACCCACGCGCTGCTGGGCTGGGACGAACGCCACGGCTGCTTCGTCGGTTACTGCCGCCCGTCGGTGCACGAGGGCAACCGGACGCGGCGCATCGGGCGCGCGGTGAGCCCCGACTTCGTCACCTGGAGCGATCCGGAGGAGGTGCTTGAGCCCGACGCGCAGGATCCTCCGGGAACCGAGTTCTACGGCATGCCCGTGTTCATCTACGAGGGGCTCTACCTCGGCCAGCTCCTGGTGCTGCACGCGCCCCCGGAGGAACCGCAGATCCGGTTCACCGGCCGGGTGGACGTCCAGCTCACGGTGAGCCGTGACGGCGTGCACTGGCAGCGCGCCTGCGACCGCCAGCCGTTCCTCCCCAACGGCCCCCCCGGCAGCATCGACGCTGGCGAGATCTACGCCGCGCGCGCCCCGGTCTCCGTGGGGGACGAGCTCTGGTTCTACTACTCGACGTGCGCCCTGGAGCACGGCATCACCGGCCGCAGCGGGCCGATCTGCCTGGCCAAGCTGCGCCGGGACGGATTCGTGTCGCTCTCCGCGGAGTCGGACGGCGGGATGGTGGTGACCAGGCCGTTTCAGTGCGAAGGCGGCGCGCTGTACGTGAACGCGGCGGCGCGGGGAGGGGCGATCTCCGTGGCCGTGCTGGGCGCGGACGGCGTGCAGAAGCCCGGTCTCGGCCGCGCGGACTGCGCCGTGATCGACGGCGACTCGGTGCGGCAACGGGTCACCTGGCGCCAGCACGCCCGGCTGGACGAGCTGCGCGGCCAGGCGATCCGCTTGAAGTTCTCCCTCGACCGCGCGCGGTTGTACTCGTTCATGCAGGCAGGAGAGTCAGGCGAGGGGGCTCCGGCGGACCGATAGCCGCAGGGCGCCACCGGACGATGATCGAGATTCAGACCAATCCGGCGATCGGCGAGCGCGGCGTGGTCAGCGTGCGGTTGCCCGCGGGCGCCGGGCCGCATCCGGTCGTGGTGGGCATTCACGGCGGCGGCTGGGAGAACGGCGACCGCCGCTCCTACGACTGGTGCTGGGAGCGCCTGCGCCCGCTCGGGGTGGGGCTGGTGCTCTGCTCCTATCGGCCGGCGAGCACGGCGCGGTTTCCGGGAGCGTACCGGGACGTGGTGCACCTGCTCCGCTGGTTGCACGATCGGGGCGCCGAACACGGGCTGGACCGGCGGCGGTGCGCGCTGTTCGGCTGCTCCTCGGGAGGCCACCTGGTGTCGCTGCTGGCCACGCGGGCGACCGGGGAGGAGCGCGGGATCTGCTCGATTCGGGCGGCGATCTCGTACGCGGGAGTGATGGACATGGCCGCCTGGCACCACGAGCTGGCGCGGCTGATACCGGCGAGCACCACGGCGGCCGACTTCATGGGAGCCGCTCCGGCCGAGGATCCCGACGCCTATCGAGCCGCGTCTCCGCTCCACCACGTGCATTCGCACGTGCCGCCGATGCTGTTGATCCACGGCACGGAGGACGCGGTGGTGCCGGCAACCCAGTCGCGGAGCATGTTCGCGGCGCTCCGGGGCGCCGGCCACACGCCCGAGCTGCTGGAGGTGTCCGACGGCCACTTCGCCATGAACGCCGCCTACCCCGGCGAGCGCAAGCAGTTCGTCCGGGAGGCGGACGTCCTGCGGTTTCTGCGCGCCCACCTGTAGACCAGCGGTTCGCGGCGGGGACATCCGCGGTTGCACTGTCCCGCTGGAGATCGATACAATATATGAATTGTGGAGCAATCTCTGGAGAACGTGGCCGCGAGACCTGATGGGCCCGATCGAGTGGCTGCCATGAAGCGTTGCGTGGCTCCGCCTGCGCGCCCTGCGTTGCCGCGGACGCGCTTGAGCCGCCGAAAGCCTCGGGCGTACGAAGAATGGAAGGCGCTGCGCAGATGGGGAAGAGTCCCGCCCTGGGAGGCCGATCCGCCGGGCTATCTGCTACGCGAGGCGCGAGAGACCGCCGGCTTTAGCCAGCGCACGCTCGCGGCTCGACTCGGCCGCACGCAGCAGGCGATCGCCCAGGCCGAGCGCTTCACCAGCAACCCGACGGTGGAGTTCGTACGCGAGTGGGCGAGGGCTCTCGGACAGAACGCGGTGCTTGAATTCATTGGTGGCGAAGCGGGGGCAGGTCCTTGCGGCGCGACCAGCGAGAGCGGATGAGCTTCTTCTCTCCGGTCCGGTCCGATATGGCTCATCAAGGGGGACAGGGCGACGCGGTGCTGGAACAGGTGGCGTCGCGGTGGCAGACGCATGTCGGCCTCGTCCTCGACGAGCAGGCCCGCGCCCACGCACGGCGGCTCGTGCAGCGAGGCGAGTCCGTCGGACTTGGCCGTCGGGCGGTGGTGGCCCGGGTGGGGTGCGAGCGTAGAGGTCGACGTGGCATGAACGGTCCCGCTGCGTGGCCGCCCCGTTGGGGCTTTGGTATAGGGGTGAGTGTTTCATTTAATGGATTGTTTCCCGTACAGCGAAACACTACATTAGGTGAAACAAGCTTGGCAGCGAAGGAGACCCCATGCCTCTACCGGAGAAACAGCCACCGACCGCGACACAGGTCGCGCGTCATGTCGAGCGAGCTCTGGCTGAACGAATTCCGTCCGGCTGGTCAATTCACGCCCGGACCGAAGCGCCGGCCGGTCGCTACCGCGTGGACCTGCTGGCCGAGATTACGTCGCCCATGGGCGCAACCGCGGTCCTTGCCATCGAGATCAAGCGAACTCTGGAACCACGTGGCGTCCTCCAGGCGATCGAGCAGATCTCCGCGATCACGGCCGGCGCGTTGCCTCGGGCGGTACGTGTCGTAGCAGCCTCCTACCTCTCCCCCCGAGCCCGTGCCCTCCTTCGCGAGCGCGGCGTCGGCTACGTCGACACCACGGGTAATGTTCGTGTCGAAGCTTCCACGCCGGGGCTGTTCATTTCTGCCGAGGGGGTCGATCGTGATCCCTGGCCAAGGGATCACAGGCTCCAGTCGCTGCGGGGCCGCGGTGCTGCACGTGCCGTGAGGGCCATCATCGACACTCCCCCCCCGTACGGTGTCCGAGAGCTGTCCCAGTCGACCAGCGTGTCGGCTCCCACCTTGTCGCGCGTGCTGGACTTGCTCGAACGGGAAGCCATCGTGACCCGTATGCGCGGAGCCGTATCGGCTGTCGATTGGCAAGGCGCGATTCGGCGGTGGATTGAGGACTACGACCAAACGGTTTCGAACACGCCAACGATGGCACTCGAGCCACGGGGACTGCCGGTCCTCGGAAGGAAGCTCCGCGAGACGAAGCTCGCGTACGTCGCTACCGGCGCTTTCGCCGCCCAGCGATTCGACCCCATCGCGCCCGCCAGACAGGCGGCCGTCTACGTCATCGACGCGATCGAGTTTATCGACCATCTGGATCTCCGCGAGATCGAAACCGGCGCCAACGTGATGATTCTCGAGCCTCTCGACCCTGTCGTCTTTGATCGGGCGGTCGACCGCGACGGCCTTCGGTGCGTCGCTCCCAGCCATCTCGCCGCGGACCTTCTGACAGGGCCGGGTCGGGAACCTTCGCAGGGTGAGGAAGTACTGAGCTGGATGGAGAAGAACGAGCGGGTCTGGCGATCCTGACCTGTACGTACGCGCCCGCACTGCGCTGCTCGATGCCGCCGAGGCGCTGGCCGAACAGCTCGGCGCCGTCGTGCTCGTCGGCGCTCAGGCCGTCTATGTGCACACTGGCGATGCGGATTTCGTCGCGACCGCCCCACACACGACCGACGCCGATCAGTCGCGATGCTCGTCGCTGGGCCGGCCGCGCTGCTCGTGTCCAAGGTCCATAAAGATCGCTGAGCGCGCCGGTGACCGGGTTGCAGACAAGGACGCGCTCGATGTCCTGCGTCTCCTGCGGGCCGCTGACACGGCGACGCTCGCGGCACGCTTGGCGGACCTTGCGGACCACGCGGTCAGCGTGAAGGTCACGGACGAAGCGGTGTCCAAGCTCGCGCCGTTGTTCGGTAGCCCAGACGCGAAGGGCATCGGCATGGCGATCCGCGCGGCCGGCCCCAGCGATGAGGCAGACGTGATCTCCGCTTCGTTTATTGCACTCGTGTCGGATCTCCTCGCCGCCCGCCGCTGGTAGGACTGCGTGGTGGAAGGCCCAAGAGTCATCCTCTCCAGGATCAAGCGGCCCGTGGTCGGCTCTCAGGTCCTGATGCCCATCCACTCGCGATCGGCGCGCCGTCAGTCCTGGTCGTTCCAGAAGGCGGTGATCAGGCGATTGACCTCGGAGGCGCGCTCCATCTGCAGCATGTGACCGGTGTCCTCGAGGATGTGCACCCGGTCCTGATTCGGCAGGTCGCGGGCGTGGCCGGCCGGGATGATGCGGTCGTCCGCGCCCCAGATCACCAGGGTGGAGACGGCGTCGATGATGCGGCGGGCGTGTTCGGCCCGATCGCCGGTGTCGGTGAGCCGGCCTGCCAGCGTCTCCAGGCATTCCTGCACCCCGTCGAGCCGCTTGTACTTGAGCAGGTCCTCGACCAGCTGGCGGGTGACCAGCGATGCATCGCCGAAGAGCTGCCCGACGTGCGGCTTGAGCTCACGGCGGCTGCGACTGCGGGTGAATCCCTGCAGGTAGTCGGCGTTGATCTCCGGGCCGAGGCCGGCGCTCGCGAGCAGGGTCAGCGAGCAGACGAGCCGCGGCTGCGCTCGGGCAAGCTGCAGGGCGATCGCCCCTCCCATGGAGTGGCCGACCAGGTCGGCCTCCGTCACGCCCAGCTCCCGCACCGTGTCGTGCACGACCTCCGCCATGGACGCGAAGCTGCCGTCGCCCACCGCCTTCGTGGAGCGGCCGTGTCCGGGGAGGTCCAGCGCAATCACCGTACGGTTCGAGCTCAGCGCGAGGTGATTGAACAGCCAGTTGTCGAGATCGCCGCCGAAGCCGTGCAGCAGGACGGCCGTCCGGGCGGCGGACCCCTGGCGCGCGAAGGCGATCGACAACTCGCCGACCTGGACCGTCTCGATCTGGTCGCCGGCTTCTTCGGCGCCCGTCTCCTCGGGCACGAAGCTCGCCTGAAACCGCTGAACGAAGGCGTCGATGTCCGCGTCGGGTACCTCGGCTTCGGCGATCACTCCAAGCAGCGCGCCCACCGGCAGGGTGTCGCCGGTCGCGGCCACGGCGCGGCGCAGGGTGCCGGCATCGGCCGCCTCCACGGCACCGGAGATCTTCTCCGTATCGACCAGCACCACCTCGGCGCCGGACGCCAGCGCATCGCCCTCTGTCACCAGCCAGTCGCCCACCACGCCCTCGGTCATGCTCAGCCCCCACTTGGGCATGGTGATCGCCTTGATCATGCGACGGTCTCGCGGACGCAGGCGGCGATCTTGCCGGCCGACGGCACGAAGTGCTTCTCCAGCTCGGGCGAGAACGGCACCGGGGTGTGCGGCGCCGTCACCATCCCGACCGGAGCCCGCAGGTCTCCGAATCCCTCGCGCGCGACGGAGGCGGCCACGTCGGCGGCGATGCCGCAGCGCGGGCTCGCCTCGTCCACCACCACCAGCCGGCCGGTGTTCTCAACGCTTTCGAGGACGGTATCGATGTCGATGGGAGACAGCGTGCGCAGGTCGATCACCTCGCACTCGATGCCGTCGGCGGCCAGGTGCTCCGCGGCCTCGGCCGCCCGGTGCACCATCATGCCGTAGCCGACGACCGTGCAGTCGTCCCCTTCGCGCACGATGTTCGCCTCGCCGAAGGGGATGGTATACAGCTCCTCGGGCACATCTCCGGTGACGTCGTAGATCTTCTTGTGCCCGCAGAAGACCACGGGGTCGTCGTCCCGGATCGACTCGATCATCAGCCCTTTTGCGTCATAGGCCGAGGAGGGGCACACCACCTTGATGCCGGGGACGTGGGTGAACATCGAGGTCAACGTCTGCGAGTGCTGGGCGGCGGCGGAGAGTCCCGCGCCGTACATGGTGAGAATCACCACCGGCGTCTCCGCCTTGCCGCCGAACATGTAGCGGAACTTCGCCGCCTGGTTGAAGATCTGATCGAAGCAGACCCCCATGAAGTCGATGAACATCAGCTCCGCGACCGGGCGCATGCCGCACGTGGCCGCGCCGACCGCGGCGCCGACGTACGCGGCCTCCGACAGCGGCGTGTCGAGCACGCGGTCGCCGTACTTCTTGTAGAGGCCCTTGTAGAGCCCGAAGGCTCCGGCCCAAGCCTCCTGCTCGCCGCCGCCGCCGGCTCCGCCGGCGATGTCCTCGCCCATCAGGATGATGGTGGGATCCCGCTCCATTTCCTGGTCGAATGCCTGGTTGACCGCGTCGCGTATCGAGAGCTCTGCCATGGTGTCCTCGCTTCAGTAGCTGACGTAGACGTCGGTGAGAAGGTCTTCCGCGGTGGGCTGCGGCGCCTGCTGCGCTTCCGCCGCCGCCCGGTCGATCAGCGCCGCGACCTCCCGATCGATGCCGTCCAGGTCGCTCGGCTCGACCGCCGCGGCCTGCGTGACCTGCTGCACGAATTTCGTCAGGCAGTCCCGGTTGGCGCGGATCTCCTCGACCTCGCCCGGGGTGCGGTAGGTCTGCGCGTCCCCCTCGAAGTGACCGTAGAACCGGATCATGCTGCACTCCAGCAGCGCCGGACCGCCTCCGGAGCGGGCGCGGGCGATCATCTCGCCGGCAGCCTCGTGGACGGCGAAGAAGTCGGTGCCGTCCACGGTGACCCCCGGCATCCCGAAGCCGGAGGCGCGGTCCACGTAACTGTCCACCGCCACGGCGTAGTCGCGCGAGGTGGATTGGGCGTAGGCGTTGTTCTCGACCACGAAGATGGCCGGCAGGTCCCACACGGCGGCCAGGTTGAGGCTCTCCAGGAAGTTGCCGGCGTTGGAGGCGCCGTCGCCGACGAAGCTGACCGCCACCGTGCCGTCCTTCTTGAACTTGGAGGCCAGCGCGGCGCCGCACACCAGGGGCGCACCGGCGCCGAGGATGCCGTTGGCGCCCATCATGCCCAGATCCAGGTCGGCGATGTGCATGGAGCCGCCCTTGCCGCGGCAGGTGCCGGTGACGCGTCCGTACAGCTCCGCGAACATGCCGCCGACGTCGACCCCCTTGGCGATGCAGTGGCCGTGCCCGCGATGGGTGCTCGCGATGTGATCGTCCTTGCGCAGGTGCATCATGATGCCGGTGGCGGCGGCTTCCTCGCCCGCGTAGAGGTGCACGAAGCCGGGCAGGTCGCCGGTCGCGAACTCCACGTGCACGCGTTCCTCGAACTCCCGGATCGTCTTCATGGTCCGGTAGGCCTGGAGCAGCTCCTCCCGGCCGAGGGCAAAGTTGTGGTTGCTCATCGGGTCTCCTGTGACTGCTCCTTCGGAAGCACATCCTTCCGAAGCAGGTGGTGTTCGGCGGCGTAGCGCATCACCGCGCCCACGTCCAGCGTGTGGAACGCGTTGCGGAGGAGGGTGATTTCGGCCCGGTCGTCAGGCTGGACATACAGCTCTCGCTCCCCGTCCAGAGATATCATGCCCGACTGGTGGTGCATGGGAATGGTCTGGTCCGCAGCCAGCGTCTCATGGTGCCCGATGCCGACCGGTGCGATCAATCCGGGTGCGATCGGAACCCGCATCACCGTGCCCGCGCCGGCCGGGGACCGGAGCTGCACCCGCAGGCCGAACGGTTCGCGCCGGCCTACCGGCTGCAGGAGTCCGGCGACCGCGGACAGGCCGATCGCCTCGGGATCGGCGAAGGTGACGAAGATCTCGCGCAGGTGCTCGCTACGCCAGAGCGCGCGGGCGCCCGCGTACCGTTCGGCGGTCACGGACACGTCGACGAGCGCGATGTCCGATTGCTGGCCCCCGTTGATGGACACCCTGAGGAGCTTGTTCGCAAGCAGCGCCGTCTCCGCAGGGACCTGTCCGGTCACGGCCAGCCCCACCGCCAGCCCGGTGACGGTCGGTTCCCGGTGTTCGGGAAAGGCGTTGTTGGTTCCGGTCGAGATGCCGGCGATCCACGCGTCGCCGCAGAACCTGGCCACCGCCCGGTGCGTCCCGTCGCCGCCCAGGACGACGATCGCGGCCACTCCCGCCGCGACCATCGCCCGGGTGGCGGCGAAGGTGTCTTCCACCGTGCCCGTGACGGGGGTGTCGGTGAAGTGGAGGGGCGGCAGGTCGTGGCGGCCGAGGTTTCGCTCGCGCTTCAGGCTGCGTGTCAGGTGCCTGCGGATGCCTCCATCCTCGGGCATCATCAGCACGCGCGGCACCCCGCACGCGCCCAGGGCGGCCATGACCCGCAGCACGGTGTTGGCGCGGTCCGCGATCGGCATGCTGGTCGCGTTGGCGATCACCCTCCGGATGTCGGTGGCCGCTGCGGGATTCGCGATCACACCCACCGTGGCGGTCGGATCGGGCATCAAGTTGGCCCGTATGCGCCGTCCCGGTTCCAGCCCGGGTACTGTTCCTCCAGCGCCTGCAGCGTCTGCGCCGTGTAGTAGGGGTGGCCGGCGGGCGGAAAGCGGAACAGCTCGCGGTCGCGGGCGGAGAGGCCGCCGATGAAGGCGCGGAAGTGGGGATCCCGGCCTACCTGCGTATAGTGGGCCGTGCCTTCCCAGTAGTGGTCGGCCCGGCCGAAGGCGAACTTCCAGACGTAGCGCTGGCCGCTCGGCCGCGTGTAGGCGGTGGCCGCGTGCCAGGTGTAGTTGTGGAAGATGGCCACCGAGCCGCCGGGCGCCACCATCGGCACCGCGCGGCTCGTGTCCTGCCCGTCGGCCGTGGCCAGGAAGCGGGTGGGCGCCTGGTCCTCGTCCACGTCCTCCAGGTAGAACCAGAAGATGATCTGGCCGTGGCCGCGGTCCTCCAGGGTCGGCGGCAGCAGGGAGTTGTTGCCGTTGTCGATGTGCGCCCGGTCGCCGTCGCCGCGGAACCCCGGGTAGGTGACCAGGCCCAGGCCGGGCCGGTACTGGATCCGGTCGGTGCCCAGCCAGCGGCCGGCAAAGGCGATGGCCTCGCGGTCGACGATGGCGCTATTGAGCACCTGTTCCGGATAGGGAAAGAAGTAGCTGTCGCGGCGGTTGGCCGGCGGGTCGTGCCTCACCTGATCCCAGGGCTTGAGCAGACGGCGCAGGGCCGCTGCCATGGCAGCCCGTTGTTCTTCGGGGAAGTAGCGCGGGACGATGGCATAGCCCTGCGTGCAGAGCTGGGCAAAGACCTCGTCGGTCAACCGCGGTCCCATGTCTATCGGCCCAGCGCCGCCATCCGGGCCGGCAGATCGAGTGCCTGGAGATCCCGGACGACGAAGGCGATGCGCGAGTCCGCCGGCGGCTCCGGCCAATCCTCGATCTCCACCCCCGCGAGGGTCAGTTGCACCAGCTTCGGGCCGGCGTCGGTGTGCACCACTCCCTTGACCCGCTCCACTCCGCCGGCCAGCCCCTGCAGGAGCTTCCGTAACGCCGCCACCGGCACCCGACGCGCGGGTTCGACCGTCAGGCTCTGAAACTCCTGGTCGTGGCCGGCGCGGTGGCCGCCGCCCGCGAAGTAGAACGGACGCTCGTCGTATATCACGCGCGGGTCGACGGCGCAGCGCTCGGCGGCCAGCAGCAACGTTCCCGGAGGGCAGGTCGCCAGCAGACGCCGCCGCACCGCATCTCGCGTGGCCGCGTCGGCCAGGTCGACCTTGTTCATGATGACGGTGTTGGCCTGCTCCACTTGGCGCAGCAGCACCAGCAGGTGGTCGGCGTAGCGAAGATAGGTGCTGGCGTCCACCACGCACACCACGTTTCCCAGGTGGATGTCGGCGGCCAGCTCCGGTGCCGCGAACAGCGCCGGAAACGCGGCCGGTTCGGCGAGGCCGGTGGTCTCCATGAGGATCGTGTCCGGCCGTTCCTCGTCCAGCAGTGCGCTCAGCGCCTCCTGCAGCGGCGCGCTCAGGGTGCAGCACACGCATCCCGAGGCCAACTCCGCGACCGCGTAGCGACCGCGGTCCACCAGCGCGCCGTCCACTGTCACGGCGCCGAAGTCGTTCACCACGATGGCGGGCCGCGTGCCTGCCGGAAGCGCCGCCAGCAGCCGGTTCAGCAACGTCGTCTTGCCGGAACCGAGAAACCCCGACAGCACGTGTACCGGCACCGTGGCGGCCGACCGCATCAGCGCCATGCGCAGAGCCTCATCAGGTCACCGTCATCTTATACCGTGCTGGCCCTGGGGATGACCATTGCCGGCGCCTGTCCGCTGTCGAAGCGGCGCCTGGTCAACGCGTCGGCCCGTGCGATCATGGAACATGGGAAAGACCTCGGCGGCTACCGCCGCCAACAGCACGATCAAGCGCCACTTCGAGCTGGCCGCTGACGGGTTGGAGCCCGCGCTCCGGTGGGCGGCCGGGTCACCGGCGGAGCATGCCGACTGGCGCCGAGCCTTCTCGGGACGGCTGAAGCGACTGGTCGGAGAGCGGCCCGAGCGAGTGCCGCTGGAGGTCAGGTGGGACGAGGTCGCCGACCTCGGGACCGTCGTACGGCGCAAGATCTACGTCCGCTCGGAGGCCCATTACTGGGTGCCCGCCTACTACTTCGTCCCCAAGCAGGTGCGGGACAGGACGCCCGCGATCCTCTGCCTGCACGGCCACAGCGGCATCGTTCCCTACATCCGCGAGGGCGATGCGGCCCAGCGCCGCAAGTGCCGGGAGGGGGACCTGGACTACGCCGTCCATCTGGCCGAGCACGGATACATCACGCTGGCGGCGGTGCAGCGCGGCTGGAACGAGACGGCGCTGCCGGAGGACCGGGACAGGGGCACCCACAGTTGCCACCGGGTCACCATGGACGCGTTCCTGCTCGGCATGACCCCGGTCGGCCTGCGGTGCTGGGACGCCTCGCGCCTGGTCGACTTCCTGGAGACCCAGGAGCCGGTCGACCGCGCGCGGATCGGCGTCGCCGGGCTGTCGGGCGGCGGCACGACCGGCCTCTTCCTGACCGCCCTGGAGCCGCGGATCTCCCTGGCCATGATCGGCGGCTATTACTGCACGTTCCGGGACTCGATCTTCTCCATCTACCACTGCACCTGCAACTGCGTTCCCGACCTGATGCGATGGGGCGAGATGCGGGAGATCGCGGCCGTGTTCGCGCCCAAGCCCATGCTGATCATCGCGGGCACCCGCGACGAGATCTTTCCGATCGCGGCCACCAGGCGAGCCTTCCGGGAGCTGGCCGAGGTCTACGAGCTACTCGGCGCGCCGGGCAACCTCGACCGCGACTTCTTCAACGGCCCGCACGCCTGGAACCACCGCAAGACGGTCCCGTTCCTCCGCCGGCACTGGGGCCGGCCGTGACTGGCGCGGCAGGTGCTCAGTCGGCGTGCCTTGACAACAGCTCTCTTACCGCCGGAACGAGCTCGTTCGGGATCTCCATTACGGTTTGCGTCTTGTCTGACAGGGCCTCCTCGTCCTCTGCTACCGCCTGTTCCTCGGTCTGGGACTCATAGTGCTCCAGCAGTCGACGGACACGAGCCTCGTCCCATCCGGGCGGAAAGCCGGAGTCTTCCTTCATCTCTTTCTTCTCCTCGATCGTCGGCGGTACGCGGTTAGCGGTTTTCCTCGCAGTTCGTAAGCAGTAACCACCAAGAGGCGGTCCGTTGCCGCTTCCGGGACATAGATGACCCGGAGATAACGTCCTTCGTCGGTCTGTCCGATGGCGATACGCGAGCCCTCGCGTCCCGGTCGATCCTCGCCTGGGGAAGCCAAGATCTGCTCGACTTCATACTCGGCCACCTCATGGTTGTGAATGTGAGGATAACCTGTCTCTGGATCGGTGTAGAAGCGGACCCGCATACGCAGCACCGAACCTAATCCCCGACGACGGGACCATCAAGGAGGAGCGGGCATACATCAGACGCCACCGGGTATGATCTCAACGACGGAGAGACCACTCATGAGCACGCGCCGGCCGCATCGGCTGATCCTCTGCAACGACGGCAACGCCATCGCCGGCCCAACGCGCGAGGCGCCGCTCGGCGAGCGCGGGCTGGTGGAGCTGGCGATCGATCCGCTGCGGGACACGCTGGTCGACACGCTGTACTGGCAGCTCGGCACCGACCCGTACTTCGGAACGCCCACGCACCGCCTCACCGACCACTACAGCCATGCCACGGCCGTCGGTCCGCGCTGGGGGGCCGGGACGGAGCGGTTCGCCACGGCATCCGAGTGGCGGGTGTACGAGAACACGCGGGAGCTGATCGAGGCCGGCACCGACCCGCCGGCGGTGCTGATCGAGCACGGGCACCGCGCAGGCCTGCAAGTGTTCCTGTCGATGCGCGTCAACGACGTCCACGACCGCAACCTGCCAGGCGGCCTGGACGATCCGCTGATGTCGCCGATGAAGCGGGACAACCGCGACTGGATCCTGGGCGGCGAGGGCATGCGCCGGACCGCCTGCGACTTCGCGGTGCCGGCGGTGCGCGACTACAAGCTGGCGCTGGCCGAGGAGGCGATCGACCGTTACGACCTGGACGGCCTGGACTGGGATTTCTGCCGCGTGCCGGTTTTCTTCCAGCCAGGCGAGGTGGGGCGCGGGACGGCGCTGATGACCGACCTGGTGGGCCGGCTCAAGGCGTCGCTCGCGCGCAAGAGCGAGCGGGCAGGGCGGCCGGTGCTGTTCTCGGCGCGGGTGCCGGGATCGCTCGATGGGGCGCTGGCCGCCGGGCTGGACGTGCGCACCTGGATCGAGCGAGAGCTGATCGACGTCGTGGTGGTAGGCCACGCCACCGGCTCCCGGTTCCGGCTGCCGGTGGAGGAGTACTCGGCCGCGGCGCGCGGCACGGACGTGGAGGTGATCGCCCAGAACCTGGGCCTGTTCATGCAGCCGCGCCCGCGCTGGGCCGGTCTGCTGTTCGGCGAGCGCGACTACTACTCCACCGAGATGTGCCGGGCGGTGGCGGCCGTGCACCACCGCGCCGGCGCGCACGGGCTCTACCTGTTCAACAACCACTACCTCTCGGTCACCCGCGACGCCGGCTACGACCGGCAGCCGTGGCGGGAGATCGCCGACCCGGCGCTCATCGCCCGCCGCGACAAGCACTACCTGGTCGATCAGCGGGAGACGGCGGGCGGTCCGCTGCCGATCGCCCTGGACGGCCCGGGCGACCGCGCCGAGCTCCGCATCGACATCGCCGACGACCCCGGCGACGGCGGACAGGCCACGCTGCGCCTGTTGATCGAGCAACTCACCGCGCGGGACGAGGTCGCCATCGAGCTGAACGGCGCCCCGCTCGACCCGGACCGCGCGCGCCGGCGCATCCACTTCAACGACGCCTGGCTGGACCTGGAGGTCACCGGGCTCCTGCGTCAGGGGTGGAACGCGTTGTCCGTGCGGGTGGTCTCCCGGAACGACCGCGTCGGCTGTGCGCTCAGTCTGTCAAGCGTCGAGGTGCTGGTCCGGTACTCGTAGCGCGCTCGCGGCAGGCTCAGTCGCCGATGACCGAGCGGAAGAGCCGGATCAGGTTGCCGCCCAGGATCCCGCGGATCTCCGCGTCGCGGAACCCGCGCCGGCAGAGCTCGCGGGTGACGTTGACCAGCTTGTCGTAGCTGTCGAGCTCCTCCGGAATGCCCAGGTAGCCGCTCGCAGGCAGGCCGTGGGCGCGGCGGAAGTCGTCGGTGAGATGGAGGTAGTCGCAGCCGAGGGCGACCCGGTCCAAGCCGATCGCCTCGGCCAGGTACTCGACGTGGGTGACCAGGTCGGCGGGCGTCGCCGGGCGCGCCGGGTGCAGGTAGTGGCTGAAGAAGTGCAGGCCGACCACGCCGCCGGTCTCCGCGACGGCCCGGAGCTGGTCGTCGTCCAGATCGCCCGCCCCCGGGATGGCGCCGCGCGGCGTCCCATGCAGGAAGGCCACCGGCCGGGTGCTCAGCTCCATGACCTGAAAGAAGGTCTTCCTGCTGCAGTGGCCGGGGTCGATCAGGACGCCGAGGCGGTTCATCTCGCGCACGGCTTCCCTGCCGAAGTCGGTCAGGCCCTCGCACACCGGCGGGTCGCGCCGGTCGCAGATGTCGTTGCCGCCGGCCCAGGTGAGCTGCAACACGCGCAGTCCCAGCCCGTAGGCCTCGTGCAGGAGCCCCAGGTCACGCTCGATGGGCTTGCCCCCCTCGAACCCCAGCAGCACCGCGGATCGCCCGGTTTCGTGGGCGCGCTCAAAATCGCCGGCGGCCCGCGCCAGCAGGAGCGCGTCGGGGTGGGCATCGACGATCGCGCGGATGCTCCTCATCTCCTGCCACGCCGGCTCCGTGAAGCCCGTGTACTCGTGCAGGGACCGTTCCCGGTCCTCCACATCCGAGAAGACGCGGGCGTCCACGGATGCCAGGGTCACCTTGCCGGCCAGGCCGGCGCGGTGCATGGCCAGCAGGTGCCCCTCGTCGCAGTAGTGGTCGTGGCCGACGAACACCGGCGAGGACCGGTGCAGGTCGTCAGCGCGCGTCTCGTCGTTCACCGCCGCGGGGTCAGCCCCGGCGGGCCGCCCTTCATGAAGGCGAGCGCGTTGCCGCCGAGGATGGCTGCCGCCGTGTCGGGGCTGAACCGGCCGGGCGTGCGCACTGCGGCGATCCTCGCGGCCATGTCGGAGTCCTGCGCGAAGTGCGGCCAGTCGGTACCGAACATGACCCGGTCCGGTCCGGCCGCCTCGACCAGCGCCTCCAGGGCCGGAGCCGCCGGGTCCAGCGCTCCCAGGTCGGTGTACACGTGCGGATACTCGCCGATGAGGGCGCCCGCCTCGGCCGCGTGCTCGGGCGTGAAGGTGCGCGCTGCGGCGTGCGCCAGCGAGATGTTGATCGACGGGAAGGCATCGAAGGTCCGGCGCAGGTGGCCGGCGTAGTCCTCCCAGTCGCGCACCCGTGGCCGCACGTCACGGTGTCCCGGCGCGATCGCCTCAAGCGGCTCCGGCTCGTCTATTCCCAGGTACCAGAACGAGGTGTCGATGATCACCGGCGCCTGGAATTCCGCGGCCAGGGAGATGATCTGCCGGCAGCGGGGATCGTCCGCGATCTCGCCCCAGAAGGAGGTGACCAGCTTGAGCCCGGCCGCGCCGGCCTCCAGGTTCCTGCGCGCCTGCGCCATGTGGTCCGGCACCGCCGGCCCCAGGTGACACGGAAACCAGTAGAACCGCTCCCCGCAGCGCTGCATGACGTCGAGCGGGTAGGCCACGTTCATCGTCTCCCGGACGCTCTCCGGGGGGATCCCCTTGCGCGACAGGTCCGACGGGATGTCCTCCGGGCTCCAGCTTATGTAGAACGCCTGGTCGATGCCGCATGCGTCCATCAGCGCGATGAAGTCCTCGGCGCTGGTCGGCTTCGGGGTGCCGTCCTCCTTCCACACGCTGTAGCGCTGCGGCTGGCCGGCCGCGTCGAACGGCTGGATGAGATGGATGTGGGCGTCGATCACGGGTGGCATGGGGCGAGGTCCTCCTCCGGCTGCTTGATCAGGATACAGGCTCGGCCCGGGTCAGGACTCGATCAACGTGAACGCGTACAGCTCAGCGTCGCGGAGGCGGAACTCCAGCCGCACGACCCGGCCGCGCAGCGACGCCGGCGTGCCGGTCCAGCGCACCTCCTGGGTGACGCCGTCGCCGGTCAGGGGCCGGCAGTCGCGGAAGAAGTGACCGGGCACCGGCAGGCCGGCCTCGTCCAGCAGGCGCACGCGCAGCTCGCCGCGGACCTGCGCGTTGACCGTCAGCCGCGCGGCGTTCCAGACGAACGGCCGCGTGCGCAGGGTGCCGGGCTCCTGGGCGCCCGCGTCGTGGGAGACGAAGCCGTCGCGGCGCAGGGTCGCCACGCCGAGCTGGCGGTCGCCGTCCCAGATGCCCATCTTGTGGCCGCGCGCGTAGCCGCTGTAGTAGATCAGCTCGCGGTCGCCGACCGTCACGCACTCGCCCGCCCACGCCATGGCGTGGTCCCAGCTCCCCGGCCGGCGGTCGCGGTCAAGCAGCACGCCGTCCTGCCGGGTCCAGTGCTCGCCGTCGCGGCTGGTGCAGAGCTCCGTCCAGCCGATGCCGTGCACGGGTCCCCCCGGGTCGGCCGGCAGGTCGTCGCGCAGCACGCGCAGGAGGCCCAGGTAGAGGGAGCCGCGCATGACCGGCTGCATGCCGTAGAACTCCCGCATCGGCCCCTCCTCCTCGGGGTCGGAGACCACGATCGGGCGAAACGGCGTCCAGCGCCGCAGGTCGCTGCTGGTGGTCTGGGCGACCAGGCGGCGGTAGCCGTCGCGGTGGAACGGCGGCTTGCCGGCAAAGCCGTCGTCGGGCCGCCCGGAGTAGCCGGCGGTGACCAGGTAGCGGTTGCGCAGCGGGTCCCAGCAGCCGTTCAGCCGGTCCTCCATGCGGTGCTCGGTGTCCAGGTACACGGGGTTGTCGGGGTCGTCGGTCCAGTGGAACCCGTCTGGCGAGTACGCGGCTGAGAATCGATCGCCGCCGGTGTAGAGCAGCACGAAGCGGTGCTCCGGGTCGGCGACTCCGGCCCCGCAGCCGTGCCGGGCATGGTCGACCAGGCACATGCAGTAGGCGCCGCGGCGCACGACGTTGTTGGCGCGCGATCCGGCGATCTCGACGATGTCCAGCTCCGGGTACCGCCAGGTCAGGCCGTCGTCCGATTCGGCGTAGCCGTAGCTGCGGCGCTCCGAGCCGGTGAAGCCGGCGTCGTACCACATCCGGAACGGCGCCGCGCTGTTGTCGGGATCGTGGAACACCCTGGGGAAGAACAGCACCTGCGTGTGCCGGGTGCCGGGACCCGACTCCAGCACCGGCCGGGGCAGCCGGCGCGCCGTGTGTGCGGCGCGGGTGAGGGCGCTGGTCCGCTCGATCAGGTAATCGTCGATGAACGAGTGCGTGCCGCCGGCCAGCTCGATCGGCTGTCCCGGCAGTCCGCGCCGCGCGTCATCCATCAGCTCCTCCTTCGGTCCGGCCGCCGTCCGAACGTTGCCATGCCCGGCCCGCGCCGGTTAGCGTACCCTACTCGACGGACCGTCCCGAGGGAGGCGGGACGCCGGCAAGGGAGGCAGGACATGGCGGGCATCTCCGTGGCGGCGCGTGCGCGCGCGCTTAAGCTGCGGGAGTCGTCCATGTTCCGGCGCTTCTACCGGGACCGCTACTACCTGGCCCTGCTGCTGCCCGGCATCGCCTACTTCGTCATCTTCCAGTACATCCCGATCTACGGCCTGCAGGTCGCCTTCAAGGACTTCTCGTTCCGCGGGGGCATCCTCGGCAGCCCTTGGGCCGAACAGTTCGGCATGGCCAACTTCATCCGCTTCTTTTCGGTCTACAACGTCGGCCGGCTGATCGCGAACACCTTCCTGCTCAACCTCTACTCGCTGCTCTTCGCCTTTCCCGTGCCGATCGTGCTGGCGATCATGCTGCACGAGTCGCCGAGCGCGCCGTTCCGGCGGAGCATACAGACCGTCACCTATCTTCCGAATTTCATCTCGATCGTCGCGATCATCGGCATCATGCGGATGATGCTGTCGCCGGGCTCGGGCAGCGTGAATCGCCTGCTCGGGCTGGTCGGCGTCGAGCCGATCTACTTCATGATCGAGCCGGGCTGGTTCCGGCCGCTGTACGTGATGTCCGGGATCTGGCAGACCGCCGGGTTCGGGGCGATCGTCTACCTGGCCGCGCTCGCCTCGATCAATCCCGAGCTGTACGAGGCGGCGATCATCGACGGCACGGGGCGCATCCAGCGGATCTGGCACGTCTCCATCCCCGGCATCCTGCCGGTGGTGGCCATCCTGTTCATCTTCAACATGGGCAGCCTGCTGAGCAGCGGCTTCGAGAAGGTGCTGCTCATGCAGCACGGCACCAACATGGAAGTCTCCGACGTCATCGGCACGTTCATCTATCGCGTCGGTCTGACGACCGTGGGGAATTACGATCTGGCTGCCGCGGTCGGCTTGTTCAACACCGTGATCAACTTCGCGCTGCTGGTCACCGCCAACGCGGTGGTCAGGCGCGTCGCCGGGACCGGCCTGTGGTAGCGCGCGCGGGCGTGCGGCGCCTGCAGGCGTTCGACGTGCTCAACCACCTGTTGCTGCTGCTGATCGGCCTTGCCTGCTTCTATCCGCTGATGCACGTCCTGTCGCTGTCGCTGTCGAGCGAGCGGGCGATCGTGCAGGGCATCACCTGGTTTCCACGCGACATCGACCTGATCTCCTACAAGTTCATGCTCACCCATAACCGCATCATCGGCGGCTACGCAAACACGATCCTGTACACGGCGACCGGCACCTTCATCAGCGTGGCGTTGACCGCGATGACCGCCTACCCGCTGTCGAGGCGCCGGCTGTTCGCCCGCACGCCGATCACGTTCATGATGGTGTTCACCATGCTCTTCTCCGGCGGCCTGATCCCGACCTATCTGCTGGTACGGGCGCTGGGGCTCCTGGACACCATGTGGGCGCTGGTCCTGCCGCCGGCGATCGCGGTCTGGAACCTGATCATCCTGCGCACCTTCTTCCAGAACCTGCCGGAGGAGATGGAGGAGGCGGCCGTGATCGACGGCGCGGGGGTGCTCCGCATCCTGCGGACGGTGATCATGCCCCTGTCCAAGGCGGCGCTGGCCACCATCGGCCTGTTCTATGCCATCGGCCTCTGGAACCAGTATTTCGCGCCGCTGGTCTATCTGCGCGACATCGACAAGATGCCGCTGCAGATCATCGTGCGCGACATGATCTGGGGGGACATCATGCGGCAGCGGGCCATCTCCAACAGGAACCCGTTCGCCGAAGAATTGCTTGACTTCTCGGTCATGCTGCAACTCGAAAAGCTGAAGTGGACGGCGCTATTCGTCTCCATCGTGCCGATGCTGCTGGTCTATCCGTTCATTCAGAGATACTTCGTCAGGGGGGTGATCATCGGAGCACTGAAATAGACTCGAAGACAGAAAGAAACCCGACAGGATCGATGATTCGGTCCTGACATACTCACAAGGAGCAACGATGCAAACGATAGTCAGACGACTACTGCCGGTCGCGGCGCTGCTGGCGCTGCTGGCGGCACCGGCCGTCGCGCAGACCGTGACCTACACGATCGTCAGCGACAGCCTGGAGAAGACCTTCGAGGAACCGATGTTCGTCGAGCTGGAGAAGATCACCGGCGTGCGCCTGGAGCCGCGGCTGTTCCCGGAAGACGACATTCCCAACCACTACGCGCTGATGGCCGCCGCCGACGACTTGCCCGATCTGGCCGCCCGGATGCCCGGCAACCTGTCGCTGCAGTTCGGCCTGGAAGGGCTGCTGATGGGGCTGCGCGATCTCGAGGAGCACCGGCCCAATTTCGTCAACACCATCGAACGGTACAAGTTCGACTTCGACACGTTCCTGGCCCGCGCCGGCACGGCGGACGGCGACTACTTCGTGTCGCCGACGCTGGGCGGCTGGTACAAGAACATCAAGAACGCGATCATCTACCGGAGCGACATCTTCGCCGAGCACGGCATCGAGGTGCCCACGACCAGCGAGGAGCTCGCCGACGTGCTGAAGCAGCTCAAGGAGCTCTATCCGGACAGCATTCCGTACATGACGTTCCGCGACTGGTGGTGGCCGTTCTTCGTGATGTTTGGCGTGTACGACTATCCGCAGGGAGAGGACTACTACCACCAGACCGCCTACCAGGATGCGCTGCGCTACATCGCCGACCTGTACGAGGCGGGCGCTGTCGACCAGGAGTCCCCGACCCGCCAGTACGCGGAGTGGAACAAGGCGCTCAACGAGGAGGCGACGACGTTCATGGAGGGCACGCACGGCTATTCCTTCCATGGCAACGCGCCGACGCTGCTCGGCATCAGCAGCGAGGAGAACGCGGCAGCCGGGGCCGATCCCTTCGGCCCGGCCGGCCAGGTCGTGCTGGACAAGCTCAACGCGAAGTTCGCGTTCATGAGCATCCCCACGCACGGCAGCGCCAAGCGCGTGAGCCCGCCGTCCAGCAACGTGAACCCCTTCGGCATCGGCTTCAACGCCAACATCGAGATGCCCGAGGTGGCCGCCCAGTGGCTGGATTTCTTCTACTCCGAGTACGGAGCCGCGTGGACGGGAATCTCCTCGCCCGAAGGGGTCAAGTGGGTCAACAGCAACGCCGCTGCCGGCGACGTCATGTGGCCGTCGTTCGGGGACGCAACGGTCGAGCGCCGGCCGGCGACCGCGGAGGAGCTGGAAGCCTCCTACAGCACGTACGAGCGCGCGTTCCTGCTGTTCCGCAGGTTCAACCACGACTTCCCGACCCTGCCGCAGGTCATGGAGCACAGCGGCCAGACCGCGGTGCGCCGTATCGACGTGTTCGCCATGGACGACTCCCAGAAGGAGCGGGAGGCGACTCTGGTCGCGCAGATCAATCCGGTCGTCCAGGAGTGGGAGGACAACTTCATCCTTGGCAGGCGGAACGTGGACGACGACTGGGGCGACTACCTGGCCGCGCTTGACCGCGCCGGCCTGCAGGAGCTGCTGGCGCTGCGTGCCGACACGCTGAAGCGCGCGGACAGCCACATCATCGAGCCCGTACCGAACAAGGACGGCCGCTCGACCCTGGCGCCGTAGCGCCGAATCGCCGCTCCGAGCGGCGGCTTCATCATGGGACGCCCGGGCGGAGCCGGCTCGGCCGGCTCCGCATCGGGCTCCCGACTCTTTTCACGGAACAATCCATGACCCTCATCACCGACTTCTCGATCGCGCAGCCGATCGACCGGCTGATCACCGACGACTCCACGACGTTCGGCCCGATCTCCAGGCCGAAGCCGGGCGCATGGCGCCTGATCGACTACGAGACCGAGCTG
>JAPOQV010000484.1 GCA_026710565.1 Spirochaetaceae bacterium | reverse complement strand
GATGGCGACCGGCTGGTTCTCGAGGTTCAGCGTGCAGGCCTCCTCGCAGGGCGCGGGGCAGACGCGGCCGGTAAACTCCGGGAAATTGTTCGTGGAGTGGAGGTTGCGGGACGCCTCCTCCCAATCCGACTGGAACACGAGGTCGTTCCAGTCCGGGATCTGGTTGTGGACCGGGCAGCCCGTCGGCCCGTGGCAGAACGGGATGCCGCAATCCATGCAGCGGGCGGCCTGTTTCGTCAGGTCGTGCTCATCGAGCGGCAGCGTGAACTCGCGGAAGTGCCGGACCCGGTCGGCAGCGAGCTGGTACTTCTGCTCCTGCCGGTCGAACTCGAGGAAGCCTGTGATCTTGCCCATTGGTCAGCCCCTGGGCCGGCCAGTCTCTGACTGCGCTGCCCGCGTCGTCGTCTCGTGTCAGTGCGTGACCGGGCGGCAGACCGCCCGGTCTGAGGAAGCTGCCTACTCGGCGGCCACCGGCATCCGCGCCATCTCCATCTCGCGCAGGGCCCGGCGGTACTCCACCGGCATCACCTTCACGAACTTGGTGCGGTAGCCGCTCCAGTCGTCGAGGATCGCCTTGGCGCGGGGGCTGCCCGTATACTTGAGATGGTTGGTGATGAGCTGCGTCAGCCGCTCCTCGTCGTGACCGGACATGTCGGCCAGGATGTCGACCCGCCCCTTGGTCTCCAGATCGCCGTCCTGGTGGAAGCGACGCATCAGGTCGTCCTCCTCCTCGACCGGCTCCAAGTCGACCATCGACAGGTTGCAGCGCGCCGAGAACGAGCCGTCCTCGTCGAGCACGTAGGCGATGCCGCCGGACATGCCGGCCGCGAAGTTGCGCCCGGTCTCGCCGATCGACACGACCACGCCGCCGGTCATGTACTCGCAGCCGTGATCGCCCATGCCCTCGACCACCGTGATGGCGCCCGAATTGCGCACCGCGAAGCGCTCGCCCGCGGAGCCGCGGATGTAGCACTCGCCGGCGATCGCCCCGTACAGCACGGTGTTGCCGACCATGATGGTCCGGTCCTGCGGCGACTTCAGCGCGTCGCTCGGCCGGATGATCAGCTTGCCGCCCGACAGGCCCTTGCCGACGTAGTCGTTGCCGTGACCGGTCAGCTCGACGGTCACGCCGGCAGCGACCCACGCGCCGAAGCTCTGGCCTGCCGTGCCGGCGAGCCTCACCACGATCGTGTCGTCGGGCAGGCCCTCGTGGCCGTGCGCCTTCGCCACCGCGCCGGAGAGCATCGCGCCCGCGGCCCGGTCCGAGTTCCGGATGGTGTCGGTGATCACCACCGGCTCACCGGTCTCGATGGCGCGCTGCGCCTTCTCGATCAGGCGCCGGTCGAGGACCGTGTCGATCGGGTGGTGCTGCACCTCCACGTGGCGGATCGCCGTGCCCTCGGCCACCTTGGGCCGGTGGAACAGCTTCGTGAAGTCGAGCCCGCGCGCCTTCCAGTGGGCGATGGCCTCGACCTTGTCGAGCACGTCGGAGCGGCCGACCGCCTCCTCCAGCTTCGTGAAGCCGAGCGACGCCAGGATCTCCCGCACCTCCTCGGCCACGAAGAAGAAGTAGTTCACCACGTGCTCGGGCGTGCCCTTGAAGCGCTTGCGCAGCACCGGATCCTGGGTGGCGACGCCCACCGGGCAGGTGTTCAGGTGGCACTTGCGCATCATGATGCAGCCGGCGGCGATCAGCGGCGCCGTCGAGAAGCCCATCTGGTCGGCGCCGAGCAGCGCCGCGATCATCACGTCGCGCCCGGTCCGGATGCCGCCGTCGGCCTGGAGGGCGACGCGGCCGCGCAGGCCGTTGAGCACCAGTGT
>JAPOQV010000483.1 GCA_026710565.1 Spirochaetaceae bacterium | reverse complement strand
GGTTGTCGCAGACCCATCGGTCGATGGAGGCAGATGTCGAGGTGGTGTGGTACCGGCGCCCCGACTGGCTGCTGCAATCGGTACCGGCCCGTCCGCTCGCCGCGAGCGTGCTGCTCGCGTCACTACTCGCGGTCGTGCGTCGTCGTCGCGCATCGAGAGGAAGGGAGGGAACCGAAGGGTTGGGTCCGATAACGGGGTGTACCGCTGTTCCGCCGCTCGGCGATGGGCGTTGCATCGTCGGGAGGTACTGCTGGGCTGCCGGTCGCCGGATCGTACCCGGAGGTTGCGAGCCCACGATCGTCGGTGAGGACAGATTCTCCATGATCCCGGCGTGGGCGTCGTGCGCCGGGCGGTTCAGTCGCGGCCGAAGCCTGGGGCTCGAGATCGTCGGCGGACTTTGCGAGCCTTGCCGGGAGGTCGAATCATGAGCTACACGCGAGCTGAGGCTGAGGTTGCCGCGGCCGCGCTTGCCGCAGCCGAGGTTGAGGATACCTGCTCGACCACGCCCGGCGCTGGTTCGCTGCGACCGGGGACCCAGAGCGGGGCAATGTCGCTGACCGGCCGGCTGGCGGGAGGCCGGCGTGACGTGGGCCGTGTCGCCCGCGCGGCGGAACCTCGGCGAGCTGCTGACGCGGGCCGACGTGTGTCACTTCCACGCGGACCGCGCCGAGGCCGAACAGTGCGGCGTCCGGCTCGGCGGCAAGCCTGACCTGGTGCGGCTCGCCGCCGTAAGCCCGCGCGTGTATCGCGTGGTCTGGTCCCTGTCGGCTGCCGCCGGGGGTGAGCTGGTCGGCAAGGGACGTGCGTCATGACCGAGTTCTTCGGCGGCAAGCTCACCGCCGGCAGGCGGGGGGCGGTTGCGGGCCGTACCGCAACTGCACGGCTCAGACGTGATCATCCCCAACGGCGTTCCGCGAGGACGGGCGCGTACCAGCGCCGCATGGGACCGCGATAACGATGGGTGAGCCTGTGAGCGCTAGTGGCGGCCAGGGAATCGAGTACCGACTCGTGCCAGAAGCCCGCCGGGTGCGGATTTGGCCGCGTTGTCGGCGTTGAACGGCGGCGGGCAGTAGACTGACCACGGTCTGGACCGGTCCGCGGACGGCGCGGATGGTCCTCCGGGTTCCCGCGCGGGGAGTGGTAACGGACGGAGGAATCAAGGCCGGCCAGTTGTCTGTAAGTCGCTCTATATGAATGGCTTGCAGGAATTGAGCAACTCGCGCTGCTTGATACCCAGTGGTGTCCCGGTGCTCAGGCGACCACGAGCGACCTGTACTTGTGATCGAACCAAGGCGGCCTTATCGAGGAGCGGGCTCCAGTGGGACGGCGCTGGCGTCCGACGGCTCGGCCGCGTCGATACCGGCGAGGGCCAGTACGCATGCCGTAGGCGCTGCAGCCAGATCGGCCGAGGACCGCCCCGAGGCGGCCACGGCTCGATCCACGAGATAGGTGCCGACCCTGAACCCTATCCATCTTCTGCCGTCCGGATGGCGGAACATCCACTGGTTCAGGTCCGCCGACGCGGGGAGGACCGCGAGTTCCGCCAACCAAACCGCTACGTTGTCCGGGTACTGGCTGAAGGGGTAACGAGCCCCTGCATAGTCGCGCTCGAAGACGGATGCCATGCCCTCGCTGACGACGTGATCCATCAAGGACGCTCGGATGACGGCCGTGTCCCTCACCAGGTGGTGCAATTCGTGAAACAGCATCGCGCGCAGATGCGCCTCGGCGGTTGCAGCGACACCGCTGCCGCCGTCGGGGTCGACGGACCAGTAGATCCGGTCTGGAGCAACGGCCGTGGCCGCCGCGTTGGTGGTTGCACTTACGTTGTCGTCCGCATCGACTCGGAGCGTGATTGACTCCGGCAATGCGGGCAGGAGCGCCCTGACTTCCGCAACCGTGCTCCGGTTGATGCGCTCGATCACGCGGCGCTCCGCTCCGGAGAAACGATGCTCAACCTCTCGATACTCGACAACCAGTTCGTCCGCCTGGCACGCCGCAGACAGCGCGCCCAACAGAATGCAGGCAAGCCTCGTGGAGCACGAAGTCGCGGGTCCGGCCTTGTGCATGGTCACCCGATTATCGCTGCCCTGTGACCGAGCATACCAGTGCTCGCGTCGGAAAGCCGGCTGACGCTCGATGGCGGTCCGACCCGGGACCCGGTTTCCCTGGCGTGATGCTGGGCTCGCGATCCCCGAATGGCGTCGGCCGGGCGGGTTCCGGCGGGT
>JAPOQV010000482.1 GCA_026710565.1 Spirochaetaceae bacterium | reverse complement strand
GCCGGGCGGTCGCCCCGGGCGGCGCCTGCCACTTCCTGGAACAGCGGGCGGCGGGCGGGAACGCGGCCGCCGTGCTCCACCAGCAGGTTGCGCAGCAGCAGGTTGGGCGGTCCGTCCGGAACGTTCTCGCCGTGCAGCGCCCATTGGACGTTGTCCGTGTAGATGTAGATGTCGGGGTCGCCGTCGTTGTCGTAGTCGGCGAAGACGGAGCCCGACATCTCGTAGTCCGGCAATTCGGGAATCAGGTGGTGGGCTGCCTCGAAGCGGCCATCGCCCAGGTTGCGGTACAGCCGCGGCGGGTAGCCGGGGTCGCCGCCCACCGCGAACAGGTCGGGCCAGCCGTCGGCGTCCACGTCGATCCAGTTCACGCCCAGGCTGTGCGTGGAGCGTGCGAAGAACCGCTCGGCGCCGACGCCGGCCGCGGCGGCGACATCGGTGAAGCGGATGGGCGTGTCCCCCACCACGGCCGGGTCCGGGGCGGTGCGTTCGACGTGTGTCATCGCTGCCGCGGCGGGAATGCGCAGGGCGGGCGCCTCCTGAGGCAGGAGCCGGGTCGCTCCCAGCACGGCCAGACCGCCGGCCATCGCGATCGCCCAGGTGCCCAGCGCGTAGGTGCCGACTCCCCTCCAGCGCAGCGCCCTCGACAGGCCCCAGAAGGTGATCGGGCCGCCGGCCGCGGCCGCGAACAGCAGCGTCGCCGCCGGCGCGCTGCCGGCGCCGAGCAGCAGCAGCAGCGCCACCAGCGGGATCTCGAACAGCAGCGGCACGTTGATCAGCACCCCGAGCGTGGCCGCGACGGCGATGCCCGCGACGCTGTCGCCCAGGAAGGCGTCGACGGTCTTCGGCTGCAGGAACTGGATGGCGGCCCCGCTCAGCAGGCCGGCGACCACCATGATCGGCCCCATGCGGACCACCAGGCGCCCGGTCGCCTGTCCCCAGCGCCACAGCCCGTCGCGGAGCTCTCGGGCCCAGCCGCGGTCGAGCTCGCTCGCGGCCGGCGGGGTCAGGTCACAGACTTCCGGCTCCGGGGAGCGGCCCGCCACGCGAGCGACCAACGGGCCGAGCAGAAAGGCGGCGGCAAGCCCCAGCAACACGCGGCTGGCGCCCAGCAGCGGGGAGAACACGACCGCGATCATCATCAGCGACGGCACGTTGAGGGTGGCCGAGCCGTGCACGAGCGCCAGCGCCCCCTCGATCCCCAGCCCGCGGCGGCGCACGGCGCTGGACACCGGGACGATGCAGGCCGAGCACAGGTTCACCACCGGCCCCAGGCCCAGCCCCTTGAGGATGCGGCCCACCGGACCGGCGGCCTCCCGGCGCGATCCGTCCGGCGGTGCCAGGAACGCCTCGGCGATGCCGCCGGCCAGGAACGCGAAGGCCATGCCGATGGCGACGAGCTCCAGGTAGGTGAGAGAGAAGCGCCACCAGCGGGTGAGGAAGCTCGACTGCGGCTCCGCCTCGACGCAGAAGCCCTGGAAGCACTCCGCCGTCGGCGCCAGCGCCGCCTGCAGGTCGGCGCGCACGGTGTCGAGCTTGGGCAGGCGGTTGAACGCGGCAAACGGCAGCAGGACGGCCAGCAGCAGGATCACCCCGATCACGCGGCGCTTGCCGGCCGCGGTGCCGAGGGCGGCGCGGACGCCACCGACGATCGGCATCCGCCGCGCCCCGGTCATCCAGCCGACGGGCGGCACGGCCGCGAGCTTGCGCCACATGGCCTCTGAGCGTAGTCGAATGCAGCCATCGGTCGCCAGAGCGGGAGGTCGGGACGGTTCGACTTCTGTGATCGAGTTGGCTAAGCTTAGGCGAGCTAATTCGATCGGAAGGAAGTGACATGCAAGTGAACATGCACGAAGCCAAGTCTCAGCTCTCGCGGCTGGGCGAGCTGGCCTGGAAGGGCGAGGAGGTCGTCATCGCCAAGGCCGGCAAGCCGTATCTCGATCTTGTCCCCCACCGGCCGCGGACTCCACGCAAGCTCGGGCTGTTGAAAGGGCGCATCTGGATCGCTCCCGATTTCGATGAAACGCCGATGGAAGTGATCGAGGCGTTCGAGGGCCGGTAGGATGCGTCGACTCCTGCTCGACACGCATGCACTGCTGTGGGTGCTCGAAGACGACGTAGCCCTGGACGAATCCGCTCGGAGTGCGATCGTCGACCCGGACAACGACGTGTTCGTGAGCTCGATCAGCATGTGGGAGATTTCCATCAAGCGCTCTCTCGGCAAGCTGAAGGCGCCGGAGGACCTGCTCTCCACCGTCGAAGCGTCCGGATTCCGGGAGTTGCCGGTGACGTTCGTCCATGCCGACCAAGCCGGAGGCCTGCCTCCGCATCACCGCGACCCCTTTGACCGGATGCTCGTGGCGCAGGCCCAGGTGGAGGGGCTCACCATCGTCACCCATGACAGCGTGATCGCGAAGTACGGAGTGCGCATCCTCGCGACGTAAGCCTCACCCGCAGGGCTTTGCGCACGGGTGATCCGGACGACTTTCGGATGCGCCCGATCGTTAGTACGGTCGGTGTCGAGGAGATACGCATCTGGATCGAGCAGCGCATCCGACGCGACTGATGGTCGCGGCCGTGCTGGTGGCTGCGGCTGGCATCGGCTTGGCCGGCTGCGGGGATCGTGCGTCGGGCAGCGACCTGACGGGTGTCGGTCCGGCGGTGTCCTTCCCGCTTGCGCAGCCGGTCACGCTCACCGTCGGGGTGCCGGAGTCGCTCCTGCCCGCGTCCGCTCGTCCGTCATGGGAGGTGCTGCAGCGGCGCACAAACGTCACGCTGCGGCCGGTGGCGATCGCCGGCTCCAGCGCTGCGGCACGCGGCACGCGGCTCGCGGAACTGGCCGCGTCCGGCGAGTTGCCCGACCTGCTGGCCGAGGGAGTGGCGCCGATCGACTTCATCCGCCAGCGGGAGTGGCTGGTCAACCTGCTCGAACGGCCGGAGCTCACTCCCAATCTGCACCGCCTGCTGGCGGGGCACGAGCGCTTCCGGCAGGGCACGCACGGCCGGCTGCTGGCGCCGGGAGAGCTGTATGCGCTGGGCGTGTTCGACGAGAGCGCCAGCCCGTACCTGGGCGCCATCGCCTACCGGCAGGACCTGTTCGAGGCCCGTGGCCTCGGAGCCGGGACCTGGCAGGAGCTGCTGGCGTCGCTCGGCGCCCTCCAGTCGGAGTTCCCGGGCAGCACGCCGTTCGCCGCCACCCAGCGGGCGCTGCTGTTTCGGGCGCCGTCGTGGTTCCGCTCCGGCGTCGACGAGCGGGGCGCCGCCTACTACCACCCCGAGCGGCGTGAGTGGCGGCTCGGGCCGCTCGAACGGGAGTTCGAGGACTACCTGCGCTGGTTCCATCGCCTGGCGGCAGAAGGGCTGATGGCGGCCGATTCGCTCGACCCGCGGACCGCCCCCGGCGATCTGGACCTGCTGCGCCTGCTGGGCTCCGAGCGCGCGTTCGTGGTGCCGTGGAGCGGGCGGACCGGCCCGGCGCTGGCCGGCTCGCGCGGGTACGGCGGGCTGACCGAGGACGGGAACTGGGACCGCACCGGGGCCTGGATGGGCCCGTTGCGGCTGCCGCAGAACCGTGGCCGGCGCGGCTGGATCGGTCCGCGTGCGTGGAACGCCGTCTCGGCGGGCTGGGCCGTGACGTCGACGTCTCCGCACGCGGAGACCGCGGCGGCGTTCCTGGATCTGCTGCTGGAAGAGAAAGTGGCGGGCGAGGTCGCGGCGGCGTCGGGTGCGCCCGACCGCCTGGACTTCGCGCTCTGGCTGTCAGGCGAGGGCGACTCGGAACACACGCCGGCCGCGCGCTACTTCGAGCGCCACGACGTGACGACCTACCTGGATGACAAGGCGGTGGTCCTGGAGCCGTGGCCGGCCATCGCCACGCACAGCCGCAACTTCGTGGACGCGCTGGCCGGCCCCCTGGTCGAGCACATCGCCGCCGAGACCGGCAGGTTCATCACCGGCGCACGGCCGCTGACGCAGCTCGAGGCGTTCCGGGAGGAGCTCCGCGACCGCGGAGCGGAGCGGCTCCTGAACTGGCTGAACCTGGGGCGCGCGCGGTGAGTGGCTCCGCATCGGGCGGACGGGCGCCGCGTCGCTGGTTCCGGCTGCTGGTGCCGGTCGTGGCGATCGCCGTCCTTGCCGCCGGTTACTTCCTGCTGAGCGGCCGCGAACCGGACGGGGTAGAGACAGGGGACGGGCAGGCTCTTCCACCGTTCTACTCCGGCGGCCCCGAGTCGGTGGCCGCGATCACCGTCAAGCACACCGGGTTGACGCTGCAGCGCCGCTCCATCCTCGAAGCCGAAAGCGGGTTCACATGGATCTACCCGGCGGCGCCCAACGCTCCGCTGCGGGAGCCGGAGGTGCAGCAGGTGGCGGAGGCGGCGATCGGCCTGCGGCCGTTGCGCGTCATCGCCGAGGAGCCGGCCGATCTCTCGGCTTATGGGCTTGACGAGCCGCGCGGCCGCATCGAGCTGGTTTCGGCCGGCGGCGACCGCCTGACCGTGCTGCTGGGTTCACCCACTGCCACCGGCACCAGCTACGCGATGGTGGACGGCCGGGACGCGGTGTACACCGTCAGCGGCGACGTCGTGTACCTCCTGAGCAGAGAGCCGGAGGCGCTGATCGACACGGCGCTGCCGACGTTCGAGCCGGTGCTGGTCCGCCGGCTGCGGGTACGTGCGACCGACCGCGAGCTGGAGGTCCGTTACGACGCCTTCCACGACGCATCGCAGGCGGACGAGCGCGCCGCCTACCTGATCACGTCACCGTACGCCGGCCCCGTGCTGGCGGACGACACTGCGCTGGCCGGAGTGCTGGCGCGGCTGCGCGACGATCTGACCGGTAACGTCGCCGACGGCATCGTCGCCGAGGCCGCGGCGGACGACCCGGCGCTGGGCCTGGCGGCGCCCGTCTTCGAGCTGGAGGTCGAGGACGCCGAGGGGATCTACCACCTCCTGATCGGCACACCGGCCGGAGCCACCCATCGCTACGCCGCGCTCGCCGGCCGCCCGACGGTGTACCGGCTCGGCAACAGCCGCGTCGCCACCCTGGACCGCCTGCGGCCGTTCGACCTGGTGGCGCGGACGGTGGCCGATGTCGACTACGACCTGGTCGAGGAGATGGTGTTCGCGGCGGGCGAGGTGAGCTACCGGGTGACGATCGATCGGGAAGGGGAGTCGGGCACGCCGGTCTACCGGCTCGGCGGAACGCCGCTGGCCGCCGTGGAGGCCGCCGAATTGCTGGAGGACCTGAACGGCCTGCGAGTGGAAGAGGACGTCCCCGGCGACGCACAGGCGGCCGGAGTCCGGCCCGTGCTGACCGTCACCTGGCGGCTCGCCAAGCCCGAGCTCCCCGAGTGGTCGGTCGAGGTCCTTCCGCATAACGGCGAGTTCCACGCGGTACGCCGGGGCGGTTCCGGTCCGGCCCCCATGTTTCTGATCGACCGGCGCTCCATAGCCGGGCTGCTGGACCTGCTGGCGCGGATGGCCGGCACGGCGCCGGAGGGCTGAGTCAGCCGCCGCCCGACCCGGCCCCGCCGCCCGCCCCGGGCCCGCCACCCGCCCCGGGCTCCCCCTTCACCGGCGCCGGGGCGTGCGTGATCGTCCCGTCCAGCCCCTCGATCCGGATGTCCTCGACCGCCACGTTGGTGACCACGTCGCCTGCGACCCCGCGCAGTGTCAGGCGTCCGTCGATGGTCTGCACGCGCACGTCGCCGGCGCCGCCGTCCACGGAGACATCGCCGTTGGAGGAGAGCAGCCACTTCGGACCGTGGCTGTCGAACACGCGGGTGACGCCGGCGGCGTTGGTGGTGAACAGCTCGGCCGTCACGTCGCGGACGATGATGTCTCCCTCGAAGGTATAGAGATCGGCGCTCGGCGCTCGCAGGTCCTGCAGGATCAGGTCACCCGCCGCGGTGACCGCCACCGAGACGCCGTGGGGAACGCGCAGCCGGATCTGCGGGTACCAGAGCATGGACGAGCGCAACACGTTCCGGTCGTTCGTCACGACCTCCACCGTCACCTTCTCCGGCCCGTCGCGGGTAACGATGGCCACCGCGTTGCGGCGCCTGACCCGCTCCGACATCACCGCGCGGCCGGCGATCACGTCGCCCTCGTAGCCGGTGATGTCCAGCGAGAAGAACGAGCCCTTGACCACCAGCTCGGCGCGCGCCGGGACCTCGAACCGCTGCTCGACCGCCGCGCCCTCGAACATGCCGGCAGCGGACCCGGTGAACGCGGTCAGCCAGAACAGACACATGAGCGTCGCCATACGTGCGGGCACTCACCGAGATTGACAACTCTGGGGTTCCATTTGCAACGTGGCGCGATGATCGCGTATGTCGGTCGCCGATTCTTGGTCATGATCCCGACGCTGATCCTGATCTCGATCATTTCCTTCATCGTCATCGAGCTGCCGCCGGGAGACATGGCTAGCGCGTATGTCGGGCAGTTGGAGGACATGCGTGACCGCGTCGGCAGCAAGGAAGCGGAAGAGATGGTGGCCAACGTCCGCGCGCAACTCGGGCTGGACGATCCGGCGCCGGTTCGCTACCTGCGTTGGGCCGTCGGCTGGCTGAAGGGCGACTGGGGCTGGTCATTTCACTGGAGGCAGCCGGTGCGGCAGGTGATCGGCGATCGCATTGCCCTGACGGTGATGATCGGCCTGATCACCCTGCTGGTGGGCACCGCCATCTCCTGGCCGGCCGGTGTGGGAGCTGCCATCCGTCAGTACTCTCTGTTCGACAACGTCTTCAGCTTCATCGCGTTCTTCATGATGGCGATCCCCAACTTCCTGTTCGCGCTGCTGTTGATGTACGCGTTCTTCAAGCTGATCAAGTACGTGCCGGGCGGCGTTTTTTCCACGGAATACGCGCAGGCGCCCTGGAGCGTCGCCAAGTTCATCGATTTCCTGAAGCACATCTGGATGCCGATCGTGATCCTCGGCTTCGAGTCGATCGGCGGTGGCGTGCGCACGATCCGCGCCAACGTGCTCGACCAGTTGCGCATGCCGTTCGTCACCACCGCGCGTGCCAAGGGTGTGCCGGAGACACGACTGATCGTGAAGTACGCCATCCGGGCGGCCGCCAACCCGTGGGTCTCCAGCATCGGCTGGCTGCTGCCGGGGCTCGTCGGCGGCGAAGTCCTTGTCGCGCTGGTGCTGGGCCTGCCGACCATCGGCCCGCTACTGTTCGCCGGCCTGATCAATCAGGACATGCACGTCTCCGGCGCCATCATCATGTTGATGGCCGGCTTGACGGTGATCGGCACGCTGATCTCCGATCTCGCTCTGGCGCTGCTGGACCCGCGCATCCGGCTGACGGATTGACAACCGTCCCGGCTGTTGGCACGGTCGGTCGCGATGCTCGGGTACCTCGGCCGCCGGTTCCTGGTCATGATCCCGACGCTGATCCTGATCTCGATCGTCTCCTTCATCGTCATCGAGCTGCCGCCGGGAGACATGGCGAGCGCCTACGTCGGGCAGCTTGAAGACATGCGCGATCGCATCGGCAGTCAGGAGGCCGAGGAGATGGTGGCCAACATCCGCGCGCAGCTCGGCCTGGACGACCCGGCGCCGGTGCGGTACGTCCGTTGGGGTGCGGCCTGGTTCAAGGGCGACTGGGGCTGGTCATTCCAGTGGCGCAAGCCGGTGCGCGAACTGATCTCCGGCCGGTTGCTCCTCACCGTGATGATCGGCCTGATCACGTTGCTGGTCGGCACCGCGATCTCCTGGCCGGCCGGAGTGGGGGCGGCCATTCGTCAGTACTCGCTGTTCGACAACGTCTTCAGCTTCATCGCCTTCTTCATGATGGCGGTGCCCAACTTCCTGTTCGCCTTGCTGCTGATGTATGCGGCCTTCAAGTTGATCAATTATGTTCCGGGCGGTGTCTTTTCGACCGAATACGCTCAGGAGCCGTGGAGTATCGCCAAGTTCATCGATTTCCTGAAGCACATCTGGATGCCGATCGTGATCCTGGGCTTCGAGTCGATCGGCGGCGGCGTGCGCACGATCCGCGCCAACGTGCTCGATCAGTTGCGCATGCCGTTCGTCACGACGGCGCGGGCCAAAGGGGTGCCCGAGACCCGACTGCTCATCAAGTATCCGATCCGGATGGCCGCCAACCCGTGGATCTCCGGCATCGGCTGGCTGCTGCCGGGCTTGGTCGGCGGTGAGGTGCTGGTCGCGCTGGTGCTCGGCCTGCCGACCATGGGACCGCTCTACTTCGAAGGGCTCATCAATCAGGACATGCAGGTGGCCGGCGCCGTGATCATGCTGCTTTCGACGCTGACGGTGATCGGCACGCTTATCTCCGATCTGGCGCTGGCGCTGCTCGACCCGCGTATCAGGCTGCTGCAATGAGCACGGCGAGCGAGCGTCGCCAACCTACGCTGCAGGAGCAGCGCGACGCCGGCAGGGCGCCGGGGCGGCGCGACCGGGAAGCGGCGGCGCGGGAGGCCTACTTCAGCGCCGGCCAGATGAAGCTGGTCTGGCTGAAGTTCAAGAACCATCGCTGGGCGCGCGTCGCGCTGGTGGTGCTTGCCGCGTTCTACGTGATGGTGATCTTCAACGGATTCTTCGAGATCAATGACCCCGTCGAGCGGCGCCCCGATTTTCGGTTCCTGCCACCCGCGCGGATACCCCTGTTCGATCAGGAAGGCCGCTTCCGGCCGGTCGTGTATGAGATCACCAGCCAGCTCAATTGGGAAACCCTGGAACGCGAGTTCACGCCCGACCTGGACACCGAGACGCCGCTGCGTCTGTTCGTACACGGCCACGAATACGATCTGTTCGGATTCATCCCCAGCACGCTCCACTTCGTCGGCACCGGCACTCTGGAGGTACTCTGGTACCCCCTCGGCACCGACAGTCAGGGCCGTGACCTGTTCTCGCGGATCGTACGCGGATCGGCCATCTCGCTCACCATCGGCCTGGTATCCATTGTCATAAGCTGGGTGCTCGGTATCACCATCGGCAGCATCTCCGGCTACTTCGGCGGCACCGTCGACAACATCATTCAGCGCCTGATCGAAGTGTTCATGTCCTTCCCGACCCTGCCGCTGTGGATGGCCCTGAGCGCGTCGCTGCCGCTGGATTGGGGCATCATCCAGGTTTACCTGGCGATCACGATCATTCTCTCCATCTTCGGCTGGACGGGGCTGGCGCGCACGGTACGCAGCAAGTTCCTCTCCCTGCGGGAGGAGGAGTATGTCGTGGCAGCCAAGCTCGACGGCGCGCCGGTCCGCCGTCAGCTCTTCCGCCACATGCTGCCGTCGTTTGCCAGCCACCTGATCGTGGAGGGCTCGAACCGCATCCCGGCGATGATCCTGGGGGAGACGGCGCTGAGCTTCCTGGGGATCGGCATGCGCGCGCCGGCGATCAGTTGGGGCGTGCTGATCCAGGAGGCACAGAACGTCAGCGTGGTGGCGCTGCGGCCATGGCTGCTGATCCCGGCGTTGATGGTGATCTTCACCGTGATCGCCTTCCAGTTCCTGGGCGACGGCCTGCGCGACGCGATGGACCCCTACCGGTAGCACCGCCCAGCGTGGCCGCTTGCGAGCTGGCGTTTCGGACGATACCCTCCTAGGTGCAGCGCCCGGCCGGGCCCGGAGCGACGCAGGCACGAGCGCGCGAGGAGGTTCGTTTTGAGAAGTACGTTTTGGCTTGTTCTGATCGCTGCCTTGGTAGCGGCACCCCTGTTCGGCCAGTACCAGCAGTCGCCATATCTGGACGATATGGACCTGCCGCCGGTCGAGGAGCGCATCCCCGTGGATCCGCTGGTCATCGCTCCCGGCACGTACGGGATGACCGAGATCGGCCTGTACGGCGGGATCTTCGCAACCCAGGCAGGTGATGCCCCGAATGCGCAGGGCATGACCAACGTCGCCATCCCGTTCTGGGGCGAAGCGAAGATGGAGCGGCCCGAGGTGCTACCGCTGGCCTTCAAGAGCATCGAGGCCTCCAACGGCAACCGCGTCTACACGGTCAAGCTGCGCACCGGACTGCGCTGGTCGGACGGACACCCGTACACGACCGAGGACTATCTGTTCTGGTGGGAGGATTTCGCTCAGAATGCCGAGTTGAGCGCCACCGTCCCCGGGTGGCTCAAGCAGGGTGACACGCTCGCGGAAATCACCGCCATCGACGACGTAACGCTTCGCATCGAGTTCCCGAACCCGTATCCCGGGTTCGTTACCGCCTTCGGCGCCAACCAGGAACGGCAGGCGATGGGGATGGCCAAGCACTACCTGACCCAGTATCACAAGGAGTATGCCGACGCCAATGAACTGGCCGCCAAGGTCGAGGCCGGCGGCTTCGAGGACTGGATCCAGCTCTTCCGCGCCCGATGGGACCTGTTCGTGCAGAGCAGTCCCGATACTCCGACGATGGTACCGTGGCAGGCGTCGACCGGCATCGAGGCGACGCCGATCATCTGGACGCGCAACGCGTACTACTGGGCAGTCGACTCCGAGGGCAATCAGCTCCCGTACATGGACGAGCAGCACACACAGATCGTCCCGGACGCCGCGGCACGCGACCTGCGCGTCCTTGCCGGCGAGGTGACGGTGGCCGGCGTCCCGTTGCCCAAGGTGGAGATCCACAATCAGGCAGCCCAGGCGGGTGACATCCAGTTGATCTCGTTCCCGTTCCGCGGCGACCTGTCGGAGCGCACGCTCAGCTTCAACTGGTTCGCTCAGGACCCGTTCAAGGCGGAGATCTTCCGCGACAAGCGCTTCCGCCTGGCGATCAGTTATTGGGCTCCGCGACAGTTGATCAGCGACCTGGAGTTCGAGGGGCTGGCGCCGCCGCGGCAGATCGGCGTCAGGGACCCGGAAAGCCCGTGGTACGTCGAGGAGCTGGCCACCCTGGCGGTGGAACGCGACCTGGACATGGCCAACGCGTTGCTCGACGAGATGGGTCTGACTGACAAGGACGCAGACGGCTTCCGGCTCGGCCCGGACGGCCAGCCCATCACGCTGACGATCTTCTCGATCGCAACGTGGTTCGACGACACGTGGTCGTTGCTGGTCGAGGAGATGCCCAAGATCGGCTTCAAGGGCAACTTCCGCGGCGTCGGCTGGGGAGCGCAGGGAGAGGTCCTCAACAACATGGACTGGGAGATTATCGGCTGGCAGAGCCTGACCGACTACGCCAACCGGGACTGGCCGTCCCGTTTCGGCGGTCCCTCTGCAAGCTTGACCCCGTCCAATACCTGGTCTCGTCCGTGGTACCTGTGGTTGACCACCGGGGGCGCTCAGGGTGAGGAGCCGCCGGCGTTCGCGCAGGAGATGTGGGATGTCGCGCAGGCGGCCAAGTCGGCGGAGAGCGACGAGGTGCTGAACGAAAAGATCATCGCGCTGCAGAAGCTGCAGGCGGAGTACCTGATCGGCACCGATCTGGTGCAGTTCGCGCATCGCTTCCGCGCCTACGCGCCCGACATCGGCAACGTGCAGGAGTGGTTCATCCAGATGCCGACGATCTACTTCCACAGGGACGCAGAAGAGCGCGCCAAGACGCTCGGCGGCTGATCCCGCCCGAGTTCCGTCCCGTTCTTCAGCCCCGGGGCCGTCAGGCTCCGGGGCTTCTTGTCGGTGCGCTTGGACACGGTCAGCGCACTACCTGGCCGTTCCAGAGGAGTTGCAGGAACTCCAGCGCCGGCAGAACCTGCACGGCGCCCCACGACGCAGGCCGCTCGCCGTCGTAGACGCCATAGCAGGTGACCCGGTTGGCGCCGAGTTCGTCGCGGATCCGGGTGAGCCCGCGGTTGTAGCGCCTGTCCCACCGCTTCGACGCCTTGCGAGTTCGCCCCGGACAGGACGAACCGGAGTCGACGTTTGATCCATGCAGATAGTTCGGCATAAAATAATCATTAGAAAAGATGCGTAAGAGGGGTCGCTATGGACATCACACAGGACATCAGGCCGCTGACGGAATTCAAGCGTGACACGGCCCGTTTCGTCTCTCGCCTGAAGGATACCGGTCGGCCGTTCGTGCTGACGGTCAACGGCAGGCCCGAGCTGGTCGTCATGGATGCACGTGCGTGGCAAGACGTGCAGGAGCAGCTTGAGTACGCCAGCGCCGTGGCGGGAATCCGCAAGGGGCTGGACGACGTCAGCGCCGGCCGGGGCGTTCCTGCGTCGTCCTTCTTCGCCCAGTTCGACGCCCGGGGGAGGTGAAGCGCTACGGCGTCGTCATCACGCGCTGTGCGGCGGAGAACACCAACGAAGCATATACATGGTTGTCCGCGAGAAACCCCCGGTACGCCGAACGGTGGCTTGAGGAGATCCGTAACGCGATCCTCAGCCTCGATACGCTGCCGGAGTCGCATGCCCTGGCGCCCGAGAACGACGCCTTCGACGATGAGATCCGACACGTGTTTGTAGGCCGCGGGACGGCCTGGCGTGTGTTCTTCACCGTCAAGGGATCGACGGTCCACGTGCTTCACGTACGCTATGGTGGTCGTGACGCATGGATGCCGTAGGGGTTTCGGTCAGTCGGACGTTGCCAGCCACTCGGGGCGTAGCGGCACGCCGACCACCCCGATGCCGCTCTCGGCCGGCATCTTCCTGGCGAGCAGCCGGCTGCCGATGCGGGCGAGCTCCGCCGCCTGCTCGTCGGAGAGCGGCGGACGACTCGCAACGCCCACGTCGGCTTCGAGCTCCGCGACGTTGCGCGGCCCCGGGATCACGCAGGTCACCCGTGGGTCGTGCAGCAGGTACAGCAGCGCCAGCTCGTACAGCTCAAGCCCGGTGTCACGCATCAATCGCTCCAGGGTCCCGACCGCTTGGTCGAGCGGGAGCGCACCCAGGTAGGTCGCTGCGCGATAGGTCTCCAGGCTCACCAGGCGACCGCCGCCGATCGGGTTGGCGATGACGGTGGCCACGCCGCGCTCGTCGGTCAGCGGCAGCAGGGTGAGCGGCGCCACGTGGCTGGTGATGTTGTAGTGGCTGGCGATCTCCACCACGTCGAGCGGGAAGCGGCGCACGGCCTCCGCCAGGAGCACGGAGTTGTGGTTGGTGGCGCCGGCGTACCGGCACGCTCCCTGCTCCTTGAGCTCCAGCAGCGCCTCGAATGCCATCCCCGGCTCGTACAGGGCGCGCCACTCCGCCGTCTGGCGGGGGATGTCTCGTGGCGAGGCGAAGCCGTGGACCTGCAGCGCGAACACCTCGTCGCGGCGCAACGCGCGCAGCGTCCGGTCGAACGCCCGCAGCACCGAGTCGCGGCTGTAGTCCCCGAAGTGCTCGCCGGGCGGGCCGGACAGCTTGGCGCCGATCAGCACCTCGTCGGCGCCCAGGTGGCCGAAGGCCAGACCGAGCAGCTCGTCGCACTCGCCGTCGCCGTACATCGGCGCGGTGTCGAAGAAGCGCACCCCCAGCTCGTAGGCGCGCTGCAGGGTGGCGAGGGCGGTATCGCGGTCCACCCCCCGGTCGGCGGTCAGGTTGTAGCAGCCCAGGCCGATCTCCGGTATACGCACGTCGGCGCGCCCGAAGCGGCGGGGGCGGATCACTCTTCGAGTGAGGTTCGCTTCGCTCACTCTTCGAATAAGGTTCGCTCCGCTCATCGCGGGGCGACCCAGCGGACGGCGTTGGCGAGCAGGCGGCGCACCGCGGGCTGCGCGTACACCGGGCAGTCCTCGTGGCCGGGCTGCAGGTACACCACCCGCCCGGCGCCCACCTCGCGGGCCCATCCGAACGGCGAGGCGTGTTCCTGCCAGCGGCCGCGCAGCAGGTGGGTCACGTCGGATGCGATCTCGAGCGGCTCGAAGTAGATCTCGTCTCGGATCGCGAAATCGCCGATCCCGTCGGTGACCGGATGGTCGCACAGCACCTCGACGTCAATCGGTACGCCCTCCCGCACCTTGCCGATGCCGGAGACGGCGCCGATCAGGTCGGCGATCTGCGGGTAGGCGCGGTGGTTCCAGACGCTGTGCAGGGCCACCAGCCCGAGGCGGCCGGCGCGGACCAGCTCGCCCACCGCCGCGTCCCACGCGGGCAGCGGGCCGCCGTGCGCCCAAGCGATAAACACCTGGTATCGGTCCAGGCGGTTCAACTCCCCGATCCCGCCGGCGTCCGGGAACGCCGTCTCCAGGCGGTCGTAACCCGGGTTGAGGCCGAGCTGGTGGCCGTCGATGTACGTGAACCGCTTCGCATCGCCGCTCCACGTCGTCAGCGCTTCCATCTCCGACTCGCGATCGACGCCGAAGCCGTGCACGCCGGTTGCCCGCACGCCGCCGATCTCGTTCAGAGCCGAGGCCAGATAGGGGCCGATGCCGTCCGGGTACAGGCGACAGTGCTCCAGCCACTGGTCGTGCCTGCGAAACCCCGCCCGTCCCGACCACGTCAGCACGCGGATCGTCCTCATTGCCCGGCCAGCGTAGCACGCTCGGTCGCATCCCGGCCTTCGGGTCCTGGTCGGTGAGCTCGCCGTGGCTTCTGTCGGGTTGCCCGAGGATCCGGCGGAGCGGAGCGCGTCACGGCTTGTTCCAACCTTGAGGGCTGATAGAATCGCCCTATGACCGAGTTGCTCGAAAGGGCGATTGCGAAGCTCCAAGACCTTCCCAGCGACCTTCAGGATGAGGCTGCTGAATTGCTCCTCGACATGGTCGAAAGGAGCATGGACGCGCAACTCACCCCGGACCAGGCTCAGGAGGTCGCTCGCCGCCTCGAGGCTCCAGCGGGATATGCCACGCACGAAGAGGTCGCAGCTTTCTTCGGGCACGACTCCATGGGATGAAGCTGCGATGGCAAGTATCAGCCGTCAGTGACCTTGCCAACATCCGCGATTACATTGCCGTCAACAGTCCTTCAGCAGCACGGGCCGTGGTGGATCGTGTGTTCCGTTCCGTGGAGCGGTTGAGGATGTTTCCCGCGTCCGGTCGCCTCGGCCAAGTCCATGTGGCGCAGAAGCGAGGATGATCAGCATGCGCACGCACCCGGACACCTACGTCACCTTCGTCGATCTGAGCGCCGTCGACGGCCGCCTGCTCGCGGAGCAGGTGGTCGGCCGGGCAGAGAAGCATCCGGCCAATCCGGTGATCATTCCCGGCGACGCCGAAGCGTGGGACTCGGACCGCGCATCCAACTGGGCGGCGAGCATCGCCTGGGATCCGATGCAGCGACAGTTCACCGCCTGGTACTACGGGACCGACCGCGGCTCGACCGTATCGTTCGAGGCAGAGCATCACTCCTCGATCGGCTACGCGGTCAGCGACGACGGGGTGGTCTGGGAGAAGCCAAGGCTCGGCCTGCACGACTACCGGGGATCGAAGGACAACAACATCTGCTCCCGCCCTGACGGGGCCGACGCCAGCCACTTCTGCGTGCTGATCGACCCGGAGGCGCCGGATGACCGCCGCTACCAGGCGCTGACCTGGATGCCGGTGGCGGCCGGCGGCCGCGAGGCCGCGGGCAACGTGTTCGAGGGCGTGACCCGGCGGATGCGCTACGTCCTGCACTATTCCCGAGACGGCATCCACTGGCAGCGGTCCGGCGACGGCGTGCAGTGGCCGGACGGCGACACCGGACACCTGTTCATCGACCCGAACGCTCCGGCCGACGGCCGCATCAAGGCGTACGGCCAGCACTCGGTCGGCGAGGGACCGGACATCGAGCACCTGGTCAAGCAACCGCAACTGCCGATCGATCCGCAGGAAGGCGCGGAGCACGAGATCCACTTCGTCTACGTGCTGCCGCAGGCCGGCAGCTACGTGATGCTCTACGATTTCAACCGCTACCGGCCATTCCATGGCCACCTGGGCTACACGAAACAGGGTGCTCTGAACATGACCCGCCAGGACCGCGCCTCACGGTCAACCTCGATCACGCCATCCCGTGGCGGGACTGGATCGAGGTGGAGGTGCTCGACGCCCGGACCCTGCGGCCGATCCCGGGCTACAGCGCCGCCGATGCCCGCCCGCTGATGGCCGACTCGATCGCGGCTCCTGTGGCGTGGCGGGAGCACAGGACTCTGGCCGGGGTGGGCGTGGGGCCGATACGCCTGCGGTTCCACCTCTACGGCGGGGC
>JAPOQV010000481.1 GCA_026710565.1 Spirochaetaceae bacterium | reverse complement strand
GGAGGTAGCCGACCTCGTCCGCACCCACAAGCCTGAACTGGTGCTGCTGGACCTGGTGCTGCCCGAGACCGACGGCATCGAGTTGATGCAGCGCATACCCGCGCTCGAGGATCGGCCGGGCATCTTCATCTCCCGCTCCGGCCGGACGGCGCGGCCGCGCATCCTCGTGGTGGACGACGACCCGCAGACGCTCCGTTACGTTCGGGACGCGCTGACCGCGGCCGGCTACGTCGCGGTCTTGACCGGCGACCCGCGGGAGCTGCCCCGCCTCGTCAGGACGAAGAGGCCCAGGTTGGTCCTGCTGGACCTGATGCTGCCGGGGACCGACGGCATCGAGCTGATGGAGCGGGCGCCCGAGCTGGCGGGCCTGCCGGTCATCTTCATCTCCGGCTACCGGAGGGACGAGACGATCGTCAAGGCCCTCAGACTCGGAGCCGCCGACTACATCGTCAAGCCCTTCTCGCCGACGGAGCTGACGGCGAGAGTCCAGGCGGTGCTGCGCCGGCAGGGCTGGTCGGAACGCTTCCGGCTGGGCGATCTGGCCATCGACTACGAGCAACGCCGGGTGACGGTGGCCGGGCGCGCGGTGGAGCTGACGGCCACCGAGTACGAGCTGCTCCGCGTGCTGTCGGTCAACGCCACGCGGGTGTTGACCTACGACTCGCTGCTGCGGAAGGTGTGGCGCGGGGAGTCGGGCAACGCGAAGCTGGTGCGCGCCATGGTCAAGAAGCTCCGCCGCAAGCTGGGCGACGATGCGGCGCAGCCCGGCTACATCCTCACGGAGCGCGGCGTCGGCTACAGATTGGCCCAACCGACGACTTGAAACGCGCTCGATGCGCCGTGACGGCGTGCGACTGCATCCTCGCCGTCCAAACACGAGACCGGTTCATTCGTCTCCCGGGACGGAATGTCGGCAAGAGGCACAGGGGCCGCGTGCGGCCAGCGCACGGGGTCGCGTTTCGGCGTCGTGCCGGCTGTCGGCGATGGTGCACCGCTGTTCCTTCAGCTCGTTCACGGTCATGACGCGATGATGGGCGAGAAACTTCGTCCGGGCGTGCGTATCGTCGTGGACGCGGATGGTCAGGGTCGACATGGTGCAGGCCACCGCCTGTTCGACCTGCCGGAGCACGCGTCGGCCCGCCATGAAAGGCCGCCCACGACGCGCGCGGACCCGATGACAGCAGGCAAGAGGCCGAAAAAAACGCGTTGGTCGCACGATGGTCACCATGTTACGCCTGCCGGTCATGGAACGGTCGCACGAGTCGTGTACAAGAATAGCACTGTCGGGGGGTTCGCCCCGCGCGGGGCGCCGGCCGCCGATCGGCCCGGGACCATGTGCGCGACAGGTTCGGGACGCGCTCGTGGCGGAGGCGCCTGGCAGGGTTCGCACCGGGATCAGTGTCAGCCTGCGCATCGTGACAATCCTCGGGATCGCTGAGCAGCCCCGCCGCCGCGCAGGAACGGGGCTGTGAAGCCAAGGCAGCTTGCCGTGCCGGTACCGGTTGTCCTTCTCGACCGCGGGCCGCACCTCGACCGCAGCCTCCTGCCCGGGGGTAACTCCGGGGCAGGCTGAGCGCGGCATTCGAGCGGGCAGGGGTGTTCCCAGCCGCTGCCCCCGCGCGAGTGCGCTCTCTCTGGCGTCTCCACAGTCCGTCAGTGGTGCTTGCAAACAGGCAAGAGAGCTGTCCAGCGATGCTCACATGATTTCCGACGCGGGAGCAACGATCTGCGGTTCTCGAAGGCGGACGTCGCGCGGTTCCGGGGGATGCTGTCGCGCCGAGAATTCGCCGCCGTCGAGGAGCGTAGCGCCGGTCGGCCCGTCGCGCCGATGGCGTACCGCAACTTGCGGAGCCG